>NZ_CP028922.1:792500-1104166 GCF_003060825.1 Paenibacillus sp. CAA11
CTTTGAGGCGTGGAGCCTGAGAGTGACATTTTGGCCGAAGATAGACCTCTATAGGGTCTGAGGCTAAATGCTCTCCAGGGGATAGACACACTTCGAAGGCGGAGTGAAGTCGATTCAGGGGTAGGGGAGCGTTGTATGTAGGTTGAAGGTGTACCGTAAGGAGCGCTGGACAGCATACAAGTGAGAATGCCGGTATGAGTAACGAAAAGATCAGTGAGAATCTGATCCGCCGAAAGCCTAAGGGTTCCTGAGGAAGGTTCGTCCGCTCAGGGTAAGTCGGGACCTAAGGCGAGGCCGAAAGGCGTAGTCGAAGGACAACAGGTGGAAATTCCTGTACCACCGTAAACCGTTATGAGCGATGGGGTGACGCAGCAGGGTAGTGACGCGGACTGATGGATGTCCGTCCAAGCAGTGAGGCTGGTGTGTAGGCAAATCCGCACACTTTAAGGCTGGGCTGTGATGGGGAGTGAAAATTACAGTAGCGAAGGTCATGATCTCACACTGCCAAGAAAAGCCTCTAGCCAGGTGAAGGTGCCCGTACCGTAAACCGACACAGGTAGGCGAGAAGAGAATTCTAAGGCGCGCGGAAGAACTCTCGTTAAGGAACTCGGCAAAATGACCCCGTAACTTCGGGAGAAGGGGTGCCTCGGTAGGGTGAATAGCCCGAGGGGGCCGCAGTGAAAAGGCCCAAGCGACTGTTTAGCAAAAACACAGGTCTGTGCGAAGCCGCAAGGCGAAGTATACGGGCTGACGCCTGCCCGGTGCTGGAAGGTTAAGGGGAGCGGTTAGGAGTAATCCGAAGCTGTGAACCGAAGCCCCAGTAAACGGCGGCCGTAACTATAACGGTCCTAAGGTAGCGAAATTCCTTGTCAGGTAAATTCTGACCCGCACGAATGGCGTAACGACTTGGGCGCTGTCTCAACGAGAGATCCGGTGAAATTTTAATACCTGTGAAGATGCAGGTTACCCGCGACAAGACGGAAAGACCCCATGGAGCTTTACTGCAGCTTGATATTGGACTTTGATACGATTTGTACAGGATAGGTGGGAGCCTAGGAAGCCGGAGCGCCAGCTTCGGTAGAGGCGCCGTTGGGATACCACCCTGATCGTATCGGAGTTCTAACCTGGTACCGTAATCCGGTGCGGGGACAGTGTCAGGTGGGCAGTTTGACTGGGGCGGTCGCCTCCTAAAGAGTAACGGAGGCGCCCCAAGGTTCCCTCAGAATGGTTGGAAATCATTCGAAGAGTGCAAAGGCAAAAGGGAGCTTGACTGCGAGACTGACAAGTCGAGCAGGGACGAAAGTCGGGCTTAGTGATCCGGTGGTACCGCATGGAAGGGCCATCGCTCAACGGATAAAAGCTACCCTGGGGATAACAGGCTTATCTCCCCCAAGAGTCCACATCGACGGGGAGGTTTGGCACCTCGATGTCGGCTCATCGCATCCTGGGGCTGAAGTAGGTCCCAAGGGTTGGGCTGTTCGCCCATTAAAGCGGTACGCGAGCTGGGTTCAGAACGTCGTGAGACAGTTCGGTCCCTATCTGTCGTGGGCGTAGGAAATTTGAGAGGAGCTGTCCTTAGTACGAGAGGACCGGGATGGACGCACCGCTGGTGCACCAGTTGTTCCGCCAGGAGCACAGCTGGGTAGCTAAGTGCGGAAGGGATAAGCGCTGAAAGCATCTAAGCGTGAAGCCCCCCTCAAGATGAGATTTCCCAATTAGTAAGACCCCTTGAAGACGACGAGGTAGATAGGCTGGAGGTGGAAGTGCAGCAATGCATGGAGCTGACCAGTACTAATCGGTCGAGGGCTTATCCTAAAATGACCCCACAAAGTGAAGAAAAGGCTTCGAGGCTGATTCCGAATACTTTGCGGGGACCCCGAGAAGATCTAAATCACAATTTCGTTTCGTATCCAGTTTTCAGGTGATTAAACATCTGAACAATTGTGGGTTAATATCAAGATTTGATATTTACTCGCAGGTTGTTTTTGAAGGTGGGTTATTTTCCTTGATGAATTTCAGGGAGCAATAGCGACCGAAAAAAAACTGTTTGGTGGCGATAGCGGAGGGGTTCCACACGTACCCATCCCGAACACGACCGTTAAGCCCTCCAGCGCCGATGGTACTTGGACCGCAGGGTCCTGGGAGAGTAGGACGCCGCCAAGCGAATAAAAAGAGCATTGTTGATACATGATCAACAATGCTCTTTTTCTATGTATGCAAGTAATGCTACTGCGAACATATGCTGATTCCCAACATCTACTTGAAGCCGAAAGAGAGATCTCATGGTATGCTTATTAAAGGTTACAGAATTGTAACTAACTATGAAGCAACATGGAAATTCTAAATCGACATTAAAGGAGATGAAGTTAGATGAAACACAGAATGATCAAGCATTGGGTTACCGGAGGTATGGCTGTACTATTAACTGTCGGAATCATGCTTCCGACTTCGGCGTCCGCCGCTTCCTCTCAGACTACTTTTAACTGGTCTACGTATTTTCAAAATGTAAATGTACAGCAGTGGCTTCAGCAGCAGCAATCCAACTGGTCTGCAGGGAACACACAGACAAAGAAGCAGACACAGACTCAGACGCAGACCCAGACTGGCAAACAAGGAACAACTAACAGTACACAAAACAACACAACTGCAACAGACAAATCTCAGTTTACTGCCGAGGTTATTCGTCTGGTTAACCAGGAACGGGCTAAGCAAGGACTTAAGGCTTTAACTGGAGACGCGAGCCTTAACAATATGGCATTGGCGAAAGCTAAGGATATGAGCCAGAATAACTACTTTGATCATACGTCTCCCACTTACGGTTCTCCGTTTGACATGATGAAGAAATTTAATATTTCTTATAACTATGCTGGGGAGAACATTGCTAAAGGACAAAAGACACCAGCAGAGGTTGTGCAGGCCTGGATGAACAGTGCAGGTCATAGAGCGAACATCCTGAATGCAAATTACAACCTGATCGGTGTAGGCTACTACAATGGCTATTGGGCACAGGAGTTTGTCGGCAGATCTTAATTCTCATTTTAAAAAAAGCAAGAAAAGAACAAACCGACGGAGTGAACCTCCGCCGGTTTTTGTTCATATTACTCATCGTATTCGTTAAGGATTGCTTCTTCTGCCCATCGAGCGAAGAATCAAGCTGACGATAAATACGAGGACAACAGCACCAATCAGGGCTGGAATGATATAGAAGTCACCGATTTCCGGTCCCCAATTACCAAGCAGCAGACCACCAAGCCATGCACCGACAAAACCAGCGATGATATTCCCGATAATACCACCCGGAATATCTCTACCCATGATTAAACCAGCCAGCCATCCAATAATACCGCCAACAATCAAAGACCACAAGAAACTCATATCGTGTCACCCCTCCATAATTATTGTTGTCGTTTACTATTAACCGTTTTGGGTTGTTCTAAACATCGAAAACGGGACTTACAGAATTTACAAATTGGTATGTGACTAACTTATTCTAGTCCAAGGCAAAAGGAAAGGGCTGACGCCAAATTGCGCCAGCCTATATGAAATGGGAGGAGTAACTTAAGGGATATTAATATTCGTTAAAGAACTCTTGAATCTTAGCAGGATCTTTGGTCTGGGTGAGGGCGAGCATAAGCAGAATCCGCGCTTTCTGCGGGTTAAGCGAATCTGAGGAGACAAAGCCGTCCTTGTTCTCGTCAGCTGACTGAGAAACGGTTCCGCTGCCAACCCGGGTGGAACGAACAATAATCGTACCCTTCTTAGCAGCATCGCTTGCGCCCTTAGAAGAAGCGCTCGACATGGAGCCGTCGCCCGAACCGGCAACTACGATTCCCTTGGCACCTGCAGCAACTGCAGCATCATACAGATAGCGTCCGTTGTTTTCATATTCATACAGAATATCTACTTGTGGAAGCTGATCCAAATTCGAGATGTCGAATACAGAAGAGGTTGTATGCTTGCGGATTGGTTCGTTGTAATAGTACACCTTGCCGCCAACAATAGCACCAAGATAGCCTTGCTCAAGAGATTTGAACGTGTCTACAGCGGTTGTATTGGTTTTACTAATATATCGCGCTGATCCAATTCGGTCATTCAGCATTACCAGCACGCCTTTGCCGTAGGATGCTTTGTCGCCAGCTACTTTCACAGCATTATAAAGGTTAAAAGGACCGTCTGCGCTAATGGCGGTAGCAGGGCGCATGGAGCCTACAACGACAACGGGCTTATCGCTTTTAATGACAAGGTTCAGAAAGTAAGCTGTCTCTTCCAAAGTATCTGTGCCGTGGGTGATGACTACGCCATCCACGTCGTCGCTTGCAAGCAGGGTATTGATCCGCTTGGCCAGCTTGAGCAGAATTTCATTCGTGATGTCAGGGCTTCCTACATTGGCGATTTGTTCTCCACTGACCTCTGCGATCCCTTTCATTTCAGGAACGGCGTTGATGAGGGTATCAATCCCAAGAGCGCCGGCCTTATAGCCGGTGACTGCGGTGTTGGAATCTGCGGATCCGGCAATGGTGCCGCCGGTTGCTAGAATTTTAATTTTGGGGAGCTGAGTGTTCTTCGCCTCGGTAGTGGAAGAAGCTGCTGTCGAGGAGAGAACCTTGCCGGGCACTGGCTCTGCCGCGTGAACACCGGCTGCAGATCCAAAGACAGATGTACCAAGCAGAGTGGCAGCTAACAAGGGTGCAGCGAAATATTTCTTGTAGTTCATGGTGATTGTTCCCCTTTCGGTATGTAGAATTAAATGACATGAGTTAAGGCTTATGACGGATTATAGAACTGAAACAAGCCATTTAGCAATACCTGTGTTAAGTTTTCTTACATAAAATAATTTTTGCAGCCTGAAACGATTTGTTTGTGGTAGGAAAATGGACATAGAAAAAGACCAGCTCTCAAAGCTGGTCTTTAGTTTGCCTAGAGGCCAAAAGACTAATTATCTATTCCCCATTTTAGCAACAGTCCGGCATAAGTTAGACCGGCTCCGAACCCGAACAGAACAAGATGGTCTCCACGCTTTAATTTCCCTTCTTGGCGTGCAAGCTTCAGGGAGAGAGGGATTGAGGCGGCAGAGGTGTTCCCGTAGTATTCCGCACTGGTCAATGTGCGCTCGGCAGGAATACCGGTCTTCTCGGTGATGGAGTCAATCATCTTCAGATTAGCGCTGTGAGGAACGAACCAATCAAGCTCATGGAGGCTTAATCCGCCAGCTTGCAGCAGACGGGAAATACCGTCTGGTACGGTGCGTACAGCCCATTTATAGACCTCTCGTCCGTTCTGCACAATTTTTCCGTTGCCTTCTAGGACTGTACCATCCAGAGCGGCGGCCATTCCGGCCCGGTAGACATGACGACCTCCGGACCCGTCACTGCCCAGCGTAGCAGCAAGAAATCCTGGATCGGCAGGATCTGCTTCTACGAGTGCTGCGCCAGCTCCATCACCGAATAGAATACAGGTGCTCCGATCCGTGTAATCTGTAACTTTGGTAAGGGTCTCTCCAGCAATAACCAACACTTTGCGGTGTAGACCGGAGCTGATAAGCCCGTTCGCCAAATGCAGCCCATAGGTGAATCCGGCACATGTTGCGTTGAGGTCCACAGCCCCTGCCTGTTTGAGGCCAAAGTGATCTTGAACCCGGCAGGCTACGCTTGGAAAAGGATAGTCGGGAGTCGTTGTAGCCACGAGAATGAGCTCCACATCCTCAAGGGTTCCTTCATAGGAACGGGCCAGGTCCTCAACAGCGCGGATACAGAGATGGGATGTGAACTCTTCCTCTGCCGAAATTCGGCGCTCCCGAATTCCTGTCCGCTGTACAATCCATTCATCGTTCGTATCCACCATCTTCTCAAGATCCGTATTCGTGAGAATGCGTTCGGGGACATATGCTCCCAATGCACTCAACCTTGCTATTGAACTCATATATTTCACGCTCCTTTTTGGATGAAAATCTAAAATTGTTTTTATTATAGCATCAGATACTAGTACCTGGTACTAATTTAAGAAGAATTTTAGTGTTTTTTTGAAAGTTTGTCAATCACCCTTGTCTTAAGTAGCATTGCCAGAGTCTTATCCTAGGTATGCGAAAATGCCGAGTGATAATGGTATAATGGAGGACGTGTGAAAGGAGAGAGGTTATGAAGATTTTAGTGCTGGCAGAAAAGCCCTCTGTCGCCCGTGAAATTGCGCGTGTGATGGGAAGCCGCGATAAACATAAAAGCTATTTTGAAGGACCTCGGTATGTCGTCACCTGGGCGCTGGGCCATTTGGTGGGACTTGCTGAGCCTGAGGATTATGATAAGAAATATGCCACTTGGAGCTTAGAGGATC
This sequence comes from Paenibacillus sp. CAA11, assembly GCF_003060825.1. Lineage (NCBI taxonomy): Bacteria > Bacillati > Bacillota > Bacilli > Caryophanales > Paenibacillaceae > Paenibacillus > Paenibacillus sp. CAA11. The sequence goes on from NZ_CP028922.1 coordinate 798,828, forward strand.
TTCCGATTCTTCCTGGAAAAATGAAGCTTAAGGTGCTGCGCGAAACCAGCCATCAATTCAAGGCGGTTCAACAGCTCATGCGCCGTTCAGATATTTCAGAACTTATCATAGCGACGGATGCGGCCAGAGAAGGTGAACTGCTCGCGCGCTGGGTGATGGATATGGTGAAATGGAACAAGCCGTTCCAGCGGCTGTGGATCTCTTCGCAGACCGATAAGGCCATCAAGGAAGGCTTTGCCTCACTGAAGCCCGGCCATCAATTCGATCGGCTGTATGAATCGGCACGCTGCCGTGCTGAGGCGGATTGGATGGTCGGCCTGAATATCACTCGTGCGCTGACAACCAAGTTCAGTGCCCAGCTGTCGGCAGGACGGGTGCAGACACCTACCCTGGGGATGATTATGCAGCGTGAGCAGGAAATAACCTCGTTCCGCTCGGAAGAATACTCCCAGATTCGAGCTGATCTGGGCGGTTTTGAGGCGCAGTGGCGTTCACCCCAGGGCGAATCCCGGATTTTTGACGAATCTAAGGCTAAAGCGCTCCAGTCCAAGCTTGCAGACCAGACCGGGCGGGTTGTGAAGCTAAAGAAGACGGATAAGAGTGTGCCTCATCCCCTGGCTTACGATCTGACCGAGCTTCAGAGGGATGCGAACCGTCGGCTTGGCTTCTCGGCCAAACAGACATCTAACGTGCTTCAACGGCTCTATGAGCAGCATAAGCTGGTTACCTACCCGCGAACGGATTCAAGGTATTTGACGAGCGATATGATTGGGACGCTGAAAGAACGACTTAGCTCAGTTGCTGTCGGTCCGTATGCGCCACTGGCGCGACCGCTGCTGCGCAAGGATTTGCACGTAGGCAAGCGGGTGGTGGATGACAGCAAGGTCACAGACCACCATGCAATTATTCCGACCGAGCAAACGGTGCTGCTGAATGCGCTGAGTAGTGATGAGCGCAAACTGTATGATCTGATTGTCCGCCGGTTTATCAGTCTGTTCTATGGACCTGCAAAATATGACCAGGTTGCGGTGGCTGTCGACATTGCCGGTGAGACTTTCCATGCCAAGGGGACAACGGTAAAGGACAGTGGCTGGCAGGCTGTCTATGACGGAGAACACCTCGAAGAGGAAGGTGAGGACCCCGCTGATGAAGCGGAATCAACCCTTCCTGAGCTGAAGGAAGGCATGACGCTGCAGGTGAAGCGAAGCCGCATTGTTCCTGGCCGCACTCAGCCGCCGAAGCGCTATACCGAGGCGGCCCTGCTGTCGCAGATGGAGAAGCACGGACTCGGTACTCCGGCTACCCGGGCGGATATTATCGAGAAGCTGGTCAGCTCAGATACGATTGAGCGTCAGGGTGGAGTGCTTCATCCTACGGGTAAAGGGAAGCAGCTAATTGAGCTTGCTCCCGCAGAGCTCCGCTCACCGGAGCTGACGGCGAAATGGGAAGCGGAGCTTGAGCGGATTGCACGCGGTCAAGGGAAGCCAGATCCGTTCCTGCGCGGTATTCGTGAAATGGCGGGACAGCTTGTCTCTGGCGTCAAAGCTAGTGCCGCCTCTTACAAGCCGCATAACGTCTCGAACAGTCACTGCCCGTCATGTGGGACCCGTCTGCTGGAGAAGAAGACCAAGCGCGGGCTGCTCTTGACCTGTCCGAATGAAGATTGCGGCTATAAGCGTTCCGGTGACAAACGGCTCTCGAATCGCCGCTGCCCTCAGTGCCATAAGAAGATGGAAATGAAGGAAGGCAAGGCGGGGATGTATGTGCAGTGCCTGAGCTGCGGTATTACCGAGGTCTTGAACAAGGACAGCAAGCATGTTAACAAGCGTGAGCAGCAAAAGCTGGTTAAGCAATATGCGAAGCAGGAATCCTTGGGCTCGAACCTTGGTGAGCTGCTAAAGGCTGCGCTGGAGCAGAAGCAGGATTAAGGATAATCCTGCGCTTAGGCGGGCTTACAGGGGTTACCGGTATAAATTGCTCCTCTCTAAGGGATGTTAATCTTCAGGGAGGTGATGCCCGGTGCCTTATCACAAGCCGCGCAAGCTCAATAATCAGCAGAACAAGTCCAGCGTGATGGAGGAGACGCAGGCGCTCCGTCCTAAGAAGCAGGCGGAATCCCCGCCGAATTTGAATGAAATTCCTAAGCAGGAATCTTGAGAAGAGCCGAAGGGCTCTTCTTTTTTGGGTATAATTGTCTTGTGTCAGTCAGAGTTTTATAATAGAAACAGAAGTAAGTGGTAAGAGCAGACTTATATAAGCTGTGAACGAAGAGCGGGAGGTGCCTTTCAGATGAGGGAAATATTGATAGTCTGGTTCGTCTTCATCAATCTGATCGGGTACCTGGTGATGTCTGATGATAAGCGCCGGGCTAGGAAGAGGCGGGAGCGAATTCCGGAGCGGACCCTGTTCCTGCTCGCATGGATCGGCGGTGCCTTGGGCGTGCTCATAGCGATGTACAGCAAACGGCATAAGACCCGGCATATGAGCTTTGTGATCGGCGTGCCGCTGCTGTTGTTTTTGAATGCAGCCTTGTATGTGTACTTGCTGCTGTAGTCCCCCTTAATGGCACTTAGATTCTAACCAGAGGCCTCAAGGGTAATATACATATATTATAGTAAAGAGAGGTGCTTTACGATGTATTCCAAAATTCTAGTAGCTTATGATGGTTCCAAAGCTTCGAATAAAGCGCTCGACAGAGCGATTGAGCTGGCCAAGCTGTCCCCGAACGCTGAGCTTGAAGTGATCCATGTATTTGATTTTCCTCGCTTTTATGTAGCAGAAGGCTTTGCTCCTGTACCGGCAACGATGAACCAAGAGTTCTATGAGCTTGCAGAGAAGACTGTCGAGGAGGCGAAGAGACGTCTGGAGGAGGCGGGCATGTCTGGCACAGTGGAGCTCGCACAAGGCTCGGCTGCAGAGGTTATTCTGGATTATGCAGATAAGCACGACAACGATGTGATCGTTATTGGCAGCCGCGGACTTGGGGGCATTCGCGAATTCGTGCTGGGCAGTGTCAGCCACAATGTAGTACAGCATGCACGAATCCCGGTTATTGTAATTAAATAATCAGCTATATAGAATGAACTAAAGAAATGAATGTTATAGGGCCGTATTAGGCCGTTAAATATAGAAAGATCAATGTAAACTTTAGTTCAATCTATATAATTAGAGGGGATGCCGGACTGGCATTCCTTTTTTGCTTGCGAAAAAAGCAGACACTCCATGCATGAACATTCCCTTAGCTTTAAATCCGAACAATCATAATTTAACAATTTGGAATGTTCGGGTTTAAGTTGACACGGCATGATCGGTATTGGTAAACTAGAGGCAGGGAGGCGCGGATAGGCGCCCATATATAAGTCTCGTATAATGCCGGGAATATGGCCCGGAAGTCTCTACCTGGAAACCGTAAATTTCCGGACTACGAGGGAAGCGGCAGGAAAGTTTCTTTGTGGTCTCTTTAATATAGGCCCTCTTTCTCTTATGCCCGATTCCCGAATAGTCCGGTGTCCTGAAAATATTCGTATTTTCTTAGATATCGGATTTTTTTGTTGATGAAGCAGTATTTATTCCAACGAGGAAAGTAGGTTGAAACATGTCAGCGCAGGTGGCTGTAATTATGGGCAGCAAGTCAGATTGGGAAACGATGGCACATGCTTGTAATGTTCTTGAGGAGCTTGGGGTTGCCTATGAGAAAAAGGTAGTCTCGGCGCACAGAACACCGGACCTGATGTTTGAATATGCGGAGGGCGCTAGCTCGCGCGGCATCAAGGTCATCATTGCCGGAGCAGGCGGGGCTGCGCATCTGCCAGGCATGGTTGCGGCCAAGACGCCGCTTCCGGTTATTGGTGTGCCGGTAAAGTCGGCGGCGCTCAGCGGTCTGGACTCGCTGCTGTCGATTGTACAGATGCCGGGCGGTATTCCGGTGGCGACGGTTGCGATCGGCAAGGCCGGCGCCATCAACGCAGGACTGCTTGCCGCGCAGATACTCGGAGCCTTCGATGAGGAGCTGATGGGCCGGGTTCAGGCTCGCCGGGACCGCATTCGCGATGAGGTGCTTGAGAGCAGCGACAGTCTGGGAGATGTGAGCTTATGAGCCGCGGCGACTGCGTGCAGCCAGGATCTACGATCGGTGTCCTGGGCGGTGGCCAGCTGGGCCGGATGATGGCACTTGCCGGCAGCAGCCTCGGTTACCGGTTCGTGACCTTGGACCCGACCAAAGACAGCCCTTGCGGGCAAGTGGCAGAACAGATTGTTGCCGGCTATGCGGACAAGGAAGCAGCCCGGGAGCTGGCAGCCAAGGCGGATGTGATCACCTACGAATTCGAGAATGTGGATGCTGAGGTAGCAGCGCTGCTAGAGGAGCTCTCACAGGTGCCTCAGGGTAGTAAGCTGCTGCATACTACGCAGCATCGCCTGCGGGAGAAGCGGGCGATTGAAGCAGCCGATGTGAAGGTAGCTCCGTATGCGGAGATTCGCAGCGAAGAGGAGCTTCGCCAGGCAGCCGAGCGCTTGGGACTGCCAAGCGTGCTGAAGACCGCGACGGGCGGCTATGACGGCAAGGGTCAATGGGTAATCCGCAGCCGGGAAGAGATTCCTGAGGCTTACGCGGCACTTAGCGCGGGCGGGGCAGAGCTGGTGCTGGAACAGTTCATCGCTTTTGACAAAGAGCTGTCGGTGATTGCGGCTAGAAGCCCGCGCGGTGAGATTAAAACTTTTCCCGTGGCAGAGAATATTCATGTGGACAACATCCTGCATGCTTCGATCGTTCCGGCGAGAGTGCCGGCTCCGGTGCAGGCTGAAGCAGAGAAGCTGGCTGCAGCGATTGCTGAGTCTATGGGAGCGGTCGGGCTGCTTGCGGTAGAGCTTTTCCTGACAAGGGATGGGGAGCTGTACGTCAATGAATTGGCACCGCGGCCGCATAATTCGGGACATTACACGATGGAGGCCTGCACGACTTCACAGTTCGAGCAGCATGTGCGGGCTGTATGCAACCTGCCGCTGGGTGAAGTGAGACTGCTTAGCCCTGTGGTGATGGTTAATGTGTTAGGCGAGCATTTGGAGGAAGTCGTTCAGCGTGTGGTGTCAGGGATCTGGCAGTCGTCTGGAGAGCAGAGTAAGGCGATCGTGCCAAAGGTTCACCTGTACGGAAAGAGCGGGTCCGCCCCGAAACGGAAAATGGGACATATCAATCTGCTGTGTGAGCAAGTGCAAGACGGACTTGATTGGATAGAGCAAACCAAGATATGGAGGAATCAACAAGGATGATTGAACGTTATAGCAGACCGGAAATGAGAGCCGTTTGGACGGAGGAAAATAAATTCAAGGCATGGCTTGAAGTGGAGATTTGTGCTTGCGAGGCATGGGCAGAGCTCGGTGTAATTCCGAAGGAAGATGTGGTGGAGCTGCGCAAGAAGGCGAGCTTCGATATCGACCGGATTTACGAAATTGAGCAGGAGACCCGCCATGATGTGATCGCTTTTACCCGTGCGGTATCTGAAAGCCTTGGCGCTGAGCGTAAATGGGTACATTATGGGTTAACCTCTACTGACGTGGTAGATACGGCGCTCGGCTATATCCTGAAGCAGGCTAACGAGATTCTGGAGAAGGATATTCTGAACTTTATCGAGATTTTGAAGGAGAAGGCGCTGGCCTATAAAGATACGCCGATGATGGGGCGTACACATGGGGTTCACGCTGAACCGACGACATTCGGGCTGAAGATGGCTTTGTGGTATGAGGAGATGAAGCGTAACCTGGATCGTTTCCGTCATGCAGCAAGAGGGGTAGAGTTCGGTAAAATTTCCGGGGCTGTAGGCACTTATGCCAATATTGATCCGTTTGTGGAGCAGTTCGTCTGCGAGAAGCTGGGCACATCGCCAGCTCCGATCTCCACCCAGACCCTGCAGCGTGACCGCCACGCCGAATATATGGCTGCACTTGCTCTTGTAGCTACTTCCCTGGACAAGTTCGCGACTGAGATTCGCGCGCTTCAAAAGAGTGAGTTCCGTGAGGTGGAAGAGGCGTTTGCCAAAGGACAAAAAGGTTCCTCGGCGATGCCGCATAAGCGCAATCCGATCGGTTCAGAGAATATTTCCGGCCTATCCCGCGTAATCCGCGGCCATATGGTATCGGCTTATGAGAATGTGACGCTGTGGCATGAGCGCGATATTTCGCACTCTTCGGTGGAACGCGTGATTTTGCCGGATGCCACAATGCTGCTGAACTATATGTTGAACCGCTTTGGCAATATTGTGAAGAATCTGACGGTATTCCCGGAAAATATGAAGCGCAACATGAGCCGCACGTTCGGTGTTCCATTCTCTGGCCGTGTGATGACGAAGCTGATCGACAAGGGCTTCAGCCGTGAGCAAGCCTACGACACGGTGCAGCCGCGGGCTATGCAAGCTTGGGAGACCCAGCGCCAATTCCGCGAGCTGGTGGAGGAGACGCCGGAAATTACCGCGGTGCTGAGCAAGGAAGACATAGAGGATGCTTTTAATCCGGCATGGCATTTGAAGCATGTAGATACAATTTTCCGCAAGCTGGGCTTGATTGAATAAACGGGGCACACCCGAGTGGAATGGGCGAGGAGGAAGCTAGGCGATGACTTCATCTGCAATTTCTACAGCGAAGGAATTTATCAAGGCACCCTTGTTATATAAAGGCAAAGTGCGTGAGCTTTATGATTTGGGCGAGCATTACCTGATTGTGGTCACCGACCGGATCTCAGCGTTCGATTATATTCTGGAGCCGGCGGTGCCGGATAAAGGGAATGTGCTTAATCGGCTGAGCGCCTTCTGGTTCGACCGTACGGCAGAGCTGATCGAGAACCATGTCATTCACACCGATGTCGAGCGGTTAGGCGACCTAGTCACCAATAAGGAGCTGCTCAAGGACCGGATCATGGTTACTCGCAAAGCTCAGCGAATTGATATCGAGTGTGTCGCCCGCGGCTATGTCACAGGCGGCGGCTGGCGCCAATATGAGGCCAACGGGGAGATTAACGGCATCAAGCTGCCGGAGGGCCTCCGCAAGAACAGCAAGCTGGAGGAGCCGATCTTCACGCCGGCTGCGAAGAACGATGTCGGGCATGATGAAGATATTTCGTTCGAGCAGATGAAGGAAATCGTGGGAGCTTCCCTGGCGGTAGAGCTTCGGGAGATGACGCTGAAGCTGTATGGTTACGCCAGAGACTATTGTGAGTCGAAGGGGATTCTGCTCGCAGACTGCAAGCTGGAATTCGGACTGATTGACGGCAAGCTGATTTTAATTGATGAGATTTTCACTCCGGATGCCTCCCGCTTCTGGGCGAAGGAGAACTACGCGCTAGATACGGAGATCGACAGTATGGATAAAGAGCCGGTTCGGACCTATTTGGCTAACTCCGATTGGGATAAGAACAGCCAGCCGGCTCCGCTTCCTCCGCTAGTCGTGGAGGAAACCTCACGGCGTTACCGCGAGATTTACTACAGGCTGACGGGACAGCAGTTATCCTAATTCCTAACGCATGTGAAAGCTTGGACAGATTGGTTAACAGGCAAGGGCAGCACTTATCCCATTCATTATTAGGAGGAACAACGGAACATGATTAAAGCAACGGTCTATGTCACTATTAAGCAAAGCGTACTTGATCCACAGGGAGTTGCCGTTCAAGGCGCTCTGCATTCTATGGGCTTCCAGGAGGTAGAATCGCTACGCATTGGCAAATATATGGAGCTCCAGCTGGACACGAATGACCGTGCCGAGGCGGAAGCTCGTGTGAAGACGATGTGCGAGAAGCTGCTGGCTAACACAGTTGTTGAAGACTATCGCTTTGAATTGGAGGGCTAACCACCATGAAATTTGCAGTACTCGTATTTCCGGGCTCCAACTGTGATATTGACTGTTATAAAGCGGTGGAGGATACGCTCGGCGATCCGGTCGATTACGTCTGGCACACGGCGACAGACCTCTCCGCCTATGATTGCATTCTTGTTCCGGGCGGTTTCTCTTATGGAGACTACCTGCGGTGCGGCGCCATTTCCCGGTTTGCACCGGTGATGGCAGAGGTGGCTAAGGCTGCTGAGCAGGGAAAATATGTGCTGGGGATCTGCAACGGCTTCCAGATTCTGACCGAGGCCGGCTTGCTGCCAGGGACACTTCGCCGCAACATGTCCCTTAAATTCCGTTGTCACGACACCGTGCTTCGTGTGGAGAACAACAAGACCCCGTTCACGGCGGACTACGCCGAGGGCGAAGAGATCATAATCCCAATCGCACACGGCGAAGGCAACTACTATTGTGATGAAGAGACACTGAGTCAGCTAAAGGCGAACAATCAGATTGTATTCCGCTATGTTAATAATCCCAACGGTTCGGTGGAAGATATCGCGGGGATATCCAATAAGCGCGGCAATGTGATCGGCATGATGCCCCACCCTGAGCGAGCGGTAGATTCGCTGCTGGGATCGGAAGACGGCAAACGCATGTTTACATCTATTTTGAAAGCTTGGAGGGATCATCATGGCGCAGCAACTGTCCGCTAAAGAACCGACGGCGGAGCAAATCGCAAACCAGCAGATCTATAAACAAATGGGCGTGTCTGACAGCGAGTATGAGCTGATCTGCGGTTTTCTCGACCGTAAACCGAATTATACGGAAATTGGCGTCTTCAGTGTCATGTGGTCCGAGCACTGTGCTTACAAGAATTCCAAGCCGCTGCTCCGCCGCTTCCCGGTTACAGGCCCTCGGGTTCTAATGGGACCGGGCGAGGGCGCAGGCATTGTGGATATTGGCGATAACCAAGCGGTGGTATTCAAGATTGAGAGCCATAACCATCCATCAGCTGTTGAGCCTTATCAAGGCGCAGCAACCGGAGTTGGCGGTATCATCCGGGATATTTTCTCCATGGGAGCAAGACCTGTCGCTGTGCTGAATTCCCTGCGTTTTGGAAAGCTGGAGAGCGACCGGGTCAAATATTTGTTCGAGCATGTGGTGTCCGGCATTGCAGGATATGGCAATTGTATCGGTATTCCGACGGTTGGCGGAGAGATCACCTTTGACGACAGCTATGACGGGAACCCGCTGGTCAATGCAATGTGTGTCGGCTTGATCGACCATGACAAAATTCAGCGCGGGGTCGCTAAGGGCGTGGGGAACCCCGTGTTCTATGTGGGCCCACCAACGGGACGTGATGGCATTCACGGCGCAACCTTTGCCTCTGAGGAACTGACAGAGGAGTCGGAAGCGAAGCGGACAGCGGTTCAGGTTGGCGATCCTTTTATGGAGAAGCTGGTGATGGAAGCCTGCCTCGAACTGATCGACAGCGGGATTGTCTTGGGGATTCAGGACATGGGCGCAGCCGGTCTGACCTGCTCGAGCGCGGAGATGGCGAGTAAGGCGGGCAATGGGCTGGAGCTGTATCTGGACCAGGTTCCGCAGCGTGAGGAAGGCATGACCCCTTATGAAATGATGCTGTCGGAATCGCAGGAGCGGATGCTGTTTGTCGTCGAGCCGAAGCATGAAGCACAGGCGCAGGAAATCTTTGACCGCTGGGGCGTGATCTGCGCCAAGGTGGGCAAGGTTACCGATGATGGCCGCTTGAAGCTGTTCCATCACGGTGAAGTAGTCGGCGATATGCCGGTGACCGCACTCGTGGACGAGTGCCCGATCTACAATAAGCCGTCGGCTGTGCCGGCGTATTATGAAGCGAATGCGAAGGTGGATACGCTTCATTACCCGGAAGTCACCGATCTGGGCGAAGCGCTTGAGCAGGTGCTTTCTTCTCCTACAGTAGCCAGCAAAGCCTGGGTATATGAGCAGTACGACTACATGGTGCGTACAAGCACCGCAGTCCGTCCCGGCTCTGACGCCGCCGTTGTGACCATCCGCGGCACACGCAAGGGCCTTGCGATGACGACAGACTGCAACGGTCGCTATGTGTATCTTGACCCTGAAGTGGGCGGGAAAATTGCAGTCAGTGAAGCGGCGCGGAACATCGTCTGCTCCGGTGCTGAGCCGCTGGCGATTACGGATAACCTGAACTTTGGCAGCCCGGAGAAGCCGGATATTTTCTGGCAGATGGAAAAAGCCGTAGACGGCATGGCGGAAGCCTGCCGGGTGCTGGAGGCTCCAGTGATCGGAGGGAACGTCAGCTTGTACAATGAAAACGCCAAGGGTGCGATTTATCCAACACCTGTTGTGGGCATGGTCGGATTGGTTCATGATGTGGACCACATTACGACTCAAGCCTTTAAACAGGAAGGGGATGTGATCTTCCTGCTTGGCGAGACCAAAGCTGAGCTTGGTGGCAGTGAATTTCAATCCGTCGTTCATGGAGTAGCGGAAGGACGTCCGCCGGAGCTTGATCTCGGCACGGAGAAGAAGCTTCTCAGCGCGGTGCTCGGTGCCATTCAACAAGGGCTTGTGGCTTCCGCGCATGATTTGTCGGAAGGCGGCCTGGCTGTAGCGCTGGCTGAATCCTGCATCAGCGGGAACATCGGGGCCCAGGTGAGCCTGGAGACAGCACTCCGCCCGGATGTCGCGCTATTCAGCGAATCGCAGTCGCGGATTCTGTTGTCTGCTTCCGAGGAGAAGGCAGCCCAGCTTGAACAATATTTGAAGGACAGCGAAGTACCTGTAACGAAGATCGGACGTGTGGCAGGCAAGACCCTGGAGATCGACATCAACCGTGCTTCGGCTGTAAACAAATCCGTGGAAGGCCTGAAGCAAACTTGGGAGGAAGTTATTCCATGTCTGATGAAGTAACGTTTTGGACTGGCGATTATTATAACCAAGGGACGGGCCCTAACGATATATTCGATACGCTTAAAGAGGAATGCGGCGTCTTCGGTGTCTTCGGACATCCGGAGGCCGCCTCCTTGTCTTATTATGGACTTCATGCTCTGCAGCACCGCGGGGAGGAGAGCGCAGGTATGTGTGTGACCGGCTCGGGCGGGTTCAACTATCACCGGGGTATGGGACTGGTCAAAGAGGTCTTCGACAAGGACCGTCTGGCCTCGCTCAAGGGAGAACGCTCCATTGGGCATGTGCGCTACTCGACAAGCGGCGACAGCCGATTAACCAATGCGCAGCCGCTCGTGTTCAAATACCGTGACGGTGATCTCGCAGTTGCCACGAACGGTAATATTGTGAACGCCCCGAAGATTCGGCGCGAGCTGGAGCAGGGCGGGTCGATCTTCCAGACTACCAGCGACACCGAGGTGGTCGCCCATCTGATCGCCCGTTCGCCGAAGCCGCTGGTGGAAGCGGCTAAGGATGCCTTTCGCCAAATTGTCGGCGGCTTTGCCTTTCTGCTGCTGACTAATGATAAGCTGATTGTCGCCTGTGATCCCAACGGCCTGCGGCCGCTGACCATGGGCCGCCTTGGGGACGCTTATCTGTTCTCTTCGGAGACATGCGCCTTTGAAGTAATTGGGGCAGAGACGATCCGTGACATTCAGCCTGGCGAACTGCTGATCTTGGATGCGGAGGGCCTGCATGAGGACCGGTTCGCTGAATCTCAGCGTAAGGCACTGTGCGCGATGGAGTACATTTACTTTGCCCGGCCGGATAGTGATATGAACGGTTCCAATCTGCACTCCTCCCGCAAGCGGATGGGTCAGCGGATGGCGATGGAAGCGTTCGTGGATGCGGATGTGGTTACTGGAGTGCCGGATTCCAGCATTTCGGCAGCGATCGGCTATGCGGAGCAGACCGGAATACCTTATGAGCTTGGGTTGATTAAGAACAAGTACACGGGCAGAACCTTCATTCAGCCCAGCCAGGAGCTGCGGGAGCAAGGGGTGAAGATGAAGCTTAGCGCGGTTCGCCGTGTGGTGGAAGGCAAGCGTGTTGTGATGATCGATGATTCGATCGTTCGCGGAACGACCTCGCGCCGGATTGTGAATTTGCTGCGGGAAGCTGGGGCTACCGAAGTTCATGTGCGGATCACTTCACCTCCTTTCAAAAATCCCTGCTTCTACGGCATCGACACGCCGGATCGGCGCGAGCTGATTGCCTCATCGAAGTCTGTGGAGGAGATCTGCCGCGAAATTAATGCGGACTCCTTGTCATTCTTAAGCTCTGAGGGATTGATTGAAGCGGTCGGCGGAGACAATGTTAAAGATTATAAAGGCGGGCTGTGCATGGCTTGCTTTGACAATGACTATCCAACACGTACCGATTTCGGGGGCGAGGAGCAATTTGGCTGCGGTTGCTGATCAGGTGATGTCAGCGGCAATCCGTGTGCAGCGGGTGTTGCCTCGTCTGCCGTTAGACCTTGATTAAGGCTATTAACTTTTCATCCACTTAAATGAGATATGGAATAAACAATAGATGTATAAAAGGGAGAGTGTCCTTACGTGTCCGAAGCATACAAGAAGGCCGGTGTAGATATCGCAGCGGGGAATGAAGCGGTTGAACGGATGAAGAAGCATGTAAAACGGACGTTCCGTCCGGAAGTCATGACTGACCTGGGCGGTTTCGGCGCGTTGTTCGGCTTGAACAAAGATAAATATGAGGAGCCGGTCCTCGTCTCGGGAACCGATGGAGTCGGCACAAAGCTGAAGCTGGCGTTCGCTATGGATAAGCACGATACGATCGGAATTGATGCCGTGGCCATGTGCGTGAATGATATTGTCGTTCAAGGCGCTGAGCCGTTGTTTTTTCTAGATTATCTGGCTTGTGACAAGGTAATTCCGACGAAGATTGAAGCGATTGTATCCGGGATTGCCGAAGGGTGTGCCGAGTCCGGCTGTGCTCTGATCGGCGGGGAAACGGCTGAAATGCCAGGGATGTATGCGGAAGGTGAGTATGACATCGCCGGGTTTACTGTAGGTGTGGTGGATAAGAGCAAGATCATTAATGGAGCTTCCATTACTGCAGGAGATACGGTGATCGGTCTTGCTTCAAGCGGTGTGCACAGCAATGGATTCTCCTTGGTTCGGAAGCTGCTGCTGGAGCAGGCTGGTTATGATCTGAAGGATGCTCTTCCCGAACTCGGGAATGCCCGGCTGGGTGATGTGCTACTAGAGCCAACCAAGCTGTATGTGAAGCCGGTGCTCTCCCTGCTGGAGAAGGTCGAAGTGAAGGGAATGGCCCATATTACCGGCGGTGGATTCATTGAGAACATTCCACGCGTGCTTCCAGAAGGGGTTAATGTCGATATTGAATACGGCTCCTGGCCGATTCTGCCGATCTTCCAGCTGCTGCAGGAGAAGGGCTCCGTGTCTAATCGTGACATGTTCACTACCTTTAATATGGGGATCGGGCTGGTGATCATCGTATCAGAAGGCCAAGCAGAGGCTGCTCTAACCTCGCTGCGCGCAAGCGGTGAGACGCCTTATGTTATCGGAAAAGTAACGCCAGGCTCATGTGAAGTGACATTTACAGGAGCTGAGGTCTGATGTCTGTGCTGCGGATTGCGGTGTTCGCATCCGGTCAGGGCAGCAACTTCCAGGCGCTGGTGGATGCAGCCAGAGAGGGGCTTCTCGGGGCTGCCGAGGTGTCGCTGCTTGTCTGCGACAAGCCGGAGGCGCCTGTGGTGAAGCGGGCCGAAGCTGCCGGAATCGACACCTTTCTGTTCCGGCCCAAGGACTATGGCAGCCGCGAGGAATACGAGCGGGAGATTGCCGCGAAGCTTGCTGAACGCGGCGTGCAGCTGATCGTCCTAGCCGGATATATGCGGCTGTTGACGACTGTGCTTGTGGAGCCGTATGCAGGACGGATGATCAATATTCATCCGTCCCTGCTGCCGGCGTTCCCGGGCCGCGATGCAATCGGCCAAGCGCTCGAGTACGGCGTGAAGGTGACCGGGATCACCGTCCATTTTGTGGACGGGGGAATGGACACCGGAGCCGTCATCGCGCAGCAGGCCGTGGAGATTCGAGAAGACGAGAGCCGGGAGGCGCTCGAAGCACGGATTCATGCGGCCGAGATGGAGCTGTATCCGCGTGTGGTGTCGTGGTTTGCCGATGGCCGGATTACTTTGAATGACCGAAATGTATCGATAGTAAGCGGGAACAGCTGGAAATAGCGTATTAGCGCAAATTATTGTCCCGACCTACAGCAGACGCGTGCTCATTCGATATTTCCCGAGAAATATATTGTCGCATGCGGCGGGATCAGCGTTTGCTGTCGATGTAGTGATCTGTCGGAAGTCCGGAGAGGCGGGGCGTAGAGCGAGGCTTCACAAGAGAGTCTATTCTTCGTAAAACTTTTAGGAGGAGTTATAGTGACAATCAAAAGAGCGTTGGTCAGCGTATCAGATAAAACAGGCATCGTGGATTTTTGCCGCGAGCTGTCTAAATTGGGTGTGGAAATTATTTCGACGGGGGGAACGAAGAACCTGCTGTCGAAGGAAGGGGTTCCGGTCATTGGCATTTCTGATGTAACCGGGTTCCCGGAAATTCTGGATGGCCGCGTGAAGACGCTGCATCCGGCGGTGCACAGTGGGCTGCTTGCGATTCGTGACAGCGCTGAGCACCAAGCGCAGATGAAGGAGCTGGGACTGGATTACATCGACTTAGTTGTCGTAAACCTGTACCCGTTCCAGGAGACGATTGCCAAGCCGGATGTATCTTATGAGGATGCAATTGAGAATATCGACATCGGCGGACCGACGATGCTGCGTTCTGCGGCGAAGAACCATGCTTTTGTCAGTGTTGTCGTCGATGCAGCGGACTATCAGACGGTCCTTGACGAAATTCGCTCAGAGGGCGACACCTCCCTGAATACCCGCAAACGGCTTGCAGCCAAAGTGTTCCGTCACACGGCCTCTTATGACGCTCTGATCTCTGATTATTTGTCGAACGTCACCGGCGATCCGCTGCCGGAGCGCTTTACAGTCACTTATGAGAAAATCCAGGATCTTCGCTATGGGGAGAACCCGCATCAGAAGGCGGCTTTCTACCGCAAGCCGCTGGCTGCAGCAGATACGCTGACCACGGCTAAGCAGCTACATGGCAAGGAACTGTCCTACAACAATATTAACGATGCGAATGCAGCACTGCAGATCGTGAAGGAGTTCGAGGAGCCTGCGGTCGTTGCCGTGAAGCATATGAATCCTTGCGGTGTAGGCATCGGTGCAAGCGTACTGGAAGCCTATCAGAAAGCATATGCCGCTGATCCAACCTCCATCTTTGGTGGAATTGTAGCCGCGAACCGAATTATAGATGAAGATACGGCTATGCTGCTTAAGGAGATTTTCCTGGAGATTATTTTGGCGCCGGGCTTTACGCAGGAAGCGCTTGATCTCTTGACCAAGAAGAAGAATATCCGCTTGCTGAAGATTGGTGATCTTAGGGCCGGAGGAGCGCGCGAAGCGCAGTATGTGGTAACCACGATTGACGGCGGCATGGTGGTTCAAGAGAGCGATGTGCATTCACTGGACCCTGCGAATCTTCAGGTTGTCACTGACCGTAAGCCGACCGAGGAAGAACTGAAGCAGCTGCTGTTCGGTTGGAAAGTAGTTAAGCATGTGAAGTCTAATGCGATTCTGCTGGCTAAGGACAGCATGACGGTGGGCGTGGGCGCTGGCCAGATGAACCGGGTAGGCGCAGCGAAGATCGCCATCGAACAGGCGGGCGAGAAGGCGAAGGGCAGCGTGCTGGCCTCCGATGCCTTCTTCCCTATGGGCGACACGCTGGAGCTTGCGGCAAAAGCAGGCATCACCGCTGTTATTCAGCCGGGAGGCTCTATTAAGGACGAAGAATCGATCCGGGTTGCTAATGAGTATGGGATTGCGATGGTCTTCACCGGTGTTCGTCACTTCAAACACTAAGCTTAAGCTTGTATTTTCATAATAATCTTTTGGCAGGGGCCCGCCTCAGAGCGGGCCTTTGCCGCACTAGCAAGGGGGAGAAGCATGGATATTCTAGTCATCGGGGGCGGCGGCCGAGAGCATGCCATCTGCTGGGCACTTGCCAAAAGCCCTCGCGTCAACCATATCTACTGTGCACCGGGGAATGCAGGCATCGGTCAGCTGGCAGAGCTGGTACCTATTCAGGTGGGCGAATTTGAACGGCTTACAGCGTTTGCCGAAGAGAAGCGGGTAGGCCTTGTCGTTGTAGGTCCGGATGACCCGTTGGCAGATGGGATTGTGGATGCCTTTGAAGCAAAGAGCATTCCGGTGTTTGGTCCAAGGAAGAATGCGGCCCATATCGAGGGAAGCAAGACTTTTATGAAGGATCTCTTGAAAAAGTACTCCATTCCCACAGCTGCTTATGAGAAGTTTGATAATTATGAAGAGGCGCTTAAGTATTTGCAGAGCCAGCCTGTACCGATTGTCATTAAGGCCGATGGCTTAGCTGCTGGTAAAGGAGTAACGGTGGCTTTTACCCGGGAGCAAGCGGAGCAGGCACTGCAGGATATTATGGTCAGCAAGGTATTCGGCAGCTCAGGAGCCCAGGTGGTCATCGAGGAATTTATGGAGGGGCAGGAGATGTCAATTCTGGCCTTCGTGGATGGCGAAACCGTATGTGCCATGCCGGCGGCCCAGGACCACAAGCAGGTCTTCGATGGAGACCAGGGGCCGAATACGGGCGGAATGGGGACTTATTCGCCGCTGCCTCACATTGACGATGCAATTATCCAGGAAGCGGTCGAGACGATTGTCAAGCCAACGGCCAAAGCCATGGTTGCTGAAGACCGCCCGTTCCGCGGCGTGCTGTTCGCCGGGCTGATGATTACGCCAGATGGCAAGTCGAAGGCGATCGAGTTCAACGCGCGTTTTGGAGATCCGGAGACACAAGTGGTGCTGCCGCGTCTGAAGAGCGACCTTCTGGAGGTCTTTCTCGCTGCGGTGAACGGCACGTTGGATCAAATCGAGCTGGAATGGAGCAAACAGTCTGCCGTTTGCGTGGTGCTGGCGTCCCCAGGCTACCCGTCGAGCTACCCGAAGGGATTGCCGATCACGGGTCTGGATCAGACTGGCGAAGAAGCCCTTGTGTTCCATGCCGGAACGGCCAGGAATGAAGAGGGCGAGTGGCAGACGAGCGGAGGCCGGGTGCTGGGCGTCGTAGGTTTGGGCGATAGCATTGCTGAAGCCAGAGAGAAGGCTTATGCGGCGGCACGGCAAATCGAATTTGAAGGCAAGCATATGCGAACAGATATCGCAGCCAAAGCACTTAAATAGCTGCTATCACCTTGAATCACCAAGAGGTCTTCTCCTGCTTAGAACGAAGCGGGAGAAGACCTCTTATTGTGATTAGAGCGGATTAGACACTTTTCGGTGGTCCTAGGTATAACAAAATCCCCTTGATGAACAGGAGTTCAGCCTATGAATTGTTCATGGCTTATGTACTGGCACCAAGGGGATATTTGTGGGTTAACGCCTAAGCAGGATGCGAGAAATGCCGCGCAGGTTCGGCATCTTCATTATTCATGATCTGTACTCTTGGGCGAACAACCCATCATCATAGAAACAAACAGCTCATAAGATTTCAAGCCGGGTTCTGCATTCCGATTCTCATATTTCTCCGCCAGGCCTTGAACTTCTTTGAAGAATTCCTGAGCCTCTTCAGGAGACATGCGAAGCTTCTTGTTCATTAGCTGTCCAGCAGCCGGATTGTCTCCGCCGATATTGCTCAGGAAGTGCTGCTTATTCATCTCGAACATTTCGCTGATAAGCCCTTGGGTGGCTGAGGTATACAGCTTCTTCACAGCTGGCTCCAGCTCTTTGTTCACAATCTGTATTTCTCCGTGAAAGGGTTGATAGTACTTTGCGATAATGCCCTTGATTTCTCGGGTCTCTACCACCTTAAGCAGCCCAATGCTCTCCAGCTTCTTGACATGATAATAAACCTTAGCCGGAACCTCGCCCATCGTATCCGCCACTTCCTTCACCGTGGCCGGGCGGCCGATGAGATGAAAATTGTTAAAAATCTTAAGCCGGTACGGATCGGAGTATATCTTGATCTCTTCCGGTGTCTTGAAATTCAGTACGTCCGTCATTACGTCACCCCTATGGAGTCGATAAACATCTATGCTCTTCATTATAAGGGACGCTTTCCTTTAAGACAAAGCAAGAACAGGAATTGTTATGATTCTTTTTCTTAAATGAATCTCTGGATGTAACTCTATACCTTGCGAAAAGAACGGAAACGAGTCAGTAGGAGCGCAGCTGCTGCAATGATGGACCCCATGGCCCCATACAGGATTGGGATCGGTATCGCGTCCGCCACCGCTCCGGTCAAGGCGCCGCCAAGCGGCATGGCACTAAGGCACAGCATGTTAATCAGGGCGGCTACGCGTCCCAGCATATGTCCGGGCGTGACCTCCATAACATAGGAACGCAGCGGACTGCTGGCCAGACTTACGGAGACGCCGATCAGGAACATCAGAGAGATGGCGGCTATGACGGTGTATTTATCCGGTGCCCATGGAGGGAGGCTCAGCAAGGCGAGACCCAGGCCAAGCAGCAGGATTCCCGACAGGATCAGCGTGCTCTTCCGGCAGCGGTCTCCCCACTTTGCCAGCCCAAGGCCGGTCAAGATCATGCCAAGGGTTAATCCCATGCTGAGTGAACTCACCAGGGCGGGGCCGCCATGAAGAAGCTCTTTGACATAGACGGTGTTAAGCACGTTCAGCGGAGCCAGACAGAAATTAACCAATGCGGCAAGCAGAATCGTGGTGAAGATGAGACGGTTTGTTTTGACATAGGAGAAGCCCTCCTTCAGCTCGTGAAGATATTGCTGGAACTTGCCCTTAGCACGAACCGAACCTTGACTATCTGCTGAGGGTTCTTCTTCCTTGGCAGACCCTGGGGCGACGAAGAGGGTCAGCAGGCCCGAAACGATAAAGGTCGCTGCATCCAGCCACAGCGCCCCGCTGATGCCACAGAAGGCGATGATGGCTCCAGCAGCAGCCAGACCCATCAGCTCTGCGGTTTGGGAAGCGGAGCTTGAGAGAGAGTTTCCTTGTAAAATTCTGGATTTTGGCAGAATCCGGGGAATCCAGGAAATTTCGGCAGGGGCCGCGAAGGCCTCAAAGGAAGAATTCAAGATCGTGAATACAAACAGATGCCAGGGTTCGAGAAGGCCAAGCGAGAACAGCAGAGCAGTTAGGCATACGATGCTCCCCCTGCCATAATCGGCCACAATGACGATGATCTTCTTCGGCCAGCGGTCCACGAAGACGCCTGAGAACAGGCTTAGGACAATAGAAGGAATGCTGTTTACAGCGAACAGCGTCCCCATAAGCAGCTTGGAGCCGGTCAGCATATAAACCATCCAGCTGTAGGCAATGGAATCGATCGAGTCGCCAAAGCGGGAGATGATTTTGGCACAGAGCAGCAGCATATAGTTGCGATTGCGGTATAAACGTTCCGATTGAACAGAGGGGGAAGTTAATGCAGGTTCCACTTAAGATCACCTCATATAATTTTATTTATCATTAAAATAATTTTAACGTTAACTTTATTTTAATGATAACCCGATTTTTTGCAAGCCTCATTTTTCAATTTTGATTTCCGTTGAGGTTGATGGCAGACACTTCAGGCAGCGGGGATGCTTTCCTGCCGCTGAGTCCGGTATAATAGACAGGATAAGGAAAAAGAGCTGGGAGGCGGAACCTTGTTAAGAACGGAAGGAATTCATCATATTACCGCTTACGTGAATGATGTCCAGTCCACGGTGGACTTTTACGCCGGGCTGCTAGGCTTGCGTCTGGTGAAGCGGACGGTGAATTATGATGCACCACAGATTTATCACTTGTATTTTGGCAACCAGGTCGGGAGCCCGGGGACGATTATGACCTTTTTTCCACAGCCTAATGCTAGACAGGGCAGTCTTGGCGGTGGACAGGTAGGCATTATTGTCTATGCTGTGCCTCCGGGAAGCCTGCTCTTCTGGAGGCAGCGGCTCAAGCAGTTCGGCGTCCACTATATGGAGACAAAGAGATATGGCGAGGACTTCATTCGCTTTGCGGATCATGCAGGATTGCTGATTGATCTGGTGGAACGTAAGGAAGGTCCGATGAGCCGGTGGAGCTTCAGTGGTATTCCTCTGGAGCACGCAATCAAGGGCTTCGGGGGAGCGATGCTGTTCAGTGCGGCGCCGGAGCAGACTGCGGCTGTGCTGCAGGAGCTGCTCGGGATGGAGCCGTATGCGGAGGAAGAGGGCTTGATCCGATTTAGAGCAGCAGGCCAGCTAGGCAACTGGATCGATCTGAATGTGCAGCCCATTCCTTGCGGAGAGAAGGGGGCAGGCATTGTTCACCATTTGGCTTGGCGGGTTAAGAGCCGGGAAGAGCAATTGTGCTTCCGGGACCAGCTTATCTCCTGCGGGCTGGAGCCTACGCCTGTGGTGGACAGGCAATATTTTAGGGCGATGTATTTCAGAGAGCCAGGCGGCATCTTATTCGAGGTCGCGACTGATCCTCCAGGTTTTGAGCTTGATGAGCCCGGGGGAGTTCTGGGACAGAGCCTTATGCTGCCGGACGAGCTGGAGGAAGAGAGAGCTTCCATTGAGAGGAAGCTTCCATCCTTCGAAGTTCGAGAATTAGGGTGATGTCCTCGTGGAGTGGACAATGTACACTCAAAAATATTCTCTATTTTGAAGTCAAAGTGATACAATAGACGGGTAAATGCAGCCTCGGAGCTGTTGATATATAAGCCAAGCGGAGAGTGGAGACAAGATGAAACCAACTGAACAAGCGAAGACGGCGGTGACCCCCTTCGTAGGAATGGAAGATATCGTGCGCGCACATCATGTGCTGCGCGAGGTGATTGTACGCACCCCGCTGCAGCGGGATGCGGTATTGTCGGCCAAGTATAACTGCAACGTATATTTAAAGCGGGAAGATCTGCAGGTTGTTCGCTCCTTCAAGATTCGCGGTGCATACAACACGATTCGCAGTTTATCGCCCGAAGAGCTGGGCAAGGGCATCGTCTGTGCCAGTGCTGGAAATCACGCTCAGGGTGTGGCTTTCTCCTGCAATGCGCTTGGCATACAAGGTAAAATCTTCATGCCGAGCACGACACCGAATCAGAAGGTCAGTCAGGTGAAGCGCTTCGGAGGTTCCCATGTTGAAGTAATTCTCATCGGCGACACCTATGATGACGCTTATGAAGAGTCCATGAAGGCTTGCCGCGAGCAGGGTATGACCTTTATCCATCCGTTCGACGATCCGATGATTGTGGCGGGGAACGGTACCATCGGGATGGAGATTATGGAGAATTTGGACGTTCCTGCCGATTTCGTATTTGTTACTATCGGCGGTGGCGGCTTGGCCGCAGGCGTGGGCACTTATGTAAAGATGGTGAGCCCAAGCACGAAGGTAGTTGGCGTGGAGCCGCTCGGCGCGGCATCGATGAGTGAGGCGCTGAAGCAAGAGCAGGTGGTCACCCTGGAGACGATCGACAAATTCGTAGACGGCGCAGCGGTCAAGCGGGTTGGCGATCTGACTTTTGAGATTTCCAAGAAAGTGCTGGACGATGTGGTTAAAGTGCCTGAAGGCAAGGCCTGTACCACAATTCTTGAGCTCTATAATGAGAATGCAATCGTGGTGGAGCCGGCAGGCTCACTGCCTGTAGCTGCCCTGGATATGTATCGTGACCAAATCCGCGGCAAGACGGTGGTCTGTGTGATTAGTGGCGGCAATAATGATATTGACCGGATGCAGGAAATGAAGGAGCGCTCTCTCATTTACGAGGGGCTGAAGCATTACTTTATGATCAACTTCCCGCAGCGGGCTGGCGCCTTGCGTGAATTTCTTGAAGAAGTGCTTGGACCAGACGATGATATCGCCCGGTTCGAGTACACGAAGAAGCACAACAAAGAGAACGGTCCTGCACTGGTGGGGATTGAGCTGCGTTCCAAGAGTGATTATGAGCCCCTCATTGCACGGATGAATGAGAAAGGGCTAACTTATACTGAACTGAACCGTGATTTGAATTTGTTTAATTTGTTGATCTGATTTGTTATATAGTGTTAGCAAGTTAAGGGTCTTCCCCGAAAGGTGGGGAAGGCCTCTTTTTGTGCAAACAGGAAGAGGGAGGGGCACTCTTAAAAGAGGCTTGGAATAGTACGCTACAAAATTTTCAGAAAGAGGCTTTACAGTATTCGAATACTAGTGTACTATGTAACTATAACACTAATACGAAGGGGCGTATTTATGAATACATCGGCAAATGTGCAGCACAAACAAGATGCCGTGCTGAAGTTAGACGGCGTAACGAAGACTATTGGCGGTAAACATATTGTGGACCACCTTTCATTCGAGATGCATCCGGGCGAAGTCGTAGGCCTGCTGGGACCGAACGGGGCGGGCAAGACAACCACCATCCGGATGATTGTTGGCCTGATCGGTATGAGTGAAGGCGATGTAATGATTGGAGGACATAGCATTAAGCAGGACTTTACGAAGGCGATACGTCATGTGGGAGGAATTATTGAGAATCCTGAATTCTACCCTTATATGACCGGCCTGGACAATCTGAAGCAGTACAAGCGAATGTCTGAAGGGGTGACCGATGAACGGATTGCCGAGGTGACCCGGCTCGTTGGACTTGAGGATGCCCTTAACAAGCGGGTGAAGGCATATTCGCTCGGGATGCGCCAGCGGCTTGGAATTGCCCAGGCACTGCTCCATAGGCCAACCATCTTGATTCTCGATGAACCGACGAACGGTCTGGACCCTGCCGGAATTCGGGAGATGCGCGATTACCTGAAGGAGATTGCCCATAAGGAAGGCATCTCGATCCTTGTCTCAAGCCATTTGTTGTCTGAGATTGAACTGATGTGCAGCCGCGTTGTTGTCATTCAGAACGGCAAGCTGGTGACCGTACGCTCTCTTGGTGAAGAGAACCAGGTTCAAGAGCAGCTGCAGGTGATCATTCGGGTGAATCCGCTGCAGCAGGCCCGCCAAGTCATCGATCTGCTGGATGGCGTTGCCGTGACGGCGGTCAATGAGGAGCGCTCCGAACTGGCGCTGTCACTTCGCGATGAGGCCATTCCGCAGGTTGTTGATGCGCTGGCAGCCAAGCAGATTAAGCTCTATCGCATTCAAGAGGTCAAACAATCTCTGGAAGAAGAATTCCTGAAATGGACGGGAGGAAACCGCATTGCGTAGTTTTGGAAATCTGGTGCTTAATGAATGGTTGAAGCTGAGTAAGAAACGGACGTTTATCGTGGCTTATTTGATCATGGCCGCTTTTGTGGCGGGATTTGCTTATATATTGTCCGCTTTTAGTAGCGAGCCGATGACGGCTGCCGAATTTGCTGACGGCATCATGGTTAAGAACGGCCTGGGCCAAATCATGCTCTATATCGTTATTATCGGTACTGCAGGGATTATGGCGAGAGAGCACAGTATGGGGACGGTCAAGTTCCTGCTAATCAGAGCTCAGAGCCGTACAAAAATTTTGGCTTCAAAGTATGTAACGATGCTCATCTATCTGCTGAGCGTGATGGTGTTCACTTGCGTTTTGGCTTCCGGTCTGGGCTTGCTGATATTCAGTAATGGGGCAGGAGAGTCAAGCTGGACAGATGTTTTTGCATCTATAGGATATACGGCTATATATTTAGTGATTTACTCGACCCTGACGTTCATGTTCGGTGTATTGACCAAGTCCGCAGGGGCAACAATCGGGATCGGATTGTTTGCCGTGATGCTTGAGAGTCTTGCCGGTATGCTTCTCGGAAAGTATGAATTCATCAAGTACCTGGTGTTCGTGAATACCGACTTTACGATGTATCAAGGAGGCAAGTCACCAGTTGAGGGAATGACGCCTCTCTTCTCGGCCATAGTGCTGAGCATTTACTTTGTCTTGTTTCTTCTGGTCAGCTTTGTTACGTTTAAGAGACGGGATATTGCCTAACCTCAATCAGGTTGATGGAGAGGGCGGCGGAAAGGGGCAAGACTTGTGGTAAGCATTGAATTTGACAATAATCTGCCGATCTATCTGCAAATCATGAATTATTTGAAGCGACAAATTGTGACCGGTGCATTAAAGGCTGGCGATAAAATACCCTCAGTCCGTGAGCTTGCGGCAGAGATGCAAATTAATCCGAATACGATCCAGCGCACGTTCCAGGAGCTGGAGAGGGAGGAAATTGTGGAGACAAGACGGGGGCTGGGTAGATATGTGACAAGCGAGGAATCGAAGATTATGGCAATTAAGAAGGAAATGGCGGGCGATTTATTGGGACGATTCATTCAAGGGATGCGCGAACTGGGGTTTGCGGAGGAAGATATCGTAGCCATAGTCCAAGAAGCGGTTAAGACCAGTACTCAGGAATAGGGGAGAACGTAACGTGGAACACGTACTGCAAATGTCAGACATTATCAAATACTACGGTCCTAAACGGGCTCTAAGCGGAGTATCGCTCAGTATTGAGCCAGGTCGAATTGTCGGACTGCTGGGCACGAACGGGAGCGGCAAGAGCACGCTGATGAAGATTGCCGCCGGTCTGATCCAGCCCTCCTCCGGCACGGTGATAGCTGCAGGCCAGTCGGTTGGTCCCGCTTCGAAGGCGCAGGTATCCTTCATGCCGGATACACCAGTGACCGAGTCTTGGATGCGGGTTAAGGATGCGATCCGTTATTACCAGGACTTCTATCCAGACTTCAGTACGGAGAAGTCCGAAGAGATGCTTTCCTTCATGAAGCTGAATCCGGAGGAGAGGATCACCAGCCTCTCGAAGGGAATGAATGAACGGCTTCAACTGACGCTGGCGCTCTCCCGTCAGTCCAAGCTGTACCTGCTGGACGAACCCATTGGGGGCGTGGATCCGGTGGCACGTGGCAAAATTCTGGACGCCATTGTTCAGTTCTATGATGAGGACAGCAGTCTGATTATTTCCACGCATCTTGTCTCAGACATTGAGCGAATCTTTGATGAAGTCATCTTTATCAAGGATGGAGATATTGTACTGCGGGAAGAAGTGGAGACATTGCGGATGAAATACGGGAAGAGCGTGGATGAGATGTTTAAAGAGGTGTTTGGCGAATGATTAGGCTGCTTAAATATGATTGGAAAAGAAATGCAACCGCTCTGCTCGGCTCGGGGGCTGTGCTCATCATAGTTCAGCTTATGCTGGAGGTATTTGCAACCAATCCAGAATTCAGGATTGTAATGAGTATTATGGCTTATTCTGCGGCAGCCGTTCTGATTGTGGTCATGGCATGCAAAACCTATGCTCAGAATATCGTCTCCTACAGCCGGCATTTGCTGCCCGTACGAACCAGCTTCCATGTGCTGTCTCCCATTTTGCTGGCCCTAATCTGCTCTATTATTTTGGGCATTATCATTATCCTCCATCTGATGCTGACGCGACAATTTATCGATCACCAGAGATATGTGGAGTTAGTCCAGGTTCACGCATACTCGCTGATATGGGCCGGGGTCCTCATCTTATGGGTATTTATGACCCAGATCATCACCATCTTCCTTGCGATTACGATCAGCCGCAGCTTCCGCGTTAAGGCCCGCGCTTGGATTGGCCTCATCGCCTACTTTGGAATAGCCTATGTGATGAGCTTCTTGGAGCATGTTCTTCAGCTTGAGCCGCTGGGATGGGCGGATGAGATAATTAGAACTAATGAGAAATCAAACACACAGGTCATAGATTTGAATATGAAGGGTCTTCAAGGCTTCTATAGTACGCTAGCGTTCGAGTTCATCATAGCTTGCCTAATGTTCTTTATCATCGTTCGGCTACTTAAGCGCCGTGTGGAGTCCTAGCTCCGAGGATTTGAGTAAATGGGGAAAGCCCTTCGCTATCCATGATTAGCGGAGGGCTTTTATGCTTAAATTATGAGATCTTCGATTTATGGAAAAAGAGCAGCCGCTGGCCGATTAGGCCCACAATGAAGATGACGAGGCTATCCCAAGGCGATACCGTGAACGCCGGAAGCAGCGCGCCCAGCAGGAGGAACAGGGCGATAATGCCAAGCGCGATGCCAAGGTAGATCCCCAGTGTTCTGGGCGACAGCTTCTCCCTTCCTTGAGAGTCCTGCGCTTCCTGCTTCGCCTCCGGCTTAAGAAAGCGGGTCAGCAGTTCAACAAGTACAATGGCACCCAGGGCGATCAGGAGCAACGTGGAGGTTCCAATTCTTGTATACTCCAGTTCCCCGCCGAACCATTTGCTGAAGAAGCCGGTCAGCATATAAATAAAGAAAACCCACGTAAGGGCTACCCACGGGATCATAATATAATAAGAGATTTTATCCTTCAGTGTACGCGGCTTGCGAATCGACAGATCTGCAACAAGCTGTTCCCCGTAAGCAGCCGGGTCTGTGCCGAAGACTTCCTGAACTGGCCGTCCTTTGTCTTGCAGCTTCATCATTTGGCGTGCCGTCTCCAGCAGAACCTCCTCACCTTTGGCTTCCGTTAGGCTGCTTGAGCGAATATACAGCGCGATTTCGCTGAAAAAGGCTTCATTGTCGGGGGACATATTTTCTCGCAGCAGATTCGTTTCCCGGATCATTTCGTGGATGTACATATGTCTCTCCTCTCCAGAGAATTCACTTTCTATAGAATGAACTAAAGTTTTATATTGATCTTTCTAATTAAACGGTCTAATACGGCCCTATAACATTCATTTCTTTAGTTCATTCTATATAGTTATCAGAATAACCGTTTTCTCCCTTTTTTCAGTAGTATACTCAGTTCTTCCAGCTGCTGCAAGGGACCAGGGACGTGTCTAGACTACCGACAAAAGATGCAGAATCATGTGAACAAATAATGTCATATCGGCTGATTTGGTATAAAAAATGTCGCTTCCTCCGAAACTAGTCCCCATAAAGCCGGTCATTCCGGGACACAGGTCTAAAGGGGGATATGCATGAGCAAGTTCAAATCGGAATTAACGCGCAAAATGCTGCTGAACAGCAACTCCAGGGGCAGCCTGGAGGAGGTTGCCGACGAAGACACGGCGATTGAATTCGGTGCGGATGAGGAATTTATGGGAGAAAGACCGGTGAACTTGCTCGAAAATGAGCACTTTCTCGGACAATGGGAAGGTAAAGAGGAGACGCATGCCTTCTTCAGACATTCCTACGAGTAGGAAGGCAAGAGCCCGCTTTCGGTGAAGAAAGCGGGCCTTTCCCTTGCCTAGTCAGTCAAGGGGCACATTCTTTTTCAAATAGTCATTAACAGCATCGGTGCGCTGGTCCTGGTTATCCGCAACAAGCTTCATGAAGCTAGCCAGTTGCGTCAGATAAGGACTGCCTTTGGGGTTATTTCGCTGCAAGAATGCGAGATAGCCTTTTTTGGCGTTAGGGGTGATCTGCCCTGATTCATAATCGAACAAAGGCGTGTTGTTGGCTCCATAGAAGGTCAACGTTCTATATTGCTCAAACAGAGCTTTGATCTGTGTAATCCGGTTGGAATGAGGATACTTCTGTATAAAGCTCTCCTGGGAAAGCGCCCTTGCAGCAATTTCCTGATAGCCAATGACAATGGCGGCATCCTTTAACGGCACACGGGTCGATTCTACGCTCATAATACCGATATAGGCCTTAATGTCGGGAGTTACATAAGCGCTGAATGGGCTGTACTGGGCATAATCAATCATGGGGAAGAACATGCCCTCCGCAGTCTCCAGGCGGTAACCCTGCTGCTTGGCCTGAGTTAAGAGCTTCTTCAGGGACGCATCTTGAGTACGTTGGATCAGCGTGCTGAGGGAATCGCCTTGCTTATACAGCTTGGAAAGTTCCGCCTGCACAGAGGGGGCTCCTAGTCGGTTCTCCAGGGTCTCAAGGGCCTTGTTCTGAGCATTCTCCAAATGCAGGGTCATAAGGCTTGCCTCACGGCGTGTGGCTTTGGAGATGTGCTGCCCCAGGTAAGTCTTGGCTTGGGCCAGCTTGCCCGGCTGCTTAAGCAGGGCCTCAAAGCTGCGGTAGACTTCGCTGGTTGAGACTGTGCTGACCGCAGTGGCGGATGCGGCAGCCGCTGCTTGGGTCTGTGGAAGCAGAAGCGGCTGCACAGCAAGCGCAAGCGCGGCAGCAGATAGAGCGGCAAGCTTAATTTTGTTCATGGAAAAGCCTCCCTAGAAGCATGATAATTTTGGCTTACAGAATACAATTACCCTTCTAACGGCAAGACGGTATCAATTGTTGCACAACTGGATCAGGGGAGTATGAACCATTTGTAACAGCAAAGTAAGCAAGGCAGGGCTGAAGTTTGACAGCTTAGGCTTAACATGCTAAACTTCTAAATACCATTAAACTAATCGGAATTATTGAGTATCTTGATAGAATCAGGGGGACGCGCTTATGGAGAGACACATTGTAATCCATCACGGGGAAGAGAATATGACGGCAAGCATTCACTATCCTGCGGCAGTGGCCAAGAAGGAAGCGCGCTGTAAGGACAGAGTTCCCCTGGTCATCATTTGTCATGGGTTTGTAGGCAGCCGGATCGGAGTAGACCGCTTGTTCGTGAAGACCGCTCGTGAGCTGGCGGAAGGCGGGTACCTGGTTGTACGCTTCGACTATATTGGCTGCGGGGAAAGCAGCGGCGTTTACGGCAGAGAAGGCATGGAGTCGATGATTGCCCAGACGAGGGCCGTGCTGGATTACGGGCTCAGCATCGGCGATGTGGATCCCACCCGGGTCACCTTGATCGGACATAGTCTTGGAGGAGCTGTCGCTCTGCATACGGCCGCGGTGGACCGCCGGGTCAAGAATCTGATTCTCTGGTCTGCCGTTGGGTATCCCTTCAATGACATTGTGAAGATCACGGAGCGTCAGGTATATGATGATGCGGTCCATTACGGGCATGCCGATTACTTAGGTTATGAGTTTACGCCCGTGTTCTTCGAGTCCTTGGCTCTGTATCAGCCTTTCCAAGAGGCGCTGAAATTCTCTGGCAATGTGCTTGTCATTCATGGCACCTCGGATGATGTGATTCCGGTAGACTATGCCTTTTTGTATCAAAAGATCTTCTGGATGCGTCCGGAGGGCCGCTGTGATAAGGAGATTATCTTCCAGGGGGACCATACGTATTCTTCAGGAGATCATCGCAGACAGCTGCTCAAAGTGACCGTGGATTGGCTGGATCAGCAGGAGAGCATTCAGACCGAATGGCAGCACTGGATGATTTAGTGGATTGTAGAGAGATTGCTGAACTGAGAGAGCAGCCGTCAACCCTAACGGGTTGGCGGCTGTTTATACTTTACTTTGGTTCATGCAAAAGTGGTAAACGCGCGTCCAAAGCATTACAATAGAAGCAAGATGATAAATTGCCGGAAGGAGTGGCTCCTATGACTATGCCTGCTTTGTTTATTGCGCATGGATCACCTATGCTCGCTCTGGAGGAAAGTGCGTACACCGCCTTTTTGCGGCGGCTGGGTCAGCGGCTTTCCTGTCCGAAAGCGGTTGCCATCTTCTCGGCGCACTGGGATGAGCCGCACCAAGCCGTAACGGGAGATGACGTGCATAAGGCGCTCCATGATTATTATGGGTTTCCTGAAGCGTCTTACCAGATTGATTATTCGCCGCCAGGCTCGTCTGAGCTGACGGATCAGATTCAGCAGCTGTTCACGGCGGGGAATTTGAAATGCCGGGTTGTGCGGCAGCGAGGGCTGGATCATGGCTCCTGGGTAGTGCTGCGGGCGATGTATCCAGAGGCCAACATTCCGGTGGTGGAGCTCTCCATTGATACCAAGCGTTCTCCCAAGGAGCAGTATGCCATTGGCCAAATGCTGGCTCCGCTGAGAGAGCAGGACGTGCTGGTAATCGGCAGCGGCGGATTGATTCATAATCCCCGGCTGGCCCGTGACGCCGAGGCGGCAGACCGAGCCCGGCAGTTTGAGAGCTGGATGGCAGAGCGGCTTGATACCTGGAAGCTCAGCGATCTGCTCCAGTATGATAAGAAAGCGCCGAATGCCCGGCATGCCGTCCCTTCCTATGGGCCGGCGCATCTATCCCCGCTCTTCTACGCGATGGGAGCGGCGGATACGGACCCGCAGGCGCATAGACTGTATCAAGACTACCAAACTGAAGGAGTTAGCTTGGACTGCTGGCAGTTCGGAGGCGAAGACCTGAACCTGCTGGAAGCTTCGAGTGGCAGCATGAAATAGATCGAAATATTAGCGCAATGCCTTAAGATATAGGCGTTGCGCTTTTTCTATATATGGTGGCCTTAAGACAAGGATAGAAGATATAATGGGAGAATAAACCAATATAACGGAGGAATCGAATTTTGTCGTATTTGTCATCTCGCAACATGCTGATCACGCTGCTGGCGGCTTCCATGCTGCTGTTGTCCGCCTGCGGGCCGAAGGAAGAGGCTGCTCCAGCCGCAGAGCCTGCGGTAACTGTGAATGACCAAGCGCCAGGAGGGACAGCTCCAGCGGCCGCTTATACTTCCCCGCTTACCGGTCTCCCGTCCGAGTCTGCGGTGGCATCCCGTCCGATGGCGGTTATGATTAATAATGCGCCAGCGGCTCGCCCGCAGTCCGGGCTAGGGGAAGCGGATATCGTCTATGAGGTGCTTGCCGAAGGCGGCATCACCCGGCTTGTCGGTATCTTCCAGAGCTCTTCGAGCGGAGTGAAGATCGGGCCGGTGCGGAGCATCAGGCCTTATCTGATTGATATCGGGGAGAGTTATCATGGTGTGCTGGTGCATGCCGGAGGCAGTCCGGATGCCTACGCGCTGATTCAGCAGGAGCATAAGGAAGAGCTGGATGAGATCGGTAAGGGGGGGGCTTATTTCTGGAGAGATAAGACGC
This sequence comes from Paenibacillus sp. CAA11, assembly GCF_003060825.1. Taxonomy (NCBI): domain Bacteria; kingdom Bacillati; phylum Bacillota; class Bacilli; order Caryophanales; family Paenibacillaceae; genus Paenibacillus; species Paenibacillus sp. CAA11. The sequence goes on from NZ_CP028922.1 coordinate 829,487, forward strand.
GCAAAGCCCCGCACAATCTCTATACGAACCTGGAACAGCTGCACGAGGGGACAGCCAAGCAAGGCTTTGCAGCGGAAGATAACGCGGTACCGTCCTACAGCTTCAAGAAGGAGGATGACCCCGCCGAAGGTAATGTGGCCAAAGGGGTAGAGGTGAAATTCTTACTGAACAGCTATAAGGTATCTTACCGCTATAATGCAGAAACGCATCTTTACGAGCGTTACATCGGGGACAAGCCTCATCAGGATAAGGATACAAGCCAGACGCTGAGCTTTACCAATGTTGTTGTGCTCGGTGCAGATCATGCCGTACTGGACGATATCGGACGTCTTCATGTAGACCTTACGCTGGGGGGAGAGGCGCTGCTGCTGCAGCGCGGGCGAGTGATCGAAGGAAGATGGATTCGCAAGGCGGATGATGTAATCCGGTTCGTACAGAATGGGCAGGAAGTACCCTTCTATCCGGGTAAGACGATATTCAATATTGTGCCGAATGATCCCGATTTCCAAAGCCATGTTCAGCTGCTTGATCCCCTGTAGTGCGTGGGCACCCCATTTTTTGGTGAATTAGGGAGTAATGGAGGAGTAATGAAGGAGTCTTGAGGAAATGCTAAGAAATAGCCACATGAAAAGTTGACGTTAGCGTTTACAATGCCTTTACAATACATTGCAGAGATTGGTAAGATAACAAGGGTTGTCATCGTTCAATTTTTTTCGTCAAACTTTTTTGAAAAGGGGATATCCATAAGTGAGAGCCAAAAAGAAAGACATCTTTTTCCAGACGCTCGAGAACATGGCAGATACAATTGTCGCAGCCGCTGATTATTTCGCACAGCAGGTTGCCGATTTCAAAAATGTGTCGGAATTTGTCAAAGAGATGAAGAAATATGAAAATGAATGTGATGAATTCACACATACCATCATTATTGAGCTGAACAAGACGTTTATCACACCGATTGAACGCGATGATATTATGGAACTTACCACGACGCTGGATGATGTCATGGACGGTCTGGAGGCAACAACCGCCCGCTTCTTCATGTATCATTTGAGCGAGCCGGACGAGCATATTGTCAAATTTGCTGAAATTCTCCGCAACTCTGCGTATGAAATTCAGAAAGCGATTCACCTCTTGTCCACTAAGAAGCTGCTGGCTATTCGCGAGCATACGATTCGCTTGAACGACTTGGAGAACCAAGGGGATGAGCTGCAGCGGATTTCCGTCAATGAGCTGTTTGCCAAAGTGAAGGATCCGATCGAGCTGATCAAGAAGAAAGAGATCTATGAGCGGCTGGAGGCAACTACGGATTCTTGCGAGCATGTAGCCAGTATGCTGGAATCCATCATTATGCGTAATTCTTAAGGGGCTCTGATATAAATGGATCAAATGATCATTCTGTGGATTGTAATTCTCCTGGCACTCTCGTTCGACTTTATTAACGGATTTCATGATACGGCGAACTCGATTGCAACTTCGGTATCCACCCGGGCGCTGACTCCACGCAGAGCTATTCTGTTGGCAGCTTCTATGAACTTCCTTGGCGCCATTGTGTTTACCGGGGTGGCGAAGACGATCGGGGGCAGTATTGCCGATCCGACCAAGCTCGACAACGGGCTTGAAGTTATTATAGCTACACTGCTTGCTGCAATTATCTGGAACCTTGTCACTTGGTGGTTCGGAATTCCTTCCTCCTCATCTCATGCTCTGATCGGTGCCCTGGTTGGGGCTGTATACGTTGGAGCGGGCTCAGATCATGTCAAATGGTCCGGCTTTAGAGAGATTGTCGAGGGATTATTAATCTCGCCAATTATTGCATTTATAATAGGATATATTGTGATGACGCTGCTGAAATGGATATTTGCCAAACGCAGCCCTCATACGGTCAATAAGGGATTTCGGACGATGCAGATTCTGACGGCAGCCCTCCAATCCTTTACGCATGGTACGAATGATGCGCAGAAGGCTATGGGGATTATCACCTTTGCTCTGGTCACCTCCGGTGAACTGAGTCAGCTGGAAGTACCTTTGTGGGTTAAGGTTTCTGCAGCGGCTTCCATGGCACTCGGTACCTCCGTCGGCGGATGGAAGATTATCAAGACCATGGGCACGAAGATCTTCAAGATTGAGCCGATTAACGGGTTCGCGGCGGACATCTCGTCGGCCTCTGTAATCTTCTCGGCTACCTTGCTTCATCTGCCTGTCAGCACTACACATGCAATCACACCGGCCATTCTTGGCGTAGGTGCGGCAAAGCGCTTTTCTGCTGTCAAATGGTCGCTGGCAGGGCGCATTGTAATTACTTGGTTCATTACAATTCCAATTTCAGCTGTGCTGGCTGGATTGATCTATAAAATCCTGTTCTAGGATAATAGAAAAAGTGAAAGAAGCGAACCCTTTCGGGTTGGCTTTTTTTGTTGGCGGTTTTTCATACCCTATTAGGTGAGCTTACCTTTATCGGTAGGTGTCCAGATGCTCTAAAAGAAAGGATACATATTATGATAAGAACGCTTGGGATCACTCTGGATCATAAGGTAGAATCGGATATTCCTCTGGACCAGCTGGACGATCCGCGTTATTCCTGGATTTGGGCGGATTTTGCAAAACCGACGGACGAGGAGGCAGACCTGCTGGGGTCTGTGTTCCACTTCCACCCGCTGGCCATAGAAGACTGTCTGCACGTTCTACAGCGTCCGAAGCTGGACTTCTATGATGAAGTGCAGTTTCTGGTTGTACATGCCCTGGAGGCGGATACACTGAATACCAGCGAGGTAGACCTGTTCATCGGTCAGCGGCTGCTGGTCACCTTCCATCATCATCCGCAGCCAGAGGTGGACGATGCATGGCGGCAGGTGCTGGAGCGGGCGCATGACCGCAAAATTTGGGCGCGCGGCCCCTATGCGGCCGCCTATATGGTGATCGACAACTTGGTCGATCAGTATTTCCCTTCGGTGTATAAGATCGAGGATGAGCTGGACGAGCTGGAGAGCAGAGGAAGTGAGGAATCGGTGGAGGAGCTGCTGGAGCAGGTATTCGATCTGCGGAGCAGGCTGCTCAAGCTGCGCCGGACCATTGTGCCGATGCGGGACTTAATGTACCGGGTGCTGAATTCCACGCATATCCAGGGGGAGAAGGAGCCGCGCGCTTATTTTGCGGATATCTATGATCATCTGCTGAAGCTGACGGATATGATTGAAGCCGATCGTGAGATGACGGCGGACTTGCGGGACTCCTATATCTCCCTGAATTCGAACCGGATGAACGGCATTATGAAGACACTCACCGTCATTACGACCGTCTTCATGCCGCTGACGTTAATTGCGGGGATTTATGGCATGAACTTTGACCGGATGCCTGAGCTGCATTGGGAATACGGTTATTTTGCGGTGCTAGGCCTTATGGTGCTTCTGGCCCTATGGATGATCCTATGGTTCAACCGGCGGGGCTGGTTCAAGTAGTCTCCGAATAAGCTGTGTAAAAAACTAAGGGAGTAAAGGACGGCGCCGGTTTAGCGGCGCCTTCCTTTATTCCCTTTCTTCGTGGTTGCTTTTTTCGAGCTGCTGGAGCGCTTGGAGCCGCGCTTGCTGCTAGAACGGCGCTTTTTTGGGCGGTATTCGTCCAAGGAGTTGGCAGACTGGCTGCTTGCCCCTCCCTTGGCCCCTGGAAGCAAGGAGCCCATCAGCAGTTTAGCCATAGGGGCGAACTGCTGAACTCCGGCCATGACTTTCTGAACTTTACCTACCGTATTCATAATGCCATCAATGCCGCCCATGCGGTCAATGATGCCTTTGAGCTCGCCCAGGTTCGGCAGTGAGAAGCCGCTCTTGGCCGCAGGTGTTGCTGCAGAATCCACCAGCTCAGTCTGGGGCGTAACCGGCACCAGCGCAGAGGATTCCGCCGTATCGGTAACACTGCTGCCACTATAAGGATTTACACCGGGGTAATACGGAGTGGGGGGCGGCGTAAAGTCCTGGGAGGCTAGGCTGCGGTAAGGAGATTTATAATGGGGCATGTTAGGGATCACCTTCCTAGGTTTAAAATTTGTCTATGCAGGATAGACATTCGTGGAGAGGTTCTTGATGTAGTGTATGTGCTGGGCAAAAGGGCGGTATAGACGAATGTCCCGACACGCCTTAGGCTTAAGCGGAATTGGGCTATTGATTTCTGTAGCGCGTGAAATCGTTAATGCTTGAAAAGAGTGCCTTCACTCATGTACAATGGAGGTACAGTAACATTAGGGGATGATGAACAGGTGCAGCTCAAGAAATTGAATGACAAGAGCATTGATCAATTATTCGAAGCCATTCTTACGCTTAAAAACCTCGAGGAATGTTACATCTTCTTCGACGATCTCTGTACCGTTAACGAAATTCAGTCGCTGTGCCAGCGGCTCGAAGTTGCCCGCATGCTGGGGAAAGGTTGCACTTATAATCAAATTGAAGCGGAGACCGGAGCAAGTACGGCTACGATTTCACGTGTTAAGCGCTGTCTGAACTATGGCAACGATGGATATAAAATGACGTTAGAACGTCTGGGACACTAGCATGCAGCCCGGTGTTCTAGTGATTAGTCACGGCTCGGCCGACCTCTTATGGATCAAGCAGGTGGATAAGGTCGTGAGCGAATTGAAGCTTCCTCCGGGTGTTCCGGTGGAAGCTTCTTTTCTGGAGGCTGTAGAAGGCCGGCTCATTCAGGACGGCATTGATCGTCTGGAAGCGAGAGGGGTCACCGATCTGATCGTGATTCCGCTGTTCGTCTCTTCGGGAAGCACACATATTGATGAAATTGCTTATGCGCTTGGTGTGAAGCACCGCCCGGACAAGGAGACGGATCTTGTGCCATTTAAGATCAAAGCGAGAGTCTATTTCGGAGAGCCTATTGATGATGATTCGCTGATTGCTGTGATGATTGGGGACAAGGCACGCCCGATGTCGGACGGGGGCAGAAATGAAATGCTGCTGTTGGTAGGCCATGGCAGTATTCACGACGGCTTCCGTGAGCGGTGGCAGCAAGGGATCGCGTCTCTTGCGAATCATGTGAAGGAGCTCAGCGGTTTTTCCTTTGCCGACTACGCCTTGCTGAACCCTGACAGTCTGCGCTCCAAGGTAGAGCTGTGGCAGGGCCGGGGCTGTGAAGTGATTGTAGTTCCGGTCTTCTTAAGCCCTGGATATTTCACCAAAAAAGTTATTCCTGCGAGGCTGGAAGGCTTGTCTTATCGCTATACGGGGGAAACATTGCTGCCTCATCCGCTCTTGCGGGACTGGATACAATTGCAAATCTCGCATATAATGGGATCATTGACGATGGAATAGGTGGCGTTACCCAATATGAAAAGAGCAAGGTTGATTTATAATCCGACCTCCGGGCGGGAGGAAATGAGACGTCTTCTGCCTGACATTCTGCACCGCCTCGATGTGGCCGGCATCGAGACGTCCTGTCATGCGACGACAGGCGAAGGTGATGCGACTCGGGAAGCGGCAGAAGCTGTCTACCGCGGTTATGATATTATCATTGCGGCCGGAGGCGACGGCACGCTGAATGAAGTGATTAACGGCATGGCGGGGAAGGACAATCCTCCCCCGCTTGGTGTGTTCCCGCTGGGAACCACGAATGACTTTGCCCGGGCAATGGGCATCCCGAGAAAGTGGGAGGAATACTGTGATCTGGTGATTCGGGATCAGACCCGGCCGATCGACATCGGCAAGGCCAATGACCGGTATTTCATCAATATTGCCGGAGGGGGCTCGCTAACCGAGCTGACCTATGAAGTACCGAGCCGGCTCAAGACGCTGATCGGGCAGCTGGCCTATTATATGAAGGGCATTGAGAAGATGGTGAATCTCTCACCGACTGAACTGTCGATCCATGCAGAGGGCTACGAGCCAATGCACGGTGAATTCATGATGTTCCTGATCGCCAACACGAACTCCGTAGGCGGCTTCGAGAAGCTGGCTCCGGATGCGAGAATTGATGATGGACTGCTCGACGTGATCGCCGTGAAGAAGTGCAAACTGGCAGAGTTCATCCGCCTTGTTACCATGGCGCTGCGCGGGGATCATTTCAATGATTCGCATGTCATCTATCTGAAGACGAAGCGCATGGAAGTGAGCTCACCGAAGCAGGTGCTGTTGAACCTTGATGGAGAGCTAGGCGGCAAGCTGCCAGCTGTATTTGAAATTTTACCGTCACATTTGCGAATTTTTGCTCAAAGCTAGACTGGACTAGCTGTAATTATGTTGTAGGTTAATAAGCTGAGTAATAACTGCAGAGGAGCAGTGCTGCGGCTGGAGAGATCATAATCTTGGTCTCCTTGGGCTGGGAGAGCTGTGTTCCCTTGCAGTTATTTCTTTGTTTATAGCCATGAATACGTTAAAATGAGGGAATAACTGTAGGCTGTAGGACAGCACAAGCCTATTTGAAGCAGAAATATCGGGGCGTGGAGCGGTTGGCTTGGCTATGCAGGAAATGAGCCCAGAAGCCCTTTAACTATAGATTCTATACAGGAAAGAAGTGAACTTATTTCATGAATAAGCAACGCAGCGGCAGGCCGGCAGGCGGAAGAGGAGCAGCAGGCCGTGGCCGCGGACAGGCCGCGGGGCGCGGGCAGAGAGCAGCTGCCGCAGAAATGAATGCACCCGTCGCGAAGAACGACGAGCTGGAGCTTGAGATCATCGGGATGAATCACGATGGAGAAGGGGTAGGCCGCGCAGATGGCTATACCCTGTTTGTAGCGGGCGCATTGCCGGGCGAGCGCACGCGGGTGCGCGTGCTCAAGACGAAGAAGCAGTATGGCTATGCCAAGCTGCTGGACGTGCTGGAGGCGAGCCCGGACCGCGTGGCCGCGCCGTGCCCGATCTATGATCAGTGCGGCGGCTGTCAGCTGCAGCACCTGAGCTATGCCGGGCAGCTGGCCTGGAAGCGGCAGCACGTCGTAGACGCGCTGGAGCGGATCGGGAAGCTGCGGGTGGCTGCGCCGGGTGCTGGCGCAGCTGGTGGGGGTGCTTCAGGTGCAGCTGCTGGACGTGCAGATGCGGCGGCAACTGCTGGAGATGCGCGAGATGGGGATGCTGCCCCTATGGAGGGCGGCATCGTGGTGCGGGACACGCTTGGCATGGCTGAGCCTTGGCGCTACCGCAACAAGGCACAGGTGCCGATCGGCGTCGCCGAAGGCGGACTGATCGGCGGATTCTACGCGCGCGGCAGTCACCGGATCATCGACATGGAGACCTGTCTGATCCAGCATGAGCACAACGACGAGGTCGTTGCGCGCGTGAAGGAAATTGGGCGGAGCTTAGGGATCCACGCCTACAACGAAGAGACCGGGCGCGGTCTGCTTCGCCACGTTGTGGTGAAGAAGGCGTTCCGCACCGGCGAGATGATGCTCGTCCTGGTCACGAACGGACGAGACATCCCGCATGCAGATGCCTGGATCGGGCTCATTCGTGAGCAGATCCCGCATGTGGCCAGCATCTGCCAGAACGTGAACACGAAGCAGACGAACGTCATCTTCGGCGATGAGACCCGCGTCCTGTGGGGACGCGATGTCATCTATGATTATATTGGCGATGTGCAGTTCGCCATCTCGGCCCGCTCGTTCTACCAGGTCAACCCGGTGCAGACCGAGGTACTTTATGGCAAGACGGTCGAGTACGCCGGGCTTACCGGGAAAGAGACCGTCATCGATGCCTACTGCGGCATCGGGACGATCTCGCTGTTCTTGGCGCAGCATGCCGACCAGGTGTACGGCGTCGAGATCGTCAAGGAAGCGATCGAGGATGCGCGGAGCAATGCCGAGCTGAACGGGATGAAGAACGTTCAGTTCGAGGTCGGCGCTTCCGAGGACGTTATCCCGCGCTGGAAGGAGCAGGGCATCGAGGCGGATGTGATCGTTGTCGATCCGCCGCGCAAGGGCTGCGACCCGCGCCTGCTGGAGACGATCCTCGAAATGAAGCCGGAGCGGGTGGTGTATGTGAGCTGCAACCCGAGCACGCTGGCACGCGATCTGCGCGTGTTGGAGGACGGCGGGTACAAGACGGTGGAGGTGCAGCCGGTGGATATGTTCCCGCATACGGTGCATGTAGAGTGTTGCTCACTGTTGGTGCGGAAGGACAATTAAATCGGAGATGTATTGGCGGCGGAAATAGTAACGAGGAGCGGAGAACTCCTCGTTTTTTATATAAGGAAGTCAGTCTCAATGCTGTGTTTATTGTAAAGAAGGTAACAATTCTTTTTTGAAAAAATGAGTAATAAATGATGTTAATTATAATCCACTCAGGCGATGCGTCTAAGTGGGTTCTTTTTATTTTATATCATATTAAAAGTAGGAGACGTATGGTAGAATTTAACTATAATAAATAGGAGGGAAGAACCAATGAGGTTGACGAATTTTAGTGTCACTAACTATAAAGTCTTTAAGGAAGAGTTTACAATTGAGTTTTCAAAAGATTCAATTGCTATTTTAACTGGAAGAAATAATACAGGTAAATCAACTATATTAGAAGCTATCAACTGTTTTTTTCAAAAAGAGAGTAAAGCGAAGACTATTCCTAACGACTGCTTTTCTGAGCGGGGGAAGAGTATTGTCCTAAAAGCGGTTTTTGAATCTGGTGGAGATAAAGTTACTATTGTAAAAAAATATAAAGAAGAGTCTGCACCTAGTTTTTATGATGAAAATGGTACTGAAATTAAAGGCACACACGAATCAAAGGATAAGTTGGAAGAAATTTTAAACAATAAACCATTTTACATCACACCATCTATGTTACCTGATGACATTAATGACTTAATTCAGAATATTTATTCTGAAATAATTAAAAACGATTTACAAAAACTTGAATATTTTAATGGAGACCCCGAAAAAGAGAAAGAAATGTTTACATTAGCACAGGAATATTCTCAAATCAAAAAGTCTTATCCTGAGTTTCTAAGAAGGATTAAATTAAATACGGACAAAATACTTGAACAAGTAAGTAACGATGTTTCCGATAACTTGCGAATTCTATTTTCTAATGAGCATTTATCTTTGAATGTTGTAGGTGGTGAAAGCGAAGGTTTTTCATCTACGGATATATTAAAGTCCACAAATTCAAATGTTCATATTGACAGTAATAAACAAACTAAAATGCCTCTAGCAAATCAGGGTACTGGATTACAACGAATGAGTTTAATATATCTTATTCAAAATATGATTGAAAAAAAGCTTTTAGATGAAAACGATAATAAGTTGTTGCTCATAGATGAACCAGAAGCTTTCTTGCACCCAGAGGCAGTTCGAGCGTTAAGTCGTTCTCTTTATAAAATTGGACAAAAAATGCCATTAATGATTTCGACACATTCTCCAATACTAATAGATTTATCTGAGAGACATACCTCTATCCAAGTTTTTCGGGTTGGCGAAAAAGAAGCAATTCAATTATACAAGTCCGTTAGTGAGCAATTTGATGATGATGATATTCAAAATATGAAGATTTTAAACTATGTTGATTCTTATGTAAATGAATTCTTCTTTGCGGATAAAGTAGTGATTGTCGAAGGAGATACTGAGTATATTGCTTTTAAACACCTTGCTAAACAAAGCAATAAAAATATACATATAATCCGTGCTAGGGGTAAGGCGACAATTGCAACCCTGATGAAAGTTTTAAATCAGTTTAGCTCTAGTTATGATGTTCTACATGACGTAGATAATCATATTAGGTATTCCTCTTCTACATTAAAAGCTCAGCTAACAAATTGTAAAAAAATTGTAACATTAAAAAATAGCGATGACATTAGAGTGTTTTGTTCAATATCAAACTTTGAAAATGCCATTAATATTGGAGACGTTGAAAATGATAAAAAAACTCAAACTATCTATCAAATATTACATGACACCTCTGATACGGGTGATTTAGCTAAAGCTAAAAAGTTAGTGGAAAATTTATTTAAACATATAATAAATCGTGAGGAAGAAAAATCTTTAGAAGGTGGATTTCGTAGGATAAACAATGAAAAAGAATATGATGATTTATTTGATGATTTGATTCAACAAAAAACTAAAGAGGAAATGGAGGAAAAGAAGAAAAAGGAAGAGGAATTGGTGAATATATGAATAGTTTGATAATCATTATGAAGTGGGGCTGAATGCCCCATTTCTTTTTTATACCAATTAACTCTGGTCGACTTAGATAACCGTCCTTTTTGTACCACCTACCCAGTACCTGATGAAATAGTCATTGCATATGAGCCGATGTTAAGGCTTGTCATACCCGCCTGAAATTTTTCCAAATATCCTTCTGTACGCACAAAGAAGCCCCTACCGTATCGGCGGTAATGAAATAAGAACAGTAATGAAAGATGGAGAACCTTGGTTTGTGGCTTAAGATGTTTGCGACATACTTGAACTAACTAACCCGTCAAAGGCATTAAGTACATTAGAAGATGACGAAAAGAGTTCTCTAACTATTAGTTATAGTGGTAACACGACTTGCGAAGTTCTACCTTCTATTAGAAAGAACGGCATGTGCGCACAAAAAAGCCCCTACCATATATCGGCGGGGGCGAGAATAGGGAGCGTTGTTTCTAGTATTAACATGAAGATGGCTAGTATACCTATTTCCCTATCAAATAAAAAAAATGCTTTATAAAGCACCCCTTTTCTGCAAACTTCCCCTTACTGAAAAACCTAATTATCCCCAGTTACCATCGTGATAGACCTCAATTACCTTAGCTTGCCTTTGTCAGTGTTTTATGCTGACGACTCATGTGTTCAACCTAACTCTTTACTATCCGTACACACTTGTCGTTAGTCTTTACCAACCTTTACTTATAATGAGGTCAATCAAGAAAGGAAGGTGAAGATGATGGAAAAAATGTTCTCCATCAAAGAAGCGAAAGTCGTGCTAGGTCTATCCTACAACACCGTATATCGGCTGATAAACAACGGCACTATCAATGCCGTTAAAATCGGCGGCTCTATTAGAATCCCACAGGCGGCACTCAGGAAGTTCATACTTGAGGACACCACAGGAGGTAATGTCAATGATAATCAACCATAAGGCGGTCTCACTCACCGAAGCCGCCACAATGCTGAACCTAAATGAACAGGAAGTTTTACGACTGAGCCAGCATGGTTACTTGGAGCAAAGCAAGCCTGAAGACGGCAAGACACGAATTAGTCTCCACAGCCTTGAGAGATACGCCCATCGTAACGCTATAGCCCTTCAGGAAGTCCCTAAGCCCTTTGTAGGGCTTGCAGGAAGCTTTACCATTGGTGAGGCAATGACCAAGCTAGGATTGAAGACTGAAGCTATGGTACACAAGCTAATACAGGTAGGGAAACTGAAAGCAGGGTTTGAGGGTGGGGCATACGTTGTCAATGCTCAAAGTCTACACAACTATGTAACAGGACGGTGCTAGTCATGAGAATGTAAACATTGAACGAGATTTCAAATTTACTAACTAATGCAACTCCTACGAGAGTTTACACGATGCAACGCATCTGGAACTGGTGTCAAAATGAAGCCTTACGCTATGTAGTAATTCCTAGCGGGGTTCGCGGGGTGTCTTTCAAACCTGTGTGGATTCGAGAGGACGAATTGAAGAGCTTTTTACAGAAGAAGGGCTTTAATACCGAAACGCTATTTCCCACAAGATAAGGAGAATGAAAACTTATGAAAGCCAGTGATTATGCAATTCAGTTTGATAACTATATTCGCAATTGGTGTCAACTAAATGGTCTGAGCTATAACGAGGTGGTTGATAAAATTTGTGGAGTAAGTAATTTACCTGAGCTTGCGGGCTACCTAGCCAATAATGGGATAGACCCAAAAGCCGCCTTTGGTAGCTATTCACGTTGAGGTAATCGCCCCATAGGAAACACAAAAGAGAAAAGCCCCTGCTGACCAAGGCAGGGGCAATCAGAGGAACGTATACTTTCATTATAGGCATGTTCTTTCGCAACTAAACACTCATTTGGAGCGACAATTTAAAGTAAGAGGGTTATTTTTTTAGCCTTCACTGTCACTAGCTTATACCACTACAAGGGGGAACAGGACATGAAAGAAATATTGAATCGCAAAGAAGCCGCAAAAGTCGCAGGGGTTAGCCCTAGAACGATTTTGAGAGCCATACAAGCCCATCAGCTAGGCGCTGTTAAGCTTGGTGAGGGTAAGACATGCTCTTACATGATAAGCCGCTCAGCCGTTGCAGAATACATTCAGAAAAGGGGGCGGAAGCAATGACGGGCAGATTCATTCTGTACCATAACGGATTCTATTCCCTTCCGAATGAAGTAGCATGTTGTAGCCGCCTAACAGGGGATTCATTAAAGTTGCTTGGACTTATTATGAATCGGGTTAATACTGCTGAATCACAGGGCAAAGAACTGAAAATTGTTGTCATGCCAAGACTCTTTCTAAAGAGGATATTCGGAAACAGCGTTGACAAGACAGTAAAGAACTACGCCAAACGCTTAAAGGAACTTGGGTTCATCGAATCCTATCTAGTGCAAGGTGGGGACGGTGGGGAGTTCGTATTCACCATCAATGACCGCCCTGAGAACAATCCTTACGTACTTCTGAGCCGTATTGAAAATGAAGTGATTGCCAACGCTGAGTTACAGGCAGGACATGGAGCGGATGACTTGCTAGAAGCCTTTACAGCCGCAGTACAAGCTGTAGAACAAGATTATGCCGTTAGGCTAAAGAACGCCGCTGAGAGCCAACGAGAGATTATTCTAACAGCGTACCGTAGTTACCTTAGTGAAGCACTCCAAGTTGATGGGAAGGCTTGCGTAGGGACTAGACAAGCTAAACCTAAGAACGATAAAGTCAAGTCTTCAACGACAGTGACCGCCTTACCTGATGATGTTGATTCATGGTCATTAGCTGACTTCATGAATTGCTTCCTCCAAGAGTACAGGAAGATTACTGGAAAGAATCACAGCATTAGAAAAAGCCAAAAGACTGGTAAAAATGTTGAGGATTGCATTAAGGACTTACAGCACCATTATCGAGACCATGAGAAGGCAAAGCGTAAGCCGTTAATGAAAAGGCACATTGAAGCGTTCTTTGTGAACTATCCGCCGACTGATAAAATCACCCCAACTGCATTTCTAATGGCTAACTCCGAAGCACTCTACAATGTTGAAGACTTCCTTGAAACAGGAAAAAGACATGTCCCCTATGGAGAAGTACGTTCATTCAATGATAAAAAAAGTCAGCCAGAATTGAAAGCACTGCAAACAAAAGAAGCCAAGCAGGAAAACAAAGGGCTGTCGCCAGATGACTTTTTAAGAAGAATTAAGTTATTGTGATATGAAGGGAAGGAAAATAAATTCCTTACACAAGGAAAAATATTTCCCTGTACATGGAATTTGTTTTCCCTCCAATCAGAATACATGGAAATATCTTTCCCTCTCACGCCCATTTTCCCTAGGTAAAACCTAGGTATATTGCTTCCCTAAGAACTTACTATAAAGAACATAAAGAACTGAGAACAAGTAGTACAGCACGACAGGTGAAATTCGTTGACAATAAGTGAAATTGGCGGATTAGGAATAGACAGCTTTACTGTACTTTTACCAACCTCACCTAATTTCTGATTTTACCAAGATAGACTTTACATGGGATGGTACAAGATATGTTCCGCCGCCCCTGTTGACGCAGGAAGCGACTTTTAACCCCCCCGTGAAGGAAGGAAGCCTTCAGGCTTCTGACCCTCACTGTATGCTAACATATGTAATTAAAGTCGTTCAACAACTGTTAAGTAAGATGGGGATATCAAATTTTGCCCCACCCCTACCTACCTCATTGTTTTACTTCCTCTTCGCAGGTGTCCACTTAAACCCGCAATTCATACATCCATTAACGAGTTCACTTCTACCGATAAACCCAACTAGTATACTCACAGGCAAGGATAGGCTAATCGAAATCCAACAAACAATGCCAATGAAAGCTATAAGACCTTCACTTACCCCTAATCCACTACCACCAGACAACATATTCATCAATATAAATTGAGTTACAATAACACCGATAATTACTACTAATAGCGGAAGCAACGCCATCCACCCTAAAGTCTTAAACATTTTTGAGAAGCTATAGCCCCTTTTATTGGCTACTATTTGTGTTGATTTGCATTTCCGACAGGCAACAGTGCTACCATTACCTGATGCACTCGTAGGGATACCCGCTCCCCCTGCTTTACTGACAGTAGTCCTGTTAGCTTGGGTGGGCGTTGACCTGTTGGGTTGATTCATTGTAGTTTTAGTGGTACGTTGCACTTCTTTTGACTCCCTCCTGATGTGTGTTTGGGCACGCAGACCTATTCGGCAAAGTTTACCAAAACCCTTTTTATAGCCTCCCTTTTGTGGTTCGCATCTTTTCTTCTACATGGAGCGACCACTGATAGTAGGGAGATGATGATAATGAATGTTGAAAGAACTTTTATCGGGCACGAGTCATTTAAAAGTCTGTTTATGCCTTTGATTGATGCTCAGATTGACAGAATTATGGAACAACAGAATGACTTACAGTATAATGATGGTAACGCCAATACATCTCATAGTGAAAGGGTTGCATAACTATGAGATGTGCAGTATATATACGTGTTTCGACAGATAAAGAAGAGCAAAAAATGTCATTACAAAATCAAAGAAGTTTATTTTACGAGTATCTAGAAAAACAAGGTTGGGATGTATTTGACTTCTATGTAGATGTTGAGAGTGGGACAACTGGTAAAAGGGAAAACCTGCAACGCTTGATACAGGATGCTAAGGCTCGAAAGTTTGATGTTATTGTTGCAAAAGAACTTTCACGCCTTGCTCGTAACGGAGGGCTATCGTATCAAATTAGGGATATGGCTGCGGATAACGGTATTGGCATTGTCACACTTGACAATGCAATCAACACGCTTGAGAGAAAAGGCGAAATGTTTGGGTTATATGCCTGGATATATGAACAGGAATCACAGCGTACATCAACTAGAATTAAAGCCGCCCTTAGCAGTAAGGCGAAGAAGGGTGAGTTCAAAGGCTCTATACCACCATATGGCTACAGACTTAATAGCGGAAAACTTGTTCTTGCTGAGGACGACACGCCCAACAATGTAAAACGGATATTCCGAATGTACCTAGAAGGCAAAGGATTTGACGCTATTGCACGTACATTGACCCGTGAAGGGTGTCTAACACCTGCCCAAGTCATCAACAAGAAAAACGCCGGACTATACTGGCAGGGTACTTCTATTAAGAAAATTCTAAATAACCCTCATTATGTTGGCGACTTAGTTCAAGGGCGGCAGACAACAATAAGCGTTACATCAAAAGTACGTGAAGAAGTACCAAGGGATAAGCAAATTATTATTGAAGACGCTCACCATGCTATTATCTCTAGGGAAGATTTTCAAGCTGTACAGCAGTACATGGAGGGGCGAAAGCGGCAAAAAGTAAAGCCCAAGGCTAAGAAGCACCTTTTTACTAACTATCTCTTCTGTACCGATTGTGGCAAGGCTCTATGGTATGTCCATTATCGAAAGGGCTATGTATGCGGCAACTATTATAAGCATGGAAAACACGTTTGCAGTCAGCATAGCGTGAAGGAAAAGGAACTCATAGGGGTTATCCTTGCTGACATTCGTAAAAGTGCTGAGACACTTAATGAGAATGAAGTTATGGGGCGGCTGGAGGCAAAGACCGTACAAGAAAGAAAGCAAGTAGACAAGCAAATTCAGTCTTTACTAAGCCGTATTGAAAAGCTAAAGGAGCAAAAGACAGGCTTAATCAGACTGTTGGCAAGCGGTACGATTACTGAGACCGAATATAAGGAAGCTACGGAGAGTGGCAATGCAGAACAGCATAGCCTACAAGACCAGTTAAAAGGCTTCCAGTCTCTACAATGTAATAATAGTACAGGGGAAAGTATCGTTCGATTTAAGAAGGAACTCAAGCAGTTTATGATGTTGGACGAACTAACTCCTGAAATGCTACATCGGTTTGTTGATAGGATTCAAGTTAAAGCGGATGGCTCGGTAAACATTCATTACAAGTTTACCGCCACCGCTCTTCTTACGGCTTAAATTACAGTGACCGACACTCAAGTCATGTGGAGTGTACAGTGTTACTTAAATTAAAAGGGGCTTCCGATTAAGCCCCTTGCAATAGTTCGCTCATATCCTGATCCTGAGGGTGAGCGATGCTGTAGTGAATCTTGATAGAGCCATCTTGATGGACTTCTATCTTTTCAATTACTTGATGGAGCAATTGTTTTAGAACTTGCTCATCATCAATGTCAAGCTGTGCAAACAACGCAATTTTCTTCTGAAAGGCACGGAATTGCTCTTCCGTGTCTTTTTGTGTTTCGATAACGGATTCCAATTCCGCTTTCCGTTTAGCAAGGGTATGTTGTTCTGCCTGATTGCGTTGATTTTGGGCATTAAACTGCTCAAGGGTAAGAGCCTGATTAGAGAAGAGGGTTATTAACCCTTGAACATTCTTCTCTAGCTGTTCTTGTTGCTTATTCAGCTTGTTCAACTCTTTGATTAGTGCGGATTGTTTTAGACCAACATTCCCTTTTACAGCATCGAATAGCCTGTCCAATCTAACGTTACTGCCAATCAGTTCCTTCAGGTCATCCTTCACAGCTGTGAGTAAGGTACCATACCCGATAACGTGGGAAGAACAGAACGCCTTTCCTCGCTTCACATAGCCACAACAAACGTAAGCCCCATTCTGCTTCTTTAGCCTATCCTTACGGTAGGTCATACCATGACCACAATCAGGACATAACATAAGGTGTGCAAAAAGGCTTTCCTGACCGTTACTGTGGCTATTTCCTTTTGATTTCATAAGGTCTTGTACGGCTTTGAAATCTTCCTTTGAAATCAGGGCAGGGTGGGCGTTCTCGAAGATAATCTGTTTATCTTCGGGAACTTTGACCCGTTCTTTAGACATGTGGCTTCTTACTTCTTCGCGATGTTGGCATAGTGTTCCGGTGTAGGTGACGTTGGTCAAAATACACTTAATGCTTGATTGTTGCCAAACCGTACCTTGATTACCTGCATTAGATACTGTTCTTGGTGTAGGGTAGCCGTGCTCAGTCAAGAAGTTACTGATTTTTTGCATTCCCCACCCGTCATGTAGATACCAGTGAAAAATGCTCTGCACGGTTGGAGCGGTCACTTCATCAGGGACTAAGTTTCCATTCTCATCTCGTCTGTAACCATATGCAGGCAATGAAGCCTGATACTTTCCCCGTTTAGCACTTCCTTGTCTTCCTAGCTTGATTCTACGTGAGAATGTAGCACTATCCTCTTCCGCTAATAAGGCCCGAATGTTGAAGTTAAATTTACTTTGGCTCGTAACAGAATCGTAATTATCCTCAGGAAGAATTAAACGAGCACCGGAACTAACGATAATGTCTGCCGTCTGCAAGTTTTCTACTAAATTCCGCCCAAGTCGAGATACGGATTTAGCTATAACCGCATCAAACTTCTTCTTTTTCGCATCGGCAAGTAATCGTTGCATTTGTGCACGATTTTTGACCTTCAGCCCACTTATACCATTGTCGATGTAAGTACCTGCCACAGTCCACCCGTTACGTGTAATCAAATCCATAGCATAGGCAATTTGATTATCAATGCTATCTTTCTGAGCGTCCCTAGTGGTACTCACTCGTGCATAAATCGCTACTTTCAAACTCATTTAACTCGCCATCCCTTCAGTGTCCTTTGAAGGAATGGTGTTTGCTCTATTTTCATCGTAATCAGGCTTATTTAGCTTGTCAATGTGAGCCTTGAGAATCGAAAGCAGAATTTCCTCTAGATTGTTGCTTCCGTTAAATGTGCGTTCCACTTTCATATTTTCAACCCCCTCACTTTTAGTTGTCGTTCTATGTCCTTGACTAGTTGCGATGAGGTTGAAAAAGTACCCCTTTTCTTTTTTTTAGTTTCCGCTCTTGCATTTCATTTCGTTCAGATAGTATCTCGCTATTATCGCTATTTATCTGAAATATATTGTACGTTAATGTTCGGTTTTTACTGAAAAATGGTTAGCTTCGTTCTCTCCCTCCTTTCCTGAAAACAAATGACCCATTCTTATCAAATAAGTTAAGATTTTTCACGATTTTTACGCTCATTTGTTAATCTTGCAAACTGCTTACTTATATTGTGACTGCTACAAATTCACTACCGAGAGGAGCGGTCTTCATGGAACGCTTGTACACCATTAAAGAGGTAATGGAAATCCTTCAGCTTTCTTACACTACGGTCTATGCGATGTGTTCAAACGGTACTCTGCCAAGCTGTAAGGTGGGCGGTAGCATCCGCATTCACCAAGAATCGTTAAGGAACTTCATCCTAAATAACACAAAGGGAGGTCAATAATTATGGAAGATATGAAATCTTTTCTAGGGCGCTTGTACAGTGCCGATGAAGTAGCAAAACTTCTGAACATTGACATGAATACCTGCTACAAATGGCTAGGCGAAGGACGAATTAAAGGAATGAAGTTAGCAGGGGCGCTTTGGAGGATTAGAGATGCAGATTTAAGGGCGTTTGTTGAGCAGTCCATTAAAGAAGGGAGTCGTTAATTATGGAGAAGTATTACACTGTTGCTACAATCGCTCAGCGACTTTCACTTCATAGCCGCCGTACCGTCAGTGATGATGCTGTCTACGCTTGGATTAGACAAGGACAGTTAGAGGTAGAACGCATCTCAGGCAATATACGGGGCTATGGTAAGTACCCCTACTATGTAGAGAGAACGCGTCTAAAGACATTTCTTCGGGAAATGAACTTTGACGTTGACAGGATTTTTCCTGATAGGTGAGTAGCCGTCCAAAAGGATACAGAAAAGCCCCTGCTGACCAAGCAGGGGCAATTAGAAAGGAACGTGTACATTCAATATAAGCAAGTCCTTTCGCAACTTAACGCATACATGGAACGACAACTAAAAGTGAGAGAGATATTTTTTAGCTTCCACTGTTACTAACTTATACCATCATCGAGGGGGAACAGAAATGAGAGAGGTAATGAATCGTAAAGAAGCCGCCCGAGCCGTAGGAGTTAGCCCTAGAACGATTCTGAGAGCTATACAAGCCCGTCAACTTGACGCTGTGAAGATTGGTGAGGGTAAGACCTGTTCGTACATTATAAGCCGTTCAGCCGTTGCAGAGTACATGAACAGAAGGGGGCGGAAGTAATGGCGGATAGATTCATTCTTTATCATACCGGATTTTATTCTCTTCCGAATGAAGTTGCGTGTTGTAGCCGTCTAACAGGCGACTCGTTGAAGTTACTTGGGCTTATAGCAAATCGAGTAAATACCGCTAAAAAACAAGGTAAAAAGCTGACAACTGTCGCAATGTCTAGACTTCTGTTAAAGAGAGTATTCGGCAATAGCGTTGACAGAACATTAAAAAATTATGCTAAACGGTTGAAGGAACATGGGTTTATCGAATCATATTCCTTTCAAGGAGGGAATGGAGGGGAGTTCATATGTACCATGAATGACCGCCCTGAGAACAATCCTTATGTGCTTCTGAGTCGAATTGAGAATGAATTGATATACCTCGCAGAATTACAGTCAGGACAAGGAGCAGATGCGCTGCTAGAAGCCTTCTCGACTACAATACAAGGTGTAGAATTCGATTATGTAGGTAGACTTAAGAACGCCGCTGAGAACGAACGTGAAGCCATTCTAGCGGAATACCATGATTATCTAAAGGAATCACTTCAAGTAAACAGGAATGTTTCTGTTGGAGTCAGTAAGTCGAAGCAAAAAAACAAGAAGATTAATCCTGTACCGTCAGAGACTTTCTTACCTGATGACGTGGAACAATGGTCTTATCCAGAGTTTACGAGTCACTTTCTCCAAGAATACCAAAAAGCTACAGGAAGAAGCCACAACAGAAAGACTCGGGAGGGTAAGACAGTTGTAGATTGCATTAAGGAATTAGAACGTCATTACCGAGACCACTTGAAGGAAGAGCGTAAAACGATGATGAAAAAGCACATTGAAGCGTTCTTTGTGAATTATCCGCCCCCTACATTTGACCCAAAGGCATTTCTTATGGCTGACTGCGATGCTCTATATAATGTTCAACGCTTCCTAGAGACTGGAAGCAAGCATATCCCGTATGAGCTGTCATGTAAGGACAGCAAGGGTAAGAGTCAAGCCGAGTTACGAACACAGCAAGCACGAGAAGCCAAACAGGAAAACATGGGTATATCTCATGATGATTTCCTTGCGTTGATTAAACGTAAAGCGTCAGGACATTAAATGTTGATTTAGGAAAATAAATTCCTTTCACATGGAAATATAATTCCCTGTACACGGTATTTATTTTCCTTTCAACTGAATTATTGAGGAATTATTTTTCCATCTTATATTCGTTTTCCATAGGTACTACCTGAACATTTTGCTTCCCTAAGAACTTATATAAAGAATAGATAAAAGAACTGAGAAGAACGTAGTACGACGAGGGGGAGTTCATATTCAAAGTAAATGGCGTACGACGAGGGGGAGTTCATATTCAAAGTAAATGGCGTAAGATGAGAGGCATTGCTTTTACAGTTTTACCTTTTAAGTTTTCTCTATTCGGATTCCACTAATAGCGGCACAGCCTCCTTTACTAGTGCCTTCATTGAGCCAAACCGTTTACCAGTAAAAGGACATATAAAGTTTGGTTTTACCTCCAACATTGCTGATTCTTCACCCTTCGGGAAGATTACCCGTAAAATATGGCTTTCGCCCCTTCTAAAACCTCAGGTGCGGCTAATTCCTCAAAGTTTGCAAAGGTTTTCCAATATTTCCTATTATTCCTTCCTGTTTGTCCCCCGAAAGTCCTTATATTTAAGTTTTTATCGGTAGAAGAAATATCAGTGACCTCTTTGATTGAGCTACTTTATTCATATGACTAATAATGTAATCCGCAACTGTTGGCTCTTCCGATGATTCAATTTGATCCCATTGTTCTATGATAATGTCAGCGAGACTTTTCGAGTAATACCCTGTGCTTTCCGCTACCCCTTCGCGTCTTCCGCCTCTAGTCATGTTCCGCCCTCTTTATGAAATATAATGTTTGAGTGAATCAAGTTACAGATTCATATGAGTGGTACGTAAACGATTGTTTATGAAACACT
The DNA here is from genome assembly GCF_003060825.1 of Paenibacillus sp. CAA11. Classification (NCBI taxonomy): domain Bacteria; kingdom Bacillati; phylum Bacillota; class Bacilli; order Caryophanales; family Paenibacillaceae; genus Paenibacillus; species Paenibacillus sp. CAA11. The sequence goes on from NZ_CP028922.1 coordinate 850,604, forward strand.
TTTTAAGTTACCGTATTTAACGTAATTATAGGTTAATATACGGTACGAAACTCATTCCAAAAACATATTTACGAAAAGGTTCGTTTATGATACCATGCTATAAGGATACATACCGAAAGGAACGATAGGAATGAGAATTGCATACGCACGGGTTTCGACAGCAGACCAGTCCCTTGATTTACAAATGGACGCTCTAAAGAAGTTCGGATATGACCGAATTTATATGGAGAAAGCCAGCGGCGGCAAGGATGATCGTCCCGAGTTAAAGAGGGCATTGGAAATGTTACGCGATGGGGATACTTTTATTGTTTACAAGCTTGACCGTTTAGCTCGTTCAACATTAAAGCTAATTGAGACTCTTGACCTGCTGAATAAAAAGGGTATTGAGTTCGTGAGCCTGTCCGATAACATTGATACGTCTACGGCGGCAGGAAAGGCTATGTTCGGTATGATGGCAGTCTTTGCGGAGTTTGAGAGGTCAATCATACGTGAACGTACCAAAGCAGGGTTGGAAGCGGCTAGAGCCCGTGGACGCATGGGGGGTCGTCCCATGACAGATAAAAAGAAGCTTGACAAAGCAATTAAGCTATACGAGAGTGGAGAATTTACAGTAACACAAATAGAAGAAATGACAGAAGTAAGCAAGGGTTCGCTTTACCGTGAACTTAACAGGAGGAAACAAGAAGTTTTCAAGGAATAATACGCTATTAATAAATAGACCCCTCCGGGTGTCGAATGAAATGTATATAGCTGAAGCAGCCCAGTTTACCGATATATTACCTGCATCAAATTTTTGTGAGTTCGTTGTACGCACAACTCATTTTATTTTTATGCGAATATATGTTCTGTTTATGATATAATTTTAGTGATTTTGATAGAGTATGAGGAGACAGATATTATGGCTAAAAAGATTAAAGAATATAATAGAATTCCTGACAAGATGAAAAAAATTATTAAGCCTCTGAATAATTTAAGTGGGTCTGAATGGACACAGTTAAGTAAAAGTGTAAATGTTTATGGAGGCAGCATTGCTCAAAAAAGAAAGGATCACGGAGCTGCGTTCCCACTTGAACTAGCAAAGCATTATATCAAAATATACACAAACGAGCATGATACGGTATTTGATCCATTTATGGGTGTTGGTACAACAGCAGATGCATGTAGTTTATTAAATCGAAATTGTGTTGGCTTTGAATTAAATCCAGATTATTTTTCCCATGCTACTCAAGGAATAGATCCGGTAGATTCAAAAGGAAATTTAATCTACGACATTAATAAGCAAATTTATAATGATAATTGCCTTAACCTTGATAATTACTTACAAGGGGAATGTATTGATCTAACGGTTACTAGCCCACCATATGCTGATCTATTGCACAAAGTAGCTCATAGTTTTGCAGGTTATAGTTATGATAAAAATATCTATAACGATCAAGGTAGAGACTTAGCAAAGCCCTATTCGGAAAATGAAGAGGACTTTGGGAATCTTTCTTTTGAAGAATATCAACACAAAATAACAGAACTAATGGGGAAAATTTATTCTGTAACTAATGAAGGTGGATACAACGTTTGGGTTGTAAAAGACTATAGAGATGTAGAAAATCATATTCCATATGTAAATTTGCATTCCAAGATAATTGACGCGGCTATTCGCAGTAATTGGATTTTAGTTGATGTAGTTATTTGGGATCAATCAGCACAGAGGAAACTAGTTAAGTTGGGTGGAATAAAATCGAGAAGATTTTATTTTAATATAGGCCACTCTTTCATTCTTGTATTTAGGAAAAATATAAAAGGAGAAAAATTCACTAATGAATAATACAATTCTAAACATTCCATATACGCACAGTTTCTTTCCATACCCCGCGAAGTTCCCGGCAGAGCCAATACGAGAACTTATTCTAAAATATAGTTCTATTGGTGATGTTATTTTAGATCCGTTTTGTGGTTCTGGTACTGTGTTAGTTGAGTCTATGCTTAATAATAGAAATGCAATTGGTATAGAACTTAATCCAGTATCAGCATTAGTATCTAAAGCAAAATCAAACAATTATAAAGAAGAAGATTTGTTAGAAGTTCAATCAATAATTAATGAGCTAATTAAAATAGAAAACAATCGAGACAATTGGCTTACAGAAACATTATTAAGTGCTGATGAAATTCCAACTTATAAGAATATTGATCATTGGTTTAAAGAAAATATGTTACATGAACTAACCGCATTAAGAAAAACGTTTATTTTTAATTATAAATATACCAACAAGTGCTTAGAAGATTTAGTATGGATGGCTTTTTTGAAAATTATCGTATCTGTTTCAAACCAAGATAATGACACGAGGTATGCAGCAGTTAATAAGCCAGAACTTATTAATGGTTTTGCTATTAAAAAATTTCGTGAGGTATTAGTAGACTATAATAAGCAGTTGATGAACAGCTCGAAATATATCTACGGGATCAATAGCAAAATCGAGGTTATTGAAGGTGATGTGACTGTTAAGTTTCATGAAATTGAAGATAACTCTGTTGATATGATAATCACTTCACCACCATATATAAACACATTTGATTACTACTTATATCATAAGCATAGAATTTTTTGGATGGATAAAGATCCTCAGATTATTCGAAGAAAAGAAATTGGATGTCATCACAGAATAGATACAATGTCTTTTGAAAAAGCAAAAAATGAATATTACACTTCTATGGACACCTTATTTAGTGTTGCAAAGGACAAACTAAAAAAAGGAAAGTATTTTGTGATGTTAATAGGAGATGGGATTGTTAAAGACGAAGTAGTAAAGGCTGACGAGCTAATAGAAGAAATTGCACTTCAAAATGGCTTTGTCGTTGAGGAACTTAATACAATTAACCTGAGGGAAGTATCGAAGGGATTTATTAAAGGTAGGTCATTAGATAGAAAAAATCATCACTCAATTGTGCTAAAGAGGTGCTAAAATGCCCAGACCAAATGAAAAAAAGATCCCAGATTATGAGTACTGGAGTTTTGTACAGAAAGATTGTACCCCAAACGATCTAGCAAATTTAGCTTCTAATATATGCAGCTTTGATAGCCAAGATTACAATGCTAATAAAGAAAACATTCTTTCGTTCTTACCCGGTAGCGCGGCGGATAAAGTAAAAGCATGGAGCGATTATTGGGTTACAATCATGCAGACTCTTGCGCTTGCCTACATTACACCTAGAGACAACTTACTCCATAAAACTGCACTTGCTCAGCATATAACGGATGGTAATCCGGTGGATGGTTTTTATTATTACTGGGCGCTTAGATTTCAATTTCCGTTTGCTCAAAGCAAACACAAAGGGTATAAAGAAAATCAGATTGTTGTTCAGCCAATAATATCCATTTTAGAGCATTTGGTTGGATTATTTGAAAAAGCAGTTGCTCTTAAATTAAATCCGTATGATCATTCATATCTTACATTTGAAGAGATAGTTTTAGTCTTAATGAAATCAGAGAGTAATAGCATCTATGAAGTGAAAAGAAATGTGAATAAAATACATCAAAATAGAGCTATCGGCTATACATATGATGATCTTAAAATAGATGGCTTCAACGAGATAATGAATAATTTCTCTTCAAGAGCGAGATTGTACTTTGAAAAATTCAATCTACTAATTTTTGATAGACGAAATGGGAAAGTAATTATATCCGATGATATTAACTATTCTAAGATTAAATCCTTTTTAGTGTTCAGGAAAAAAGCCCTTACACTCACGACTGATGAACAAACAAGACTAGATTTTTTTAATTCAGCCTTCTTAAAATTAAATCCTAACCCCAATAAATTATTAGAGGTGGTCAGTTCCGTGTCTGGTGTGATGGCACTGAGTGGACAAGAACTAGTAGGAAAATTAACAAAAAATCTTTCTGATAATGGTGTGTTTTTTGATGATGAATTTATTGAATCATTTTTATTAAGTCTTAAGACCAAACCATTCGTAATTTTATCTGGTATTTCTGGTGTAGGAAAAAGTATTCTTCCTCGAACAATAATGCAACTTTCCGGTAATAAAGAGTGTAGCCCTATTGCTGTTGCACCGGACTGGACAGATAATTCCGACATGTTGGGTTACTTTAACGTGGACGGTGATTTTATTCCAGGTGAGTTTACAAATCTGGTTTTAGAAGCAAATGATAACCCACATCTACCCTACTTTATTATTTTAGACGAGATGAATTTATCTAGGGTAGAGTATTATTTTGCTCAAGTTCTTAGTGTTCTTGAGTCACGATATTTTGACGAAGATATTAATCGTATTAGCTATCATGACTTCCTTTTTAACAAAGGTATCAGAGATAGATTACAAAGATATGCTGATAAAAATTCAGGTGATCCTGAGTTACATGACTACTTTAATAAACTAGCTCAACTGAAAATAAGTAGTAACGTATTTATTATAGGTACAGTAAATATTGATGAGTCAACATATCCGTTTTCTAAGAAAGTACTTGACAGATCAAATGTTCTGGAAATTAATGAAGTTAATCTAATGATTGGCGTAAATGATGATACTGGATTGAAATATATAGATGTTGCGACGGCTGAAGCTAACACTACTGATGTTGGAAATGCTGCTGAAGAAACGGGAGGTACGGTTACAACTGAAGAAACTGAGGGTACAGAAACAACCCAAGAAGCCGAAGGTACAGATACAACTCAAGAAGCTGAAGGTACAGATGCAAATCAGGCTCTAAGTGTTGCTGCTGCGCCTGTTGCCCCTGCTACTCCTGTAGCGCCTGCTTTAACAGAATTACAACAAGAAGAAGGAAAGGTATTCTTGTTTAATTATTTAATCGAAGGGAAAATCACTAATCTTATTGAACTAAAGCAGAATTGGATTCAAAATCAGGAAATAACACTTGAATTACATCAAACGTTATCAACTTGGATTGCACTTTTAGAAAATATCAATCGGCTATTAAAACCACTTAAACTGAATTTTGGATTCAGGGTTCGTGACGAGGTCTGTATCTATCTGTACCACGCAGCTTGCCAAAATTATGATACTTTAGCCGATGGAACATGGTGGAACAAGTATTTTGATAATCAGCTTGTTCAAAAGATTCTTCCTCGTTTGAGCGGAGAGCAAGGCGAAATAGATCAAGTAATTATTGATCTATATAATTTATGTACCCAAAACGGAAACTACGATGCAGACAAAATTTTACAAGATGACACTGAAAGCGATGACTTAAGATTTCCTAAGGCAGCCCGAAAGTTATACTTAATGCTTAAGGATTTATTAATATTTGATAAGCCTTCAACCTCATTTTGGAGTGTATAATATGTCTCTAACTGACCTTGTAGAATTAAAAACTGATGATTTTTTACTTTCCATAAAAGGAACTCCCCCTCATCAAAATAGTTTTACCCTGAGAAATTTTTCTGGCGGCCAAGATGATGAAGTGTCCAGAAATATTTTAAGACATATTAAACATAGTTCTGAATTTGGAGATACATCATTAATAAAAATTGAACGAAAAACAAGTAGATATTCAAATGAGAATACTCGTATTAAAGTGTGCACTAATTTTGAAAAAAATGGGCTAGAGTATTATTTGCCCATTTTTTTTGAGAATATTAACTATCATGTTCAACTAACATCATTTAATGATAAGAAATATACACTATGGCATGAGCATTCAAGTATTAATAACAATTTAGCGTATTTCGAACAGCATCAGTCGTTTTCTGGAACTATAAATTTTAGAAATAATGTAGGCCTAACACAATTATCCGTATTGGAAGATGGAAAATTAATTTTCCAAATTGATATTACGGTGTTTTCCATAAAAATTGATTTTTTAAAAGAACGTTTATCAATGATAAATGAACTATCGAATATTCATAACCATTTGGTTTTCGAAATGTTTAATCCAACAAAAAATGGAGGTTCGGGTGAAACGCAGTCAGCAACCGGATTAGAGTGGTTAGTTAATTTTTATAATCTTTCTGATCAGTTACTAGGAATTATTGAAAGAATAGAAAAAAAGGCGCATCAAAGATTAAATACTGAAAGCAAAACTTTTAATATTCGAAAAATCAAAAGAACTAATAGCTCATTGACAAAGAAGATTAATAAATATGGGAAGGATGAACTCTTCCAAAGAAATACTATTGATCTTAATGTCAAATCTTCAGATTTAAATACTCCTGAGAATAAATTTATAAAGTACTTAATGAAGCAAACTACGAAACAAATAAATAAGTGGAGGCATTATATTGATAACTCTACCTTAGAGAGTATTAAATCTATAAAAAATGAGCATTTTTATTTGAAGATCTTACACAATGAAAAAAAACTGAGGCGTAGAATTAATAATGAATTTTGGTTGCATATCGAAGATAGCAATAACGGATTGCAGAACAAAACAAATTTTTTATTTCATAACGAATTTGTTAAATTTGAGAAATTGATTAGGTTAATAAATAAAGGAATAAATATTCAAATAAAAGGATCAAAGTATATATATACACTTTCAATGGAAGATCTATATGAAGTATGGACATTCTGCAAATTGGTTCAGATAATAAGCGAGTTTGTTCATAATGATTCAAGTGCTTACACTCTAAAGATTAAAACTGACGCTTTTAGAACTGTGCTAAAAACGGGAAAATCTTCAAAAATAAGGGTAAATGATCAAATCACAATCGCTACAAATAGGTTGTTTAAAACATCTTTGACCTCAACCTACTTTACTCCTTTAGTTAACCAACAACCAGACCTAATATTTGAAATTGAGAATAAACAAGAGCTAAACATTTTAGATGCTAAATATAAAATTGAAGTTGCAGTTGTCGAATCTAATGATCTTAAAACGCTAAGTTACAAGGAATTGATATCTAAAGACATTTCGAATAAAGAAGTTAGATTTAAACCTAAAGATGAAGACATCAATACAATGCACAGATACAAAGACGCTATACAGACAAATAGAGTTATTGATGATACACCTGAAGTAATTAGAGCTGTAAAAAGGGGGATAATTTTATATCCTCATAAACCGCCTATATCGGATGCAGGTCAAATCGAAAACTATTTAACAAAGTTTGATAAGTTTAAAATAGGGGCCATTCCTTTTTCACCGGGTAACGTGGATGATAATTGGAAATCTGAGTTTACAACAGCGTTAATTGTTGAACCCCATGAATCCGTTGAACAAATTCGGATTTTGGCGAGAATAGTTCAAGATATACTTTCGGAATAAGGTGGGAAGGTCTATGAATCGAATAATGTTTGTTACAACCCCAAACAATTGGGAAAAATTAAAAAATGATTCTGAAAATATTTGGCCGTTAAGAGCTAAATTTGCGCACAGTAAAAATTTTGAAATTGAGAACGAAATATTGGTGTATCTATCCAAAAAGGCAGTTTTTGCAGGAGTAATAAAGGTAAAAGCAAAATTAGAAAGTTCAGACCCGTTTTTCTTTTCAGGTGATGTTTATGAGTGTAAATTACCTGTTGTATATGACAAAATACTTTCGTCAGATAAGCAAATACCAATAAGGGATATGCTTGAGCAACTTGAGATAACTAGAGGTAAAAGGAATTGGGGCTGCGTCTTTCAACGTTCAATGGTTAGATTGAAAGATGAAGATTTTAATTTCATTCGCAATAAAATAAATAATTGTTTAGTTTGAGAATATTGTTGGCAGAAGGACAAGCCTTAGATGCACGGCCTTTTGCGTCTGGTCTTGAACACGCGGAATAACTTGCTAAAATTCCTCTCGGACAGAAATATCAATTGCACCATTTCAAGCCCCTATGGAGGGGGTAGTAACACGGCTTCTAGCCGTGCCATGAATATTGTCATGGCAGTCGAATAGCGAGACTTAGGAATCTAATATTACTCCTTTTTAAGTTATTTGATTACCCATGCTAAGGAATGGAAAGCATTATTCAATCCTGATGTGTTTCATTTTACCCTCTCGGGCAAGAATGAGCCTAACTTCGTTGAATCTGGGCAGAGTGATTTATAATAGAGCAAACACATTCCTTCGGACACGTGCCATGTTGTTTTCACTGTCTACTCAACACATGTGGAATCGGTGGCGTTGTTGGTGAGGGATGTGTTGTAAGAACATAATCAAAGTCATCTCAGAGCCTAAAAAGGTCGTGTTACGAGCCGAGCGAGAAGCGGGGATCTTTTCCTGTTCTTTCTCGGCTTTTTTTTCGATCGCCTTTTTGCCAGTGTGCTCGTAGTCTAAAATATGAAATTTAATACTGACGTCACAGAATACTATTGCTTTTGGGCAATCCCCTATATAATATAAGAGGCTTACGGGAATTAATGTGACCCGGTAGATATATTTTTTCGGAATTTGCGAATACGGAAAGTTATTGTCACCCGGAAGGGAATCATAGTGTGGGCGGGCGGTTGACGTTTACAGAGGGTGAGTAGGGGACAAGCCCGTACCAACAAGCCTTTTCTCTGTTTTTTATATGGAGGGGGAGTTAATATGTCCTGGAGCAAATTGAAGCAGCAGTTGGAGAGCTTTCTCAGTCCTGCGTTACAGGGAAGGGTGGAATACCGCGCACCGGGTTATCGTTATTTACCGGATAAATCAGGGATTTGTTATATCTTGGTTGATAAGAAGAACATACTTAATATGAGTGATAAGACGAACCTCATCAGATGGTACCAAACGGAGCTGGAAATCAAGAATGATCCCGAACTTCAAATTCCGATCACAACTGACGACATTGAGGCGGTCAGAAAAGATACCAAGGGACCCGTGCCGGAGGATCGCTTAATCGTCATTGCTCGAAGTAGAAGAAGCTCTGAACAAGCAAAAGAGCTTCTATCCGCACAGACTAATTTAAGTAAATCTAATTTTATCGTGGTGGCTAATAAGTTCTTAACTACGTCGGTAGAGCAAAGTTTAGAGAGCCCCGATATCCTGCTGAATGTTCTAGCTTTGGTGGATCGAAGGGTTGGGAAAAAGCGGATCCTAAACCTGTCCGAAGAGATAAAGTTAAAGCATCCCATTGTGCAGTATTTTTATAAACTGCGGCGTAAGACGTTGTGAGAAATATGCACACCGATGGATATGGCGGCCGTCATGTGGGATTGAGCTTTTAACGGAAGAACAATACCGGGAATTGCAGAAGCTTGGAAAGTTTGATACGAAAACATCAAGTTGGGTGATAACCCCCGACAATATTAGAAAACTTGGCGGAGCCCGCTCTTGTAACCGGCGCTACGAGACGGTGTTTGCGTACCACAATGGCGCGGAATCCTACTATGCCGCCAAAGGGTTCCGCGTCTTACAGAGGGACTGAGTACTGGAGGTACTTAGGTTTCGGAAAGACCATTTCACTTTTAGGAGATGTCTCATAGAACATGCTAAAGAAAGAAGTCGCATATATACGCAAACAGTTTAAGCTGGATCACGAAAAGCTCCAAATTTACGATATTTTGAATGTGTATATTATGAAGGAAACGAACGAGATTTACCATTACGAGCGACAGCCTTTTGCACTGGTGGACAGGGAGAAGCAGGAGCTCTATATGGGGAATTTCAAAAAACTGCTGGCCGGGGAAATGGATCAAAAGCTGTTCGAGCTAAAGCTTCACGAGGAAGCGGAAGAACCGACGCGGGTGCTTCTCCATCAAGCTTTGGTGACCGGCGATGTGGAGGAATGGCATGATCTGATGATCCTGCTGGTCGAGAAAATGCTCGCGGATACCCATTATGAAAAGGATACAGTGATTACTTTCGTCCGCGGGCAATACTATCAGCCGACCAAAACCAGAAACGAAGAGGCCGAGGAAAGCGAAAATGACGAGGTGTTCACCAATCCGTTCATTCTGTGCAGCATCAATACTACGGAGCAGCAAAAGAAAACGCTCATGTTCGATTACGTGGAGAGAGAATTCAAATATAATGTGCTCGTGGATCCGATCATTAAGTTGAGTTCGCCGGAGCAGGGTTTTTTTTATCCCAGCGTGACAGATGGTTATTCTGACGTGAATCGGGTGCTGTATTGCTCGGGAAGAGCGAACGAACCGAATCAGCATTTCATCGAGGAAGTCTTGAATGCCGAGAAGACCGTGACGGCGTTGGAGGAGAGAGCTATTTTTGAGGAGATCGTGAAGGAAGTGGCGGGAGATCAGCTCGACGCTTCAACGATCGCCAGCGTATACGAGGAAATTTATCAGGTCATCGAGACCCATGAAGAGGAAGAACCGCCGAAGCTGGACTATAAAGATGTGGAACACATGCTGACGGTCAGCGGTGTGGAGAATGTGACGGCGGAAAAGGTGGAACGGGCGTTCGAAACGATCGTGGATGACAAGAACTACGAAATCAAAGCGAGCAGCGTCGTTCCGAAGTTCACTTCGAAATCGATTAAGATCGATACGAAGGTTGCTACCATTTCGGTCAGCCCACAGGATCTGAAGTACGTGAGACAGGTGAATTATCAAGGGAAACGATGCATTATGATCGAGGTAGACGAAGACGCTGTGATTGAAGGATTTACGCTTAATACGGAGACGTTGTAGGCCAGGAGAGTTCCGGTTCGTTTTATGATGGGGTCAACTTGGCAGGGGATTCTTGTTTTGCATTTCATAATAATTCGGTAATAGCATTCATCTTAACCGTCAGTTTCTGCTGGCGGTTTTTTTGTATTTTATCGCCTTTCTGGTTCGTCCAGGGAGGCGTGTTTGCTTTTTAAGCTCTTTTCTAATATGAGGGACACCGAGTCAGTATCGGAGAAGCTTCGCTGAAAGAATCCATAAACTTTAAGTCGGTATAGGTCGATTAAATAATTAAGGCTTACATATACATAAATTTTTATATAAAACATACCTAGCAGTGAACCTAAGCCTAGGCGTAGAAGCCGTATCTAAAAAAATAGACTTCATTACAGGAGGTAAGTTATGAGTAAGAGAGTAGGCATTAGATTTCTAGTTTTAATGATGATGATTTATGTATTTGCTTTTAATCTGGGCGGGGGAACTGTTAAGGCAGATTCCGTATATTATGTTTCTACAACGGGGAATGACATCACTGGTACCGGTACACTATCAAATCCATGGAAAACTATACAAAAGGCAGCAGATACCATGACGGCCGGAGATACCTGCATCATCCGAGGGGGTACATACCAGGAAACAGTAACCCTTCATACTTCCGGAACTTCTGCAAATCCCATAAACTTTAAGGCTTATACAGGAGAGAATGTAACGGTATCTGGTGCTGATCGGGTTACTGGCTGGCAAAATTACTCCGGTTCCATCTATTATGCGGAAATGCCGGGTTCCCTTGGAACAAAAGATCAGATATTTGTTAATAAGCAAATGCAACTTGAAGCCAGATGGCCCAATTCACCAACACTTGATCCCTTAAATTTGACATATGCAACAGTTGATTCCGGCTCCACTACAACCATCAAGGATAGAGACTTAACTCAGGCACCTGGATACTGGGTGGGCAAAACGGTCTGGAGTGTTCCGGGAACAGGCTATAAATCTTATAAAAGGACCATTACCGGATCAAGTGACGGCTCCATTACTTTTGATCCCATGGCTACTGCAGCGACAGGCGGTAACAGCTATTATATTACTGGCAATCTTGAAGATCTTGATAGTGAGGGAGAATGGTATTATGACAGCCTTACTGGCAGACTTTATTTATGGGCACCTGGTGGGGTTGATCCGAATACTTCGACCGTAGAAGCAAAAAGGCGGATTTATGCATTTGATTTAAGTTCCCGCTCTTACATAAGTATTACCGGAATTAATATCTTTGCCTCCAGCATTAAAATGTCTGATTCTAATGACTGTAAAGTTTCTAATATGATTGCGGAATATGTCAGTCATGATTCGGATGTTACCAGCCAATACAGTACAGGGATATTTATGTCCGGTACCAATAATGAGCTTAGAGACAGTACTTTGATCTACAGTTCCGGGAATCTGGTGAGTATACAGGGAACGGGAAATAAGGTGATTAATAATCTTATTCATGAAGCAAATTATTCGGCAGCGGATATTCCGGCAATCTATCTATTGGGGACAAACCATCTAATCAGTCATAATACGGTATATAACGCTGGGCGTCATCTGATATTTATGCCTACCCAGAACAGCCAGATACAATATAATAATCTGTACAATGCAGGAAAATTGACAAAGGACTGCGGAATACTCTACGAATTTGCCTGGGATGGGCAAGGGACGGCAATTCATCATAATTACATCCATGATAATCTGGCAAAGAATTATTCCGGCACGGGTATCTATCTGGATAACGGTAGCAAGGGCTATATTGTGCATCATAATGTGGTATGGGGAAACTATACAGGGATAAGATTGAATACACCCAGTAATTTTAACCTGATTTATAACAATACCACCTACGGTAACGGTAATGTGGGCTATTGGGGAAGTAATTTTCAGTCAGATATGTACGGCGACAGAATTTTCAACAATATCTTTACTACAGCCTTTACACTGCCTGGTACTCATATAGAGGGAAATAATATTACCTCAGAGACCAATCCGTTATTTGTGAATCCTACAGCATATGATTTCAGGTTGCAGTCTACTTCTCCAGCTATTCATGCAGGGGTTGTAATATCTGGCATCACGGATGATTATGTTGGTACGGCGCCGGATATTGGAGCATATGAGTTCGGTGGAACTGATTGGACTGCCGGGCATGATTTTTCTTCACCTCCGGACCCGGTTTTTGAGAGTGTCAGCTTACTATATATTAATAAAGTGAGGCAATCTGATTTCGAGAAAGGGATCATCTCACCATGGGCAGCAACATATTCAGGTACTGCTGCAAGTGTATCGGTACCAAGAAGCGGCTCTAAGAGTGTTAGATTGGGACCCGGAGAAGATGGTATCGAGCAGGTACTTACAGGGCTAAGTCCTAATACCAGCTACATCTGTACTGCCTGGGTTAAGGCAGACATCGGAGAGCAGATTCAGATTGGCGTGAGTGGCTTTGAAGGTACGGATGCATCCGTAACATCTGACAGTACATCCTGGACAATGGTAAATATCCCCTTTACAACCGGAGCAGGCGCTACCAGTGCAACAGTGTATGCTTATAAGAATCCTGGTACAGCATATGTTTATGTGGATGATTTTGGGGTAGTTGAGCAATAGATTATTTTACTGGTTTTGTGTTTGAAAAGGTTGGCAGAAAGTCAGAAGAACCAAGACTAGTAGCATATTCATAACGATCACCAGCACCAGCTACATAATGAAGTAAGTAAAGATTAGTGCTCTTTGGGTAACACACCCGACATATCGGGATAGCACTTCGCTGGCAGCGATACGGTCAGGGGCTCCTCTTCATATAAAAAAACAGACATCATTCTGGTGCAATATTTGCGAAAAATCGAATTACCGGTAAAGTGAGACAATCAAAAGCCCGTATGCTTGACTAACCCTTTGGTCGGCATACCGGCTATTTTTATTAGAAATAAGCGTATATTTTGTTTATAGGCTCTTTGACATTCCCCAATGATTTCTTCATGCAAGCCATTGTTAAATCATTTGCCGCCTGCATGCCGGGTGAGAGTAAATTTGATCATGCCACCGGGTATCCCCTTCAGGTAAGTGCCAACTCATTTGTGGCTCCCAAGGTTTAAGATTATATTTAGGATATATGTTAACAATTTTAATCCCAAAATATAAAAAAATCGTTCAAGGCTAACGGATTTCCTTCCGTTTTGTGCCCTGAGCGAAACGGAAGGAATGGGGATAAATATGCTAAAAAACGATATTAGTTGTAGACGACGATGAAGATATCGTAAAACTCATCACAAAGAGTTTAAGGTACGAGCAATTTGAAATACTTCCAGCATATTCCGGGAAAGAAGCCTTATCTGTATTGGAAGAAAACCACATTGATTTCATCGTTCTTGATATAGTGATGCCTGATATGGATGGACTTGATGTCTGCAGAAGTATCCGAGAATCTTATAATGTTCCAATTCTGTTTTTAAGCGCGCGTGATAAGGATATTGATAAAATCGTTGGGCTCGAAATAGGAGCAGACGATTACATGACCAAACCTTTCAGCATTCAGGAGCTTACCTCCAGGATCAAGGCCCACTTCAGAAAAGTTGACAGGCTGTTTAAAGAGTGGAATGAACTTAGTCCCAATAACGAAAAGGCGGATTCTCCGCTCATTTTGAACGATAAGACGTTTGAAGCATTCCTGAATAGCAAGAAGCTTGACTTATCAACGAAGGAATTTCAAATATTGTCCATCCTCATGCATCACCCCAATAATGTATTGACTCGTGAGCAGATATATGAAAATGTCTGGGGAGACGAATACGGAGAATTAAATACCGTAACGGTTCATATTAAAAATATCCGTAAGAAACTTGGTCCTGAATATGACTTTATTAAAACAATTTGGGGCATAGGATATAAATACACGGAAAGAGAGTAATAATATGAAACTGAAAATCAAGCTTCCCCTGCTGTTCCTGCTGATGTTTATAGTTTTTATGTTTTCAATTGGAATATACCTGAAGATTATCTTTGCAGCATATTCACCTATACGCAGTTCATTGCTGGACCCGCAATATATAGGATTACTTCTGCCCATATTCGCCATTGCTTGCTTCATATTTATTATTCTGATTATTTATATTCATTTTCGTATAGAAAAACCAATTCAGCTTCTTAATACCAGGTTGGAGAAAATAGATATTGTGCATCCAATGCCTCCACTTGCTCTAAGGAGTAATGATGAAATTGGAGACCTTTATAAACACTTTAATAAGATGGAAGAGAGGCTCCGACTAGCGCACAAAGAGCAAACCGATATGATTACGGCAATCGCCCACGACTTAAAAACGCCCTTAACATCTATTAATGGTTTTGCTGAACTTCTAGCTGCACGCAAGAATCTACCAGAAACTGAAAAGCAGGAATGTTATGAGTTGATTCAACGGAAGTCAAAATATATGGTCGAACTCATCAATGACTTCTCCAGCTTCACCAAAGAAAAACTGGATTTAGATTCAATGATAGTCAAACCTGTAGATGCATCAAAATTATTTGAAAACATTGCCCTAGAATATGAATATGAGTTGGCAGGACTTAACTGCGAGCTTACTTGCTGCCATTCATTCACGGGAAATATGTTGCTGACAGTCAATGAACCGATGATACGCCGGGTTTTCGGCAAT
Source organism: Paenibacillus sp. CAA11 (assembly GCF_003060825.1). Classification (NCBI taxonomy): domain Bacteria; kingdom Bacillati; phylum Bacillota; class Bacilli; order Caryophanales; family Paenibacillaceae; genus Paenibacillus; species Paenibacillus sp. CAA11. The sequence goes on from NZ_CP028922.1 coordinate 865,802, forward strand.
CTCTTCAGCAATGCTGTAAGATATGGAGGGAAAAATGAGTTGAAAGTGTATATGACTGGATACCCACAAGGGCATTATGCTTATTTTCAAATTGAAGATAATGGAATTGGAGTGCCGGATAAGGATCTATCTTCTCTATTCCTTAAATTTTTCACTGTGGATAAATCGCGGCAAATCCAAAAGGGCGGGCTGGGGCTTGGCCTTGCAAGTTGTAAATCCATTATTGAACATCATGGGGGCAAAATTTATGCATATCCTTCCGAATACGGAGGTTTGGGGATAAAGTTCAGCCTCCCCCTCGTGGTATAACACTAATTTTATTTTGCAAATTTCTTTACAACAAAGTTAAAGGCCGCTGCCAGCTGTGAGCACTAAGGCAGTGGCCCTTTTTATTTTTCAGTGCTTTATAATTTTTTATATTTTCTTTACAAACATTTATTTTCCTTTTAGAGAAGCTTTATCTTTGTGTCGTAAAACTTACTTGTAGTCATTTTAGCGGCGCCGCCATAATTTTAGATCTATATAGAATGAACTAAAGAAATGAACGTTATAGGACAGTATTAGGCCGTGATAACAGAAAATCCAATGTAAAACTTTAGTTCAATCTATATAGAAGAGGAGGATATTGCAATGTCAATCGAATTCAGCCGTTGGCCCAATAACTACATGATGTCATACCAAGTCACCAAAGCTCTGGGTATGGCAAGCCTCGGTGCTGCGGACGTCACCGAGATCTACGAAGCCTGCAAAAAAATCGACCCAAATGAGAGGGACACGTGGCACAGGGAATGGCTCATAACTGCGCAAGCCCTAGAAAGGCACGGCAAGGAGGCTGAAGCGGTTGGAAACTGGTATACAGCGCGAAACTGCTATATTCGCGCCTGCAATTACTACCGAATCGCGGAATATGCGGTGATGGGTGATGACACCGAGAAAATTCGTCTATTTAGGAAAGTAAATGAACTCTTCGAAGCTGCCGGAAAGTACTTCGATGTCCCCCCGGAGAAGATCCAAGTCGATTACGAGGATGTCAAGCTGGATGGGTACTTCTTCTCCCCTCCCTGGATAAAAGGTCCGAAGCCGACAGTTTTTGCTCTCAACGGTGGCGACGAGTGGTCAATTGAGAACTATTTCTGGCTAGGTCCCGCCTTTATTTCGTGTGGATACAACTTCCTGGTCTATGACCAGCCTGGCACCGGCCTATCACTGTATGAAAAGGGGAAGGGGAGACGAGCTGACAGTGAGGCTTTCCATTCACGAGCCATCGACTTTCTTCTAACACGGCCGGAAGTCGATCCCGATAAGATTATCGTGCACGGTGAGAGTTTTGCGGCATACGACTCTCTGCGATTCGCTTCGTTCGACCACAGGATCGCTGCCGTCATCTCCGACGGCGGTACGCACGCATTCGACTGGGATGCAATGCTTAAATGGATGCCACCGAGTCTAGCCGCGCACGGCATGAGAATTCTGGGGGCAAAAAGCTTGGATGACTTTGCGGGCAATCCGCGTTTTGCCTACGATCTCGAGGGCGTGCTTCACCAGATAGAATGCCCGCTTCTTGTGATGCACGGTGCAGAAGAGATATTGGTTCAGCCAAATCCGCTAACACAAGCTTTGAAGAATTACGAGCAGGCTGGTTCGAAAAACAAGACGTTCTTCCCGATAGAGGATAGACGACTTGGCGGATTAGAACACTGTCAGGTAGACAACATCAATGTGCTACATGAGGTCGTGCTGAACTGGCTCTGCTCGATCGGGCTTGGGCCGGCCGCACCTCGCCTAAGTGATTGCTAGAAGATTTCTGATTGAGCTTGTTCAGGAGTTTCATACCTAGAGCCATGAGGAGTTGAAGACTACGAGTATGTTCTCAAAGCAAAAATCAGTGGAACAGCCGCAATATAATGAGTTTCTAAAAGATATAAATCCAAACTGGCGAAGAATCGGTTCTTTGAGACAGCACTTCAGGAAATACAAAGCAAGTTGAGTAGACCGTTTTTTGTCTATTTAGCTTACCTGAAACTTCTGAAAGCTGGGTAAAAGAAACAGATACTGAAACCCTATAAGACTGATAGTTAAGGTATATTGGCGTAAACAGCAACGGAGCGGGTAAAGTCCCGCTCCTTTTTTTGACCATATGGATTCCTGTAACACAAATATGAAATGGTCTAGCCCATACTTCTTCCTAATTACCCGATAACAAAAGTTTGGTAAAGCGGATTGTCTTCTCCAACGTGCTACCTGCTTTGTACATTTCGTTCTAGAAAAATACGTTTTGCTACAAAAATAGCATTTAGCACGCGTGGAAAGCCTGTGTAGGGAATACAATGAGTGATAGCCTCAACGATCTCTTGCGGGGAGAGTCCCACATTAAGAGCCGCGTTAATATGAACCTGAAGCTGTGGTTCGCATCCGCCTTGTGTAGTTAAAGAAGCAAGAGTGACAAGCTGCCTTTGCTTTAAGTCCAAGCCATCTCTGGAATAAATGTCTCCAAAAGCAAATTCAACAACATACCTTCCAAGGTCAGGAGCAATGTCTTGCAATGACTCTATAACCCGCTCTCCTCCTTCTCCATCAATTTCCATTAGCTTTTCCCAGCCGCGTTGATAGCGCTCTGCATTCATGTTTAGCCTCCTGTAAGTAAGTGATTAAGTAACTTCTTAAGTCATGCTACACTTTGGAGTGTACTCTAAGGCAATGCTTTTTCTGTTATAATCCATTCCATGGACAAACATTATACAATTCAACAGATTTCTCAAATAACCGGGTTGACCAGTCACACGTTACGTTACTATGAGAAAATTGGTTTGCTGGACGGTGTAGCGCGCAATGAATCCGGTTATCGTAAGTATCGGGAGTCTGATCTGTTATGGATAGATTTCCTGATCCGGTTACGAGAAACAAAAATGCCTATCAGCGAAATGAAACAGTTTTCTGATTTACGGAGTCAGGGGGAAGCTACAATAAAGGAAAGGAGAACATTGTTAGAACTGCATAAAAATAAAGTAATTAAACAAATTGAAGATCTAAAGGAGAATTTGCTCAAAATAGAGCATAAAATCACCTATTATAAAACGTTAGAGGAAGAGAACATTTGAATAGAATTAATAAGGGAAGGGCGGCTATTGACAGTCGTCCTTTGCTATGCTCGCCCAGACTAGCCTGAAATTTTGATAAATACTATCTGTATGCACAAAAAAAGCCCCTAGGCCGGATATTTATCTCGGGAGGAATAGGATAACTAAAGAGAGAATTTATTTAACTCCTTAAATATCTAGGTTGCAGCCATATTTGCGAAATGAAATTGCTGTGAAAGTACATTAAAGAAAGGAATAAAAGACAATGAATAAATCCGCGTACACCATTGCAGTAAGTGGACCTTCTGGCTCGGGCAAGAGTACGTTAACAAAGCAATTAAGAGATAAACTTGTCGATGCAATATCCTTCCACTTTGATGACTATGCTTCTACTAATAAATATCCAGATGATTTTATGGAATGGTTGAAAAAAGGTGCAGACCCTAAATTAGTTCAAAATCCAGATTTTGATAGAGACTTATATGAGTTGGTTCAAGGAAGGCCGATAAAATTACCTAACCATCAAATGATAAGGCCAGAGAAATATATTATCGTTGAAGAACCTTTTGGTAGAGGCCGGGAAGGGATGGCCGATTTAATTGATTTTGTAGTCTGTATTGATATTCCATTAGAAGTAGCACTAGCCCGCAGGATTTTAAGAGGGATACAAAATGCTGAATCCCCTCCAACTGAAACTTTAAAAAACTTCGAAGAATATTTATCTCAATATCTTATAGTTGTGAGAGATTTGTACCAAGCTATAAATTCAAAAGTTAAGGCCGAATGTGATTTCATTGTATCGGGTCTTGAACCCATTGATGTTATTACGTACAAAATAATAATAGAGCTTGAGCAACGAAATGTTAGGTAACTCTTCTCCTTTAATCCCTAAAATGTACCTGAACACGGTGGAGAATACTTTTCCTAATCCGATATATTCTCGTTGTAATAGCGCTCTCAGTCATTTGATATTTGACGGAAAGGGTGGCAATACTCATTTTATTTATGTAATAGTCACAGTAAATTTCGTACTCAAAAGGATGTAAATGGTCTAAGATTTCTTGGCTTAATAGGTCGAAATTTGTATCTTCTTCAAGAAGGTTCTCCAGTTGGGGATCCGTATAGTGGAAATCGATGGCTGTATTCTCATGCAAGGAGCTTTCTCGCTTTTGTTGTAAATACATACATCTAAACGAGTGATTGATCATATTTTTTGCGGTGCAGAAAAGCCATCCTCTGATATTAGGATGGCTTTTTAAATTGGAGAATTGTTTACAGGCTTCAAGAAAGGTGTTTTGTGTACATTCTTCAGCGAAGCTTAAAAGCTCTTTTTGACCGCGAATTAACTTCATACAGTATTTGTAAATGACTACATAGTATTCGTTACATAATTCCTCGATACAAGCACCTTCACTAATCCTTTCACTACACATAGAATCACCCTTTCTAGGTTCTACGCTTATGATTTTGGAAAAGAAGATAGACCAGAAACAAGAGTATGTATACAGACTGAACTAAAGTTTTACAATGAACTTTCTATATATAACGGCCTTATACCGCCCTCTAACATTCATTTCTTTAGTTCATTCTATGTAATTACTGTTTAATATTAACTTTTACTATAAGTATTTTCAAATACAAGTGTTCTTAGCGTCGGACTCGGATTAACTGTGAAATTATTAGAGTTTAAAAAAGCAGATACCCAAGATTTCATTCTAAAAAACTAAAACAATGTGATAGTAGGGGCTAATTGTAATGTTAGCGATGGAGAGGTTTTTACCAACAAGAATTTATAAGGAGGCAAAAGTCATGGATACGGATAACAAGGATTTTATTACTGACTTATATATTCAATATTATCCTCTGATGAAGAAAATAGCTTACAACGTCTGCCGGGAATACAGTGTGGTGGATGATCTGGTGAACGAAGCATTTATTAAAATTTTCAACAAGACTTCTGTAATTAAATCATTAGAGACAGGGCAAAGGGCCTCCTATCTTGTATCCACGATTAGAAATGTCTCGCTGAATTATTTAAGGCACCGCAGCATCACCACCAGCAAGGTGTTACCTGACTTCACAGATGACCATGCAGCATCCATCCCTGAAGATAAGTTATCTATCGAAGATTATTATTCCATCAAGGAACAGGTTAATGAACTCATTGCAGGCATAGGCAGCCTATCTGAAAGAGATCAGAAATTGCTATATCTTAAATACTACTATGAGTTAAATGCTAGAGAGATTGGGGACATTATGAATCTCCCGGCAAATCATGTTCGAGAGTACATTGTACGCGCCAGGCATAGGGCTATGAAGGTGAGTAGACGGCATGGTTAATTATTTTTCCAAAATAAATAAATTATGTGTTGCGCTTCCGAAAATGGAAGTGTCTTTATTTAATGAATGGGCATAAAGGACATGGCATAAGAAGGGAGGAGCTCGGTTGGGTATTCATATTAGTCATAGCAAAAGCCTGATTGGCAATCTTTACGCCATTGTTCACAGGTATAAATACTCAATTATGAAGTCTTTGCTCTTTAGCATCATAATATCCTCCCTCAGTGTGATCTCCCCTATCCTGAGTCAGAAGATCATCGACGAAGGTATTGTGAACAACAATGTTGCTGCACTAATAAGCTATGTTCTGATCATCATTTTATTGTTTATTACGGTCCAGGCAATCATCCATTTCCAGACGATCCTGCAATTGAAAGTACATAACAACCTGTCTCTATCCTTATCTTCAGAAGCCTTCTCCCATGCACTTAGACTAAGGGTCCGTCATCTCAAAGAAACCGGCCTCTACAAGTTGATTAATGATGCGAATTACCATATCCAAGCATTATGCAGAGTCGCAAGCGATGAGTTTTGGGGAGTAGCTATTGAGTTTTTTAAGATTATTGGGGTCTCCATCGGACTATTCTTTATCAGCTGGAAGTTAACTTTGTTTGTACTGGCTATCTTACCTATCAAGTTCTTATTGATCTGGATGATTGATAAGTGGAGAAGCAAATATGTTTTGGAACTGATCGAAGCGAATAGACAATTATCTCTATGGTTGAATGATATCTTCGAGGGAATCTACGAAGTTAAATTGTGGAACATGACCGAAGAGAAGGAACAGGAATACGCGGCACTACTAAGCCGAATTAACAGCATAGAATTAAAAAAATACAGAATAGATCGGATTAAGCAAGGAATCAATGCGATCCTCGAAAACTCCTTCTTGAATATTATCTATATTCTAGGCGGATTCCTGATATGGAGAGAGGAGTTTACGATAGGCGGAATTATTGCTTTTATATCCTATTCCAATTATCTCATAGAGCCCATGACGCTAACGCTGGAATTGAAGATTCTACTTAGTGAAATCAAACCCTCTTTGAAAGCCTATATTGACTTTATGAATTTAGAAGAAGAGGAGATTCCTAACGATTCAGAAGCAATAGAATACAGGGACCTGTCACCGGGCTTTATTGAATTCCGGGATGTCTCTTTCTCCTACCAGAACGACAACACCCTTCATCATATTGATCTGAAAATTCAAAAAGGAGAGAAGGTTGCCTTCATAGGCAGAAATGGCAGCGGCAAGACGACCTTAATCAATTTGTTGCTAAGATTTTACGAACCTAGCTCAGGGAATATATACATGGATCATCACAACATCAACCATATACCTCTTAAGGAATATCGCAATCTGTTCAGTGTGATGCAGCAGTCCTCCTTTTTGTTCAATACAAGTATTTGGGACAACTTAACGATGTTTGGCAAAGTAGAGCTGGAGAGAAATCAACTGGAGCTAGAGGATCAACAGAATCGCTTATTGGATTTCACTTCAAGACTGCCTCATCAATTTGAAACCAAGGTTGGCCTCAATGGTTCCATGCTGTCAGGCGGGGAGAAGCAAAAACTTATTTTCTCAAGAGCCATTCGGAAGAAAAGTAAAATCTTAATTCTTGATGAGGTCACTTCAAATTATGACTCGCATTCAGAGCGGCAGTTTGAAGAAATCATTGAGCATTGTACAGCCTTTGACTTCATGATTCTGATCACACACAGAGTGAATGTGCTGCAGAAGGTGGACCGGATCGTGCTGCTGGACGAAGGCAGGATTGTCTCTGTAGGGTCTTTCCAGGAATTATACCAAGAGCAGCCGATGTTTAGAGAAATTATTCATGAGAATTCAATACTGGTGAAGGGAGATTTTGCGCATGAGTATCATATACAAAACATTTAGAACTCCGAAAAACTATTATGTCTACGACAGAAACACCAATTCCGTCCTCCTGATCAATGAAGAGGAGTATGATGCTCTGAACCGTTTGGAGAGTGGCTTCGATACTACGGAGAGCATGGACACCATCAAAAAATACCAGGATAGCGGGTATCTAAAGGAAAATGTAGTTGTTGAAATTAAGCACCCTAGTACAGATCTTCTGGAACACCATATCACGCATAGAATGACACAAATCACGCTACAAGTAACCCAAAATTGTAATCTAAGATGCGGATATTGCGTCTATTCCGGGGATCATCAGAACCGTAGCCATACGAATAAAGTCATGACCTTTGAAACCGCCAAGAAGGCCATTGATCTGATTGCTTCACAATCTCTAGAGCTTGATGAAATTTCAGTAGCTTTCTATGGCGGGGAGCCCCTCCTGGAATTTGAACTCATCAAGAAGTGTGTGGACTATATTGAGGAAACGCTGGAAGGCAAGAACATTGTCTATGCCATCACAACAAATGGAACCTTGCTTACGCCTAAACTAGCAGACTACTTCGCTGAACATAATATCAATGTCACGATTAGTCTGGACGGTTCTAAGAACGAGCATGACGTTAACCGGAAATTCGCCAATGGCAAAGGCTCCTTTGACGTCATCATGTCGAACATTGAGAAAATTAAAAAGCATAATCCGGAATTCATTAAGAGGATAGCCATCAATACAGTGATCAACCCCAAGAGTGACTATTCTTGTGTGAAGGAATTTTTTGAAACAGATGAGATCATTAAGGATGCCAGCATAGGATTGAACTTGGTGGATTCAGGAGCAGGTAAGAACAGCTACAACGAGTACGCCGATGATTTCTGGATTGTAAGAAGATATGAATATTTTAAATTTTTGCTGGGACTGACCAAGAGAATAGATAAGAAATACAGTACAAAATTGCTCAGAACCCAGAAGAACATGATTGATCACTTCTATAGCACCCTTCAGCAAAGACATACCATTAGCACCATTCAGCATCATGGCGGACCATGCATACCTGGGGCGCGGAGATTGTTCGTCACTGTAGATGGTGACCTCTTTCCTTGCGAGCGGGTCAGTGAAGTGTCTGAAACCGTTCATCTAGGCAGCTTGTCAACTGGTATAGATGTCAAGAAGGCCGAAGAAATTCTGAATGTAGGGAAAGTTACAGAAGAGGAATGCCTTGACTGCTGGGCACTGCTGCACTGCTCAATGTGTGTAGCGCAATGCGATGACGGTGAGAAGATATGCAAGTGCACTAAGCTTAAGAACTGTGAGCAATCCAAGCGGAAGGTGCTGGATGATTTGATGGAGATCAGTGCTCTCAAAGAGTTCGGTTATGATTTCAAGGAGGGCGCCTTACATGGATAAACTACTCTTCTTTCCTTGCTGCTATGAGAATATCTCCATCGTTAGATACAGAGCCTTGCTAACCAACTATGAATTAGTGACCGCTATTGTCCCCAAGGGGAGGTATCTTAGCGGGAAGGATGCAAGCGCTATAGATGGAGGAGAACATACCGGCTTTGAATTATCGGATGATTTCGAGGGGAAAGTGGCCGAATGTGACACCGTACTCTTTCTTGAAGGATTATCTGAGAAGTATCTCAATTCCTATGTTAAGAAGATCGAATGGTCTCAGCAGCTGGGTAAGCGAGTCGTCATTTCAGAGGACCTAAATCATGTCTTAGAAAGTCATGGTTATATCTTCGATGGAATCCAGATATTAACTAACAATCACACAGATCATGTGGGTTACTTAAATCGAGGCACGACAGAAGGAATCTATCCGATCCATGTGCCGATTGTATCCATACTGGGTCTGGGGAGACACTGCAACAAGTTTAATATTCAGTTGGAGTTAGGCGCTTATTTCAAACAAACAGGCTATAAAGTTCTTCAATTGGGAACCAAAAAAATGAGCGAGCTATTTGGATTCAGGGCTCTTCCGGAATTTCTGTACAATAACTCTCTATCTGTTACGGATCGTGTGCTTGCCTTTAATCATTACGTCTATCAATTGTCTCAAACGGAGTCGCCAGATCTGATTATTGTTGGTTATCCAGGCGGAATTCTGCCGATTGATGATTTGCACCATAATGATTATGGAACCCTTCCGTTTATCCTATCCAATGCCCTGCAAACAGATATAGGCATATTAAGCTTGTATTATAATCCAGGCCTCACTGAAGCTTATTTCAAAGAATTTCAGCAATGCTGCAAATATAGGTTCAATATACCGGTCAATTACTTCCACATCTCCAATAGCAGGTATTTAATAGACGACAATAACAAGCAATTAAGCTTCTTGCACTTAAAGGACACCAATATTAAGGAGAAGATAAGCACGATACCGGATGTAAACCTATTTAATACGGTGCACAAGCTGAATAGTGAAAAAATATACAATACGATCCTAACTGAGTTAACGAGCAATTTAGAATTCGTGTAAAAAACACAGTGAGTTGAGATGGGAGGCCGAACATGGATCAAGAAAATTTGAAGAATATCATTGTTCAAACGATCTATGAGATAACAAATGTGGAAGTTACGGATCACCATATAAATTTGCTTAGCAATACTTACGGTATATCCCCTGTGGACCTTCTATATATCATTGATAGCCTAGAGGCTCAAGTGGATACCCCGTTGTTTGGGCTGTTTGAGAAAAATGATCATGGTGTTGTGACTGTATCTAATCTGTCACAACACATCTATCAGCTGCTACATTCCAAACAGCCTATCCTGTGAGTGACCCTCCAAAGTGTTAGATTATGTCTTATATCCAGAGCATAATCAGCAAAGTTTATAGGACATTCTCTATAGATTACAAACAAGACGGGAAAGCTTGAAAGGAGGTGAAACGAGATGAAGAAACTTAACAAGAGAGTTGAGGCTGTAAATAACACCATCGAAACTTATGGACTGATGGCACTTTGTGGCTGCCAATCCAGATGTTCGTGTGTTTGCCAAGGCAATCATGCTAACACTAATTCAACTACTAATGCTCTTGACGGAGCAGCTGCGAATGCAACAGCTAAGAGAAATGCTTAGTATATAGGTTTAAATAATAAAGACTACATTAGGGTCCTACCTAATGTAGTCTTTATGCTTCATTAGCTTAAACCAAGAAGGGAGGGGAAATGATGAAGCAAGCCGTGAAGGTTGCCATCATAGATGACGGGATTAGTCGCGGGATCTGCAGAAGCCAGGGCATTGTTGTGAACTGCTATGAATTAGTAGACCGGCAAGTAAGAAGGCTAGAAGAAGACGCAGATATTTCCTCCTTATCTCACGGTACGATCTGTACCTTAATTCTGGCCTCTTTCACTAAACATATGGAGATCTACAGCCTCAACATTATTCCGCAGGCAAGCCGGACTACGTCGGTATACGATCTGTGCATCGCGTTAGAGTGGTGTCTAGAAAACGATATAAAAATAGTAAATATGAGTCTGGGCACGACCTATTTTGCGGACTATTTTATTTTGGAGTCAATAATTCAGCAGCTGTATATGAACGGAACGATCATAGTTGCTGCATGTAATAATGATAATGTACTCACTTCGCCTGCTTCGATGCCTAATGTGATTGGAGTGAAGTGCGATTCTCAGGATGTGCTGAAGGAGGGTGAGTTTTTCTATAATGAAAAAGATATAAGGAACATACAGATTACAAGCTGCTGTATTTATAGTCCCTTAGAAGGTCTGCCTATTGAAATATGCAATAGCTATGCGGCTCCGTATATTACGGCATTAGTCATTAATTATACATACGAAGGACTGGACTCATATGAGCAAATGATAGAGAAGTTAAAGGAAGCCTCAACAAACCATCCTATTCTGGGAAGCTATAGCTATGATCTAAAGAGTATCGGTTCCTCAAATGATCCCGATGTGCCTCATATCGGACTGTGGAATGGTTGCGAGAGTGAGCACGATCACCTTATGGACAAAATCTGCAGCATCTTTCAAGGCGCTGGATACAATGGTGTTGTGATTTCGGATGCTTGCAGCGATCATTATAACTTCTTCAAGCTGGAAAATTACTGGACCCCTCCTGTAGTGGACGTTATTCAAATCTGCGAAATGATAAAAAGAGTGAGCCAGCCGGATATACTACTTATCGAGCTTGCTGTTGGAAATCCCAAGTATGAGCCTTTGATGAAAGAGAAGTTAATAGACAAGCTAGTAGTGCTTATGGACTCAAGGGAGTATACCGATACCGCATCTCCGCTTAGCGCTTCATTTCCGAATGAGGATATCATTATGGTGGATCTCGCGGGGTTGAAGGATGACCAGGAAATTGCAGAGCAAATATATGCTCAGATCTTGAATATATATGCTTAAGCTGCTTTAGAAAAAAGGAGTGTCCAATGCTTATTGGGAAAAAACAGGAGTATTTTTTTATTAAAAAAGGAAAGTATTGAAAAGTAATGACTATTGGAGTAGTATAAGGGTATGACTAACGTGGTAGTCAGATGGAGGTGAAAAAGATGAAGTTATTCGATGCGGAGCTCAAGGTGATGGAAGTGCTGTGGGATCAAGGTCCCTTGGCAGCAGGGCAATTGGCGAAGATCCTAAGGGACGATACTGGCTGGAATCGGAACACGACCTACACGGTCATTAAGAAGCTGGTCGATAAGGGAGCTGTCCAAAGAACCGATCCCCAGTTCATCTGTGAAGCCTTGATTACAAGAGAACAAGTGCAGGAGCAGGAGACGCTCGGACTCATTCAGAAGATGTATAAGGGTTCTACGGAGCTGTTCTTCTCGGCCTTTATCAACAAGAAGAATCTAAGCGATTCGGAGATCGAGAAATTAAAAAAAATCGTTGAGGACCTGAAATGAGGTGTGGACATGAATTTAATTGAGCGAAGCATCTCTGCAGGGATTTTCATCATCGTCATCGTGGGTTTGAGGGCGCTTCTAATGAACAAGATGCCGAAGAGAGTGTTCCTGATTCTCTGGGGAGCTGCTGTATTCAGACTGCTGGTTCCTTACTCTATATTGTCCAGCTGGAGCATCTTCTCGGTACTTGGCGATATGTCCTCACGGATCGCGCAAGAATCGGTAAGGCCATTACCGGCCACAAATGGGTCGTTTGTAATGGCTGAGGAGAATCTTAGTCCTCTGGGTGGCTCTATTTCCCTTGCTCCGAAGACCTCTTCGCTGGATTCTATCACTGTTATTTGGCTGCTTGGAGCGATTTCGCTGGGCATCTTCTTTGCCGTAACCTTCTATAAGAGCAATAAGGAATTGAGGACTGCGCTGCCTGTACGCAACCAGCCTTTTATTGATGAATGGCTCGGGAAGCAGAAGACCGTCCGGCGAATCCGGGTGATGACTTCGGATCAAGTGCTGTCCCCGATCGCTTGCGGCTTCCTAAGGCCAAGAATTATTTTGCCGAAAACGCTGAATTTCCGCAATGAAGAGCTGTTAAAGCACATCCTCACCCATGAGAAGCTGCATATCAAGCATTTAGATATTCTATGGAAATTCGTCTTAGCGTTCGTCCTGTGCCTGCATTGGTTCAATCCACTGGTATGGCTAATGTTTGTCCTTGTTAACCGGGACCTGGAGCTTACCTGTGATGAGAGGGTGCTGCGGACCTTGGGAGAGCAGGAGAAGTCCGGCTACGCCTTATCCCTTATTCATATGGCAGAGCGAAATGCAAAGCTGGCCGCTTTCAACCAGGGGTTTAGTAAAAATTCCACGAAAGAAAGGATTCTGTCTATTATGAAATATAAACAGACCACTGCGCTGACGCTGTGTTTATCGGCCGTTTTGATTGCGGGGACCGTAACGGTATTTGCAACCAATGCCAGTCAAGCGGATACTGGTTATCAAATCTCTGGAGAAGCTGCAGGAGCTGTAGAGAACGGGAACAGCACGAGCGGACCTGTTACACCTGTAGATGAGCTTATATCGCACATCACGGATCATGACGTGTTTATTAAGGATGTCTCCGAACCTGAGGACCGTACAGGTCTGGTGAGTTACTCGTATGAAGAGTACAAAGCTGAAATGGAGAACATTAAGAAAGCCGGGGAAGAGCTGGTCCGTAAAGGCAAGATGAGCCAAGACAAGCTCGCTGAAATTCTGGATAGCATGCAAAACACACTGAATGAGATCAAGAAGGGTGAAGTCGCCGTCTACAAACCGATTGAGATGTCAGAGTCAACAGAAGGGGAATCCCAAGATAAAGACTCCTCCGGGCTATTCTTAAGCGGGACCAAATGGTAATCGCATCCTAGATGAACTCCATAGATTGAACAGATTAGCTGTGGCTTAATCATCTGACCATATGGAGGTTGAATAGAGAAGTGCCGATCAAACAAGTAAATCAAATGATGATCGTCGTATTATGTATACTTCTTACGGGATGCACTATCAGCAGTTCTACTAAGGAACAACAAACAAGGCACCTCAAAGTGTTGTATTCCAGTGAGGAATATTTCTATCAGGATTATGGTGATTTGTTTCAGGCGAAGTACCCGGATACCGAGATTGAAGTGGTTGAAACCCAGAATCTCGATCTTGAATCCGGCAAAGATGCCCTCAAATCGACCATTGAGAAGACGAAGCCGGATCTTCTGCTGTTGACTTCGCAGCAATATGAACAGTATGCTGCAGACGGCATGCTCACAGACCTGGATGCTCAGATTAAGAAAGACAAATACGAACTGGATGATATCAACCCTTCGATCATTGAATGCTTAAAGGAGAAGGGAAATGGGAAGCTGTATGGACTGAGTCCGAGATTTTATGCAACAGCTTTATTTTATAATCTGGATTTATTTAAAAAATACGGTGTTGAACCTCCGCATGACAATATGACCTGGGAGGAAATCCTGAACCTGGCACAGCGTTTTCCTGCGGCTGCGAACACTGCGAACGAGAAGGATCGAGTCTATGGATTTGGAACTCCTTTGGCTGAGAACAGTGTAGGCATTGCCCATCGAATCGCCTATACCCAAGGGCTGAGTACGGTGAATGCTCAGACGATGAAGGTGAACCTCACTTCAGACTCATGGAAAGAGGTCTGGAACACAGCCCTGAGGAGCGCAAGCTCAGGGGCCATATACCTTCCTGATTCCTCTAAATCGGCCGCATCGTTAGAAGATTATTATAGAAGCAACCCCTTTTTGATGGGCAAAATGGCCATGACAATTGACGACTCAAGCCTGCTGCAAAATATAAAGGGCGCAAAAAAGAGCGTGAAGGACTTCAAGGACTTCACCTTAGGCGTGGCTGCGGGACCTGTGGACCCGTTAAACCGAAATGCATCTAGAGATATGGAACTTTCGGAGATCTTCGCCATCCGTTCAGGGGCATCCGATATGAACGCGGCCTGGGATTTCATCAAGTTTGTGAATGGAAAAGAATACGCGAAGATCAAATTCAGAGTCATGAACGGAAATTTACCGGCCAGAATGGACTCTGTTCCAGGCTATGGAGAAAGTGACATCAAAGCCTTCTATACGCTTCGTCCCATTGTGGTGAAGCATGATCCCAAGCATAGAATCCCAGTCAAGGCCGATGCTAAGATTAAGGAGCTAGAACAGCTTGAAATTCAGAAGGTCGAAGAGAAACAGATTCCTTTGGATAAAGCTCTTCAGCAGATCGAGTCTGAGGGACAATTTATCCTTGACCAGGAATTGAAAAAAGCAAATCCTCTGTGAAGAGGAAAATAACCATGCCTGGATTGCCCAAGGACTCTGTCAGTATGTGCTGATGAAGTCCTTTTTTAACGTAATTGACAATATAACCCAACGTATAATATGATACCAACATACCCATTGGTATGTTGATGATAATAATTTTAAAGTTAGGCCTCGAGGTGAAGGATTTGACAGTACGGGATAAAGTTTTTCAGGCAGCCGAGCAATTAGTGAAGACGACGTCTTGTGACAGCGTTACATTTGCAGAAATAGCTAGAGCCGCTGATGTGCATTGGACGGCGGTCCGGAGGCATTTTGGCAGCAAGGAGAGAATGAGAGCATGGTTCAAGGAAAGACAACCGGTCTTTGATGCGAATCATGCGGATACGAAGTCACGTGTGCTCGAAGCCGCCGCACAGGTATTCTCAGCTCATGGTTATACGAATTCCTCGTTGGATAAGGTAGCTGAACACGCAGGGCTCAGCAAGGGGGCCGTATATTGGCACTTTGCCAGCAAGCAGGACTTGTTTCTAGCGATTTTGGAACGGAGCTATGAGCAGCAGCTTCGCTTACTGCCCGGCCAGATGCAGCAGATCCTGTCATCTGAGGATCCGATGTTCTCACTAGTAGGCTGGCTTGAATCACAATTTACTTGCCTTCAGTCTGGTGATGAGCAGTCCAAATTGTTTTTAGAGTTTTTGGTATCCGGGCGAGAGCAGGAAATAGGGGAGCGGCTGCAGTTGCTGCACAGGAACTTGATGACAGATATTGGCGTGTTCCTGCAACAAATGCAGTCTAGAGGATATCTTGCAGCCGATGTGGATTCCTACTCCTTAGCGTTGATGCTGGATGCGCTTTTAAAAGGTGTGCTTGTGGAATGGATCATGGACCCGCGTCCGGATACTTTGCAGAAGCTCATTCAGACGATTTCCAGAATTTTATGGAATGGAATTGCAGCTAAGCCGTGAGCAGCGCTGCGACAGCCCGCGATTTCTTGTGTATACAACATACTATATAGTACGTGAATGACATATTATTAGAATGTTGTTTTTGCTAAATTCATGTAAGGAGGCTCAATAAATAATAAATAGGCTTATACTCAGGAGGAGGAAGTGGATGATCGCATTATTTCTGATTGCAGCGGTGATAGCGGCACTTTACCTGTATGGGCAGTATCGGTTCCGGGCGCAAGAGGAGCAGTATCCGCCTACGGGGCAATTTGTTACGGCGGAAGGGACGAAGCTGCATTATATAAGCAAGGGGGCTGGGAGGCCGATTGTATTTCTGCATGGGGGAGTGCTTGATGGGCATGATTTTGATCATGTGCTGGAGAGGGCGGCTTCCAGCGGCTTTCGCGGAATTGCCTTCGATCGGCCTGGTTATGGTTATAGCGAGAGGCCACAGAATGAACGCGTCACCCCGATGACCCAAGCGAGGCTGCTGCATCAGGCTTTAAGCGTATTAGACATCGAGAAGCCCATCCTGGTCGCCCACTCCTGGAGTGGTGTCCTGGTCATGGCCTATGCGCTTGAATACCCGGAAGAGGTATCAGGGATTGTAACCCTAGGCGCCGGTCTTTATCCGGAAGGGTATCCTGCCGAGCAGGGAGACCCGATTTCTTCCTTGGTTACAACCCCTGTGCTGGGCAGTGCGGTGATGAATACAATGCTGGCCGTATTAGGTCCTCCTCTGGCAAATAACATGCTTAAAGAAACTTTCAAGCCTGAAGAAGTTCCCGAAGGGTATAGAGAAGCAGTACATGCTCTTTGGCTCCGCCCATCGCAATTCAGGGCGAACCGGGAGGACGTTCTAGCGTTTGTACCTGCAGCCAAGGCATTGATGGGCAGGTATAAAGAGATCAGAGTTCCTCTAGTTATTGTGATAGGAGCAGAAGATCCGTTTGAGACTAAGGAACATAGCTTCCGGCTGCACCAGGAGCTTCCCCATTCAAGGCTCATCGTGCTGCCGCAGGCTGCACATATGATTCCGCACAATCATCCGGATGCGGTGATGCGAGCCGTGCAGGAGGTAGTGGCCTCTGATTCAGATTCATCCGGTTAAAATAAATGGATAAAAAAACAATATAAATTGTTCTATACCAAATGCAGTGCCGAAGAGATGGTACTATATTGCTGATAAACCATGGAAAATTAGATAGGTGAACGGTGGTGTTTTTAAGATGAGCGAAACAGCAGTTCGGAATTTTACCCAGGATGATTTTCAGCAGCTGGGAGACTTGTACCATGCCGTGACGTCTAGCGGTAACGCCGTGTTCTGGTGGGTTGGAGAAGAGGAGAATTGGCCGAATGGGTTTGTAGCGATTGAGGGGGCACACATAGTGGCTAAAGGGCAGGTTAGTTATTATTAACGCGATTTCAGCAGGAAGTCCCCAAGAGAGCAAACACTATATTTATCTTAATTTAAAAACAATTCCTCAAAGAGAGCGCGACTACGCCCTGTATGATCTTCTATACGAGTGTTTGCTGAATCGGGCCTATGAGTTACGAGACACATTATCTCCAACTTACAGAACAATGATAGGGATAGGGAGTCAGTCAACTGAAGACGCTGGAAGATGGACTCCGAGGATCACCTGAAGGAATACTTAGAAATAGACGCAGAGATTTGGCCCGAAGCGCCAATTGGGCCTGAGAGGCTGATCCAAGTCCAGAAGAACTCTTCGTGGACTGCTTTTATCGTCAGAGACAATAATAACGCCTTGCTTGGAAGTGTTATGGCCTGGGTAGTGAAGAAGGCGATGCAAGGCGGGCTGAGCGCTATTTCTCGGTCAGAACACTACTGACATGCTGTTGTCAGTAGTGTTCTTGTATGCTTCTTCATAAGAGTTGCAAGTGAACTGCAATAGAAATGAAGAAGGAAGAGATGCTAATGATACCAAGTGAAAAAATACAGCAAACTCGCTACTGGATTGGCGTTGTATCTGCTTCTCATGTAAAACGGGGGGTACAGGGCGGATTTGCTCAGCTTTGCCATGGCAAAGCAGCACCTTTGCGCCGGATGAAGCCCGGGGATTGGCTAATCTACTATTCTCCACGCACGGATTTATTGAAGGGAGAGCCGCTTCAAGCCTTTACTGCCATTGGACAGGTTGAAGATGACCGGGTCTACGAATATCCCATGTCGGAATCCTTTGTTCCTTTCCGCCGGAATATCCGTTACCTCCCGTGCCGTGAAGTAAAGATTGCCGTGTTATTGGACGAACTTAACCTTACACGGGGCAAGCGAAGCTGGGGATATGCCTTCCGCTATGGCCAGGTTGAGATTGAGGAAGAGGATTTTCTGACGATTGCTCGTTCGATGCTGGGCGATACGGTGATTCCAGTGAAATGAAATCGCGATGTCACGAAAGTAAGACTATGGCGTATGTGAGCCAGAATGTCAGGTGAGGAACGAATTCGTCATTCTGCGGGCTGGTTACCATCCTGCGGACTCTTCAGTTCGAACATTTCTTCTTTAAACAGATGACCCCTAATAAACCCTTTATAGGCATACTCTAGGCGTTCTATGTAGAGCGAAAGGTCCTCAATCGGAAGATGAGAAATCGTGTACAGGTCCGTCGGATGAAAGTTCCATATGAAACTTTTCAGAATATAGTCATAGGTATGGCAGACCATTTCGGCAAGGTCCCTATCTAACGCTCCGTGGTCCTTAGTTAGACGGGTTAACTCGATGAGCGAATTGTAATAATCCCAGAAGGCAGGTTCGCTGAACTCTGACCTTTCATGAAGACTATAGATAAAGCTGCCCTCACGGCCGTGGAAGTTGTCTAGTAGTACTTGGGGAACTGACTGCAAGATTCACACCTGCCTCACTTTGCTGAATTTCATTGATCGCTGGATCGTATGTATTATAACATGGATTATGATAGACAGACGTATTGCAGTTCTGGAGGAGGAGATGAGGATTAGCCCCCTTTTAAGTTGATTGGACCAATGCACAAAGGGGCGATCCAAGGTATGATTTTGCCTGGTCATGGTTTCTGAAGAAGCTCTATGTTTCGGAAGAGCATGCCGAAGTGTTTCGTTCTGCATATCTAATGACACATACTTATGAGCAGAGAGAGCTTGAGTCATTTGAAGCGCTGGCTTGCCTGCGCTGGATGATGCTGCAGAGGAGAGGTGGCGTTCCGCTGGAGCCTGGCATGAGGGAGAAGGTGAAGGCTTTTATAGGGAATCACTCAATCTTACGGGAAGCCGGACTATTTACGAATTTATAAATAAATCAACCTCCCAATCAACCGGATGGTTGATTTTTTTGTGCTGTCTTTCAGGGTAGCATGGAGTCAGGGAGATGATTGATTTGGAAAAGATACTTACTGTGCGCGGGCTGACCAAGAGCTTCAAAGAACACAAGGTGCTCAAAGGGATTAGCTTTGAGGTGGGCCGCGGGGAAATCTTATGTTTCCTTGGACCGAACGGGGCCGGGAAGAGCACTACGATTCATATCTTGACGGCGGCCTTACAAAGCGACGAGGGGGAGGTGCTCTACAAGGGCCAGGATATCGGCAAGCAGCTGCGCAGCTACAAGAAGCAGCTTGGTGTAGTACCGCAGGAAATCGCGCTTTATGAGGAACTGTCTGCCGAGCGGAATGTGCTCTTCTTCGCTTCGCTGTATGGACTGCGTGGCCAGGAACTCGCAAGGGCAGCCGAAGAGGCACTGGAACTAGCCGGGTTAACAGATCGGCGGCATGACAAGGTTAAGACCTTCTCGGGGGGGATGAAGCGCCGGCTGAACATTGCTTGTGCTGTCGCTCATAAGCCAGAACTAGTCATTATGGATGAACCTACTGTTGGCATTGATCCTCAGTCCCGTAACCATATTCTAGATTGCATACAAAGGCTTAGGCATAACGGAATGACGGTGCTTTATACAACGCACTACATGGAGGAAGTAGAGGCCATATCGACCCGTATTATCATTATGGATCACGGCGCTATTATTGCCGAGGGAACCAAGGAATCGCTTAAGGAAGACATCCGGGATGAACAGAGATATTTCATTGAGGTTGAAGAGATAAATGCGGTACAGGAAGATGAATTTTACAGCATTGAGGGCGTCAAGTCGATCCATATCAAGGACCATGTCATTGAGGTCGTGTCTCTCAAGAATATTGAGAATTTGGACAGTGTGATCGCTCTCTTCTCCGATAAAAAGGTCAAAATCCGCAATATTGCTACAGCGTCGGCAAGCCTGGAAACGGTGTTCTTAAAGCTTACTGGACGTAAGCTGCGGGATTGAGACGAGAGGAAAAGGGGGAGAACAATGAGCGGTTTTATTCAGATTTTTAAAATGGATATGAAGAACATGGTCAGGAATCCGGTTCTAGTTAGCCTCAATACCGTATTTAATATTCTGCTGATTCTGATCATGGGCTTTCTTACAAGCGGCGCTTATGCGAAGGCTTCGGACGCGTATAACTATTATGCGGTAAGCCTTCTGATCTACGCCATGTTGAACGGGGCGATGACGGCAACCAATGCTTTTATGGAACGGGATATCAAAAAGCCGAATCTGCGGATCATTCATTCACCGGTCGGCAAATTCCCTATTTATTTCTCCAAAATCGCGGCATCCAGTCTGTTCAATTATATTTGCCATCTGCTTGTCTTGGGTACGGTGATCCCTCTGCTCCAGCTTGATATCGGCGGGCGCAATATCGGGTTTATCCTCCTATTAATGGCCCCGATTGAGTTTGCGGCTTGTGCATTTGGCATCATGCTTTGCTGCGTTTTCAAATCAGAAGAAGGGGCAAGTACGCTGGTTAGCAGTGCTCTTAACATTTTAGCTTTTCTAGGGGGAACCTTTTTTTCCTGGGATGGGATGGGCGGAGCGATGGCCTGGATTTCCCGATTATCGCCCGTGAAGTGGCTGGCGGACGCCTTTTTTGCAATTATATTTGATGCGAATCTTAGTGTGGTATGGCCTGTGCTTACGGGAAGTGTGATATTGTCCCTTCTGTTCGTGCTAGGCTGTATGAAGCTGTTTAAAGCGGAGGACTACTTATGCTAACTGTATTAATTAATAATTATTGCCGCATGCTCAAGCGCCTCCCAATGATATTAACCATGATCGGGATGATGCTGGCGATGATCGTTCTGGCTATTTATGTAACCAGCGAGCAGCAGGTCAAAGCGCATATTGTGTATATTCATCCAACAGATAATGCGCCCACAAGCTCCGACGATTTAGATATTACCGTTATGGAACAGGAGCCGCCGTTATCCGCCTTGGTCCGGCACCAATATGATGCTTATGTCGTCAACCGTGGGGAGGGGCAGTACGAAATTACAACCCTTAAGAATGAGAAGTTTAAGGCGATGCTGCTGAGCCTCTTACAACATCGGGATCCTGGCAAAGCGGGTGCTGAAGGAGAAAGGGGAATCGGCGAGAATATTATCGGTTTTTTGATGATGTTTTTGCTGGTAGGTTCCTTTATGTATTTGTTCACTTTTGCAGAGGATAAAGAAAAGGGACAGTTATCCCGGGTGACCGCATCGCCGATTTCCCTAGCGAGCTACCTCTTAGCTCACTGCATCTATTGCCTGACGATGTTCTTGCCGATCTATGCGGGGCTGGTAATGATGAAGCTGGTAGCGGGAGTTGATATTGGCTTTAATCTCTTGCAGTACGGTTTACTTATTTTCATCATGAGCATCCTGGGGATCTCCTTTGCTCTATTACTCAATATGCTATTTAACAAGCCGGATAATGCCATGATGCTGGGAAATAGTATTCTGGCGCTGACTTCGGTCCTGGCGGGCAGCTTCTATGCCTTCAGCAGGGATAATCCGATCCTGGACCGCATCATTTCTATTTTGCCTCAAAGGCAGTTGTTGATATTCGCTGAAGGTATGGCCAATCACAGGGCTTGGACACATGTGGGTTCGTTAATTTATGTTGTCCTGATTGCGGTAATCTTCTTTGTCATCTCGGTGTTGAAGCTGCAGAAGCAATATGTTAGAAGGCACTAATGCTCTTGTAAATGCTGCAATCAAGGCCTACAATCAAGTTAAAAATTGCTAAGAAGGGTCATTATACATCCCTATGAAATATGAAGATACACATGACTTGGTGCTGCTATCCACAAAACTGAAAATGCCCGCCCCGCGTAGGAATTATATTGCAAGACATGAATTGTTTGCACAGCTTCAGAGTTCCCGTGAAATGAAGGTCATCTATATTATGGGGGCCGCAGGCATGGGCAAGACGACACTGATCTCCTCGTTTATTACGGAGCAGGCTCCTCAGCATACAGCTTGGCTGTCGCTCGATGAGGGAAATAACCATGTGTTTTCCTTCTGGCATTATTTTATAGCAGCGGTTGGGGAATTCCTTGGGGAGGAGCTGGAGGATATTTTATCTCTGCTGCGCTCGAGCATTGACAAAGCACATGTGGAGAGTCTGCTCACCCTCGTCATTAATCGCCTTTGCTGTGACCAGGATTATTACGTGGTGCTGGATGACATGCATTGTATTCACAATAAGGCACTTCTTGATAGTCTGGAGTTTTTCTTGAAATCCATGCCGGATAATCTTCATCTAATTATGCTGTCCAGAGAGAACCCTGTATTTTATTTGGGAGAGTTCGCAGTTTCAGGACAGCTGCTTTTTATAGATGGAAGCAAACTGCGTTTGTCCCATGAGGAAGGCCTTCGCTTTCTCAAAGAGACCCTGCAGCTCTCTGCTAGTGATGAGGAGCTTCATCAAATGAATGATGCTGCCGAAGGTTGGGTAGGCGGCTTGCAGCTTGTAGCCGCAGCAGGCGGGGCCTGCAAGGGTCTGCTGCACGCGGCGGGCAGCGGCATCACAGCCGATTACCTTACGCGTGAGGTGTTCAGGCTGCTGACAGAGGAAGAGCGTAATTTTCTGACGACAACCTGTATTTTAGCGTATTTTGACGAGGAGCTATGCAGGCATTTGCAAGTTGGGGCGGATTTTCATAACATGGTCCAAATCCTGAGCGATAAGAATCTGTTTATTACTTGTATTAACGAGGAGAAAGGGATCTATCGCTATCATAATATTCTGGGCGAATATTTAATGCAGCAATTTATGACCCTTCCTAAGCCGGTTCAAGTAGAGCTCCATCAAGCAGCCTCAGAGATTCTGGAGCGTAGAGGCGACAAAGGAGAAGCTCTTCGTCATCTGTTCATCGCGGAGGAATTTGAGCGGGCTAAGCAGATCTTATGCAGGATGGAAGAAACGGTGGAGACGTGGTTTTGGATAGATAAGCTGCCGCTTCATGTTCTGATCTCTAATATTAATCTGGCAGTCCAGTGTCTGATGTATAACATTAGCAGCCTCCAGCTTGCCCGCAGCCGTGAGATTTGCAGTGCGCTTGAGGAGAAATACAAGGGGGACGAGATATTAAAGGGACTGCAAAATATTAGTCTGTACATCGGTGACGGAAGAAATGATCCTACCCTGGCCATCTTATTGACGCTTCAGCAAATTGAAGACTTGGAGCTCAGCCCGGTAACGCAGTCACTGCTGCTGATTGAGAATGCCAATATTTCTCTAACGCAGCATAATTACACACAATGTGAGGAATTTGCGGATCGTGCTCTGGAAATCGGGGGCAGGGCCAACATCTGTATGGATTACTATGCACTGTCTTCCAAAGCGCAGCTCATGGAGGAGATGGGCAGATTCAATGAGAGCTTAGCCACTTATGCCCGGATGGAGAGTCTGCTGCACTCTTCCACGATGATGGATGCCTTGGGCTACAATTACTATATAGGAAGTATTGGCGTGTATCATAAGCGCATGGACGAAGCTCGGGCGAAAGAGGCTCTGGAAGCGACAAGCCGAATCATAAGCAGCCGCGTTGTTCCGTCTTTTATGGTGGAACTGGGTTATGAATACCATCAGGCTGAATATGAGCTGCTATTTGGCAATGCACAGAAGGGTGCGCGAGTAGTGGATAAAATGCTGGAGGGTTATTTTTCAAAGGACATTTTACAGCTTGATCGATTGTTAAGCCTCTTATATACGATGGGTTTACTGAAAACAGAAGTGGCTGAATGGTTTATACAGGAATTTAGGCTTCAGGGTGCCGAGAAAGGGACGCTCGGTGCGCAGTTGTTATTTGCCCGAATGTTAGCCGACAAAGGTGAAATGGAGACGGCCATGCAGCATATAGACCATGTGCTTGCTTTCTCAAGGGCTCATAAGAATCGGCTCCGCCTGGTTGAAGCCAGTTTATTGAAAATCAGGCTGCTGGTCACAAGCGGCTGCGGCAAAACGCGAACGATCGAAAATTATCTCCAGGAGGCCCTGCACTATGCCCGGGACAACGAGATTCTTCAGCCCTTCTTCTTGGAGCGAACGGTATTAAGTTCACTTCTTCCCATCATCAATTCATCCACGGCCGTGGATCTGAATGAAGGTGAACAGCAGTTCCTGAAGGATGTGACCAGGATTTGTACAATTCCTCACCAGACAAATACCAAGGAAATAGTAAGTGCAAGAGAACTTGAGGTACTCGCCGAGCTTGCCGCCGGGTTAACGAATTCTGAAATCGCAAATCGGCTGTGTATCTCCCTTGCTACGGTAAAAACCCATATCGTTAATATATTCGGCAAGCTTGAAGTTTCCAACCGGCTGGCCGCGGTGCAGGAAGCTAAAAGAAAAGGCCTGATATGATGTAATTAGACTATAAGGTTGCGACAGAAGATGGAGGTGAATGAAGTGTTAGCTCCGAATACAGAGAAAAGCTTGAGCAAGCTGATGACCAAGCTGCTTAGGCATACGCCGGAGGAGTTTGGTATTGTCCTAGACCCTGAGGACGGGTCATGCCGGATGGAGGAGCTGTTAGAGGCTCTTCAGAAGGAGCGGAAGTGGGCATGGCTTCAGCGGGAGGATGTGGAAGAGGTGGTCCGGAACTCCGACAAGCAGCGCTTCGAGATTAGGGGCGACCGCATCAGAGCCAGATATGGCCACAGTCACGGGTAAGGTAAGATATGCTCCGGCCGAGCCGCAGAGGAGAACTAGCGATGCTCAAGATCGATGCGTTAAGTGCGAAGCAGTCGGGCGTTACCTTTTATTATGCGGGGAACGAGGAGTAAAATGGGTGCATGGCTAGTTCTATGCATTATGGAGGCTACAGGCTGACTGGCCCTGGGCCTCTATGTTATATTAATAGGGAGCGACTAATGCTCTATCTACTGCTTGCTAAAGAGGTGTGACTTACAATGATCATCAAATTCATTCGTTTACGTTAATGAGAGGTACAGTTAATTAGGCTCAAGTCATTTTTTTTGTTATGGTGACATGGGTTTATTTCACTGTGCCTTTTTCATTTGCTATTCTAACGAATGAATGAGGTGATTAGGATGACTAATATAGATAAGATGTGCCTGATCTCGGAGTATGCGCACATGTTTGTATGCCCTATATGCAGAACTCCGATGAAGGCTGATGAAGACAACAGCTTGGTCTGCAGCGAGCGCCACTGCTTTGATATCGCCAAGCGGGGATATGTGAACCTGCTGCCCCATGCGGCGAAGACGAAATATGACAAGGCATTGTTCAAATCACGCAGAAGGCTGAGTGAAGCGGGCTGCTTTGATATTTTAACGGCGGAAATCGCTGAGATGGTCATGGAGCATGGCCTTGCTGAAGCTGAAGAAGGACCGGCAGTCGTCATGGACGCCGGGTGCGGAGAAGGCGCGCTGTTACGAAATATCCAGCAAAGACTCTTAGCACAAGGGCAATACGGCAGTATGCTGGGGATTGGCGTGGATATATCTAAGGAAGGCATAACTATGGCTGCTGGGGGTAATCCCCAGATGCTGTGGTGCGTTGCTGATCTCGCCAAGTGTCCCATAGCGGACAAGCGGATTCATCTTTTGCTGAATATTCTATCGCCGTCCAACTATGCAGAATTTCATAGAATGCTTGCAGATCGTGGCATGATTCTTAAAGTGATTCCCGGCAGCAAGTATCTGCAAGAGCTTAGAGATATATTTTATAAACAGACAGACAGGGCGGTATATTCTAATCAGAGAACGCTGGATCTGTTTCAGCGCAGCTTTGAGCTGGAGGAGATTCGTCCAGTCAGGTACACTCTTGTTTTAGAGAATCAGCATTTGGAAGCGCTGATCCATATGACTCCGCTATCCTGGGGCGTGTCGCCTGAGCTTGTGCAGCAGGTGGTGATGCGGCGCCAATTTGAGGTGACTTTCGATTACCTGATCCTGCTCGGGAGAAAGAAGAAGAATTAATATGATTTAGATAAATAGACATAAAGGACTCTGCTAAACAAAATTTAGCAGGGTCCTTTTGATGTCGAGCCTGTATTTATAGTACAAAAGAAATCCACTTAAATTTTATTTAAAAACTAGTTTACTTTTCTGGGATGAAAAGGTAGGATGATAGTGTACTATAAACCAATATTTGGGAGGTAGCTTAATGAAAAAGATTTCTGCTCTTACTCTTTCCGTTCTGCTGATCTTCACGGTTCTGGCGTCCAGTGCAAGTGCTGCCACAAGGCTTTGGTCCTTCAATACGACCATAGGGGCTAAAGAAAGCATAGATTCCGGCTATATTAGCATAGATTCTAGTACGGTTAAAACGTATATTACGCAAATGAATTATCCTAATGGCCCAGGTCTGGTGCCGATCGTTGAATTTAAGCTTTATAAGAAAGGACTTTTCTTTGATACGCTTGTGGATAGCTTTAGTCTGAACCAGGAGCTGAACCACGGCACTTTAATCAAGACCTTGAAGACAGATGGAAGCGGCAAGTATAAATTTGTTGTAACGAACGGTAACCCTGCAAATAAGACATTCGCCATCAATGGTTACTTGCAGACCGGGGATTGATTCATTTGAAATAAACACAGACAAGCTTACGCGCCTTTTTTAAAGGCCTGCGTGGGCTTTTTTTTGTTAACTGGAAAGTTTGGTTACACTATAGGCCAGGAAATCCCTAAAGATTTCTGTTGTAATTCCAACTGCTTTATCATACAATTTTCCTAACTTGCTTTGACGCAATGAAACGTCAATGCGCATAAGTGACGTGACAAGAATAGGAAGAAAAGCTTCCTGATCTTAATAATCATGAAGATAACTAAGAGGAGGAGCTTCTTGTGGAGTCCAAGCAATTAACTAGAGGGTTGAAGCCAAGGCATATTGAGCTGATCGCGCTCGGAGGCACGATTGGTGTAGGGTTGTTCATGGGGTCAGCAAGCACGATTAAGTGGGCAGGTCCATCAGTGCTGCTGGCTTATCTCCTAGCCGGAATCATCATGTTTTTCGTGATGCGCACCATGGGAGAGATGCTGCTCCTTGAGCCGGTAACCGGGTCCTTTGCAACGTTCGCCCATAAGTACATCAGCCCGCTCGCGGGTTTCCTGACGGCCTGGAGTTATTGGTTCCTGTGGGTTACGGTTGGCATGGCCGAAGTGACGGCAATCGGCATCTATGTAGGGTATTGGTTCCCGGATATTCCGCAGTGGTTGCCGGCTTTAGCTGGGGTAGGAATTATTGCCGCTGCCAACCTGGCTGCGGTCAAGTTCTACGGTGAATTTGAGTTCTGGTTCGCATTGGTTAAGATTGTAGCTATTGTTGTGATGCTGGTGCTGGGAACCGGAATGATCTTCTTCGGTCTTGGTAACGGTTGGGAA
Source organism: Paenibacillus sp. CAA11 (assembly GCF_003060825.1). Taxonomy (NCBI): domain Bacteria; kingdom Bacillati; phylum Bacillota; class Bacilli; order Caryophanales; family Paenibacillaceae; genus Paenibacillus; species Paenibacillus sp. CAA11. The sequence goes on from NZ_CP028922.1 coordinate 893,447, forward strand.
CCTATCGGCTTATCTAATCTTTACAGCCATGGCGGCTTCTTTGCAGGGGGACTCAAGGGATTTCTCTTTGCTCTCTGTATTGTAACGGCCGCCTATCAGGGCATTGAGATGGTAGGTATTACAGCTGGCGAGGCGGACGAGCCCAAGCAAACCCTTCGTAAGGCGATTAAAAATATTATCTGGCGCATTCTGATTTTCTATGTTGGAGCCATCTTTGTGATCGTGACGATTTATCCATGGAACCAGGTGGGTGAGATCGGAAGCCCGTTTGTGCTTACCTTTTCTAAGGTCGGCATCCTTGCTGCAGCGGGGATCATCAATTTCGTGGTCCTTACAGCTGCCATGTCAGGCTGCAACAGCGGGATTTACAGTGCAGGCAGAATGCTGTTCACCCTAGCCAAGAATGGACAGGCTCCGAAGTTCTTTGGCAAGGTTTCAAAGAGCGGTGTGCCTCGGAACAGCATCCTTACGACCATTGCCCTGCTGCTGATCGGCGTGCTGTTCAACTATATTGCGCCTGATTCAAAGCTGTTCCTGTATATTTACAGTGCGAGCATCCTTCCAGGCATGGTGCCTTGGTTTGCTCTTGTGATCAGTCAGTTCAAGTTCAGAAGAAGATGGAAGGATCAGATGGACGCGCATCCGTTCAAATCCCGATTTTTCCCGGTCAGCAACTATATCACCATCGTGTTTTTGGCTTTCGTCATTCTCGGCATGTGGTTCAACCCGGACACTCGATTGTCTTTAATTGTCGGAGCTTCCTTTATGGCGATTGTCATCGTGGGATATTTTGTTTTTGGATTATACAAACGACCGTATAATAAGGACGAACAACAAACGGAATAAAGACAAACCATTGATTCTTGGGCGACTTCAGGGCAATCCTGGAGCCGCTTATTTTTTACATGCTAATCAGCGCAATGTGAATTAACAATTAATAGAATTTAAGGGCTGAATGGGGCAAAATTTAGTTCGAATGTAGGATTTAGAAGTTAGCATCATAATTCGTCTACTCCTTAACGAAGCAGTTATGTTAACATGATGAATATTCTTAGGCGTCGGGGGACGATCATGTTGAATCTCTTTTCCTTTGTGCAAAAGTGGTTTGGTCAGCTTCATTTTAAGAGTAAGGTTATTGTCCTGTTTCTTCCGCTCATTATCCTCTCACTGCTGATTCTCGGCATCTGGTCCAGCCAGATCTTCAGCCGCTCCTTGATCGAGCGAACGACCAGTAATGTTGCGGATGAATCTCAGCTCATTTTGTCGCGGACCGATTATATTTTCAGCAGCGTGGAGACGGCATCGAACATTATGGTCACTAACATCAACCGGCTTTACGAATCAAGCAGCCTATCATCTCAAGACTCTTCTGTTGCGAGGATTCGGTTCGGCAATCTCATGCAGAGCCGTCTATCCATCGATGTATCGATTTTCCGAGAAGTCGATGGCGCAGTATTTGTCGATACGGAAGGAACCATTTATTCTTCGTACGATGAGAAAGGGGACAAGCACCGGATATGGAATAAGGTGTTATTGAATAAAGACACGGATAGTTATGGAACCGCTTCCTGGATGGGGATGGAGCAGAGGGATTATCTTACGCCGGATCAGAACTCTCCGATTTTGACTTTACGGAAGACCGTCATTAACATCGATACGGGTGAACCCTACGGCACGCTGTTCCTTATGGTGAAAGAGAAACGATTGTCAGCTTATTTGCATTCCGGCGATTCATCGGCCCCGAAGGCGTATTATTTTCTTGATCATGACAACCAGATTGTAGTTGCAGCAGATCGGGACACATTAATGCGGCCTGCAGATGCTGGTCTCGCTGAAGCGATGCAGCAGTGCAGGTTGGAATTGTCGCAGAGTACTTGCTCAATCAAGGATAACGGTAATTTGATTACTGTAATGAATTATGATCGAATGGGCTGGAAATTGGTGAACGTGGTTTCGCTCAGCTTGCTTACGGCTGATGTGCGGCAAAATGTCAGATTGATGATATGGATCGGCCTGTTCTGTCTTGTATTCTCTCTGTTTGGAGCAAGCTTCCTCTCCCGAATGGTCGTGAGCCCGCTCGAACAGTTGGCGAGGGCCATGCGTAAGGTCGTTAATGGGGATATTCACACGGTTGCACCTGTGCGAACGAAGGATGAGATTGGCATGATTGGCGAAGCCTTTAATTTTATGGTAGGACGGGTTCGGGAGCTGCTGGATGCTGTCAGGCAAGAGCAGAACCACAAGCGGGAGTATGAACTCGCACTGATGAGCGCTCAGATCAAGCCGCATTTTCTATACAATACGCTGGATACGATCTATGCACTGAACGAACTGGAACGATATGATGAGGCCAAGGATACGACCAAAGCGCTTGCGGACTTTTATAGAATGGCGCTGAATAAAGGAAGAGAGCTGGTCATTTTAGAGCAGGAGGTCCGGATAACTGATGATTACTTGTCCATTCTGCAGGTTCGTTATCCGGATGTATTTCGTTATGAGATAGATATTCCGCCGGAGCTTACCGGAACGCCGATCCCTAAGCTGTCCCTTCAGCCTATAGTCGAGAACGCGATTTACCACGGTCTGAAGGAGAAAGGGGTCAAAGGGATTATTCGAATCTCTGCCTTTACTCAGGACTACAAGGTGATCGTGCGTGTGGAGGACAATGGAGTAGGAATGAACGAGGAGAAGGTGAAAGCCATTATGTCGAGGCATCTGCATGAGGAAGGGGCACGCTCGATCGGAACTTATAGTGTGCAGAGGCGGCTTAGCCTGTATTTTGGCGAGGAATATGGGCTTACGGTATATAGTGCTGTAGGAGAAGGAACACGGGTGGACCTGTCTCTGCCCATGCAGAACATAGGGAGTGAACCAGAAGATGTATCGAGTAATGATTGTTGATGATGAGCCGCTGTTCCGCGACTTTCTTCGGATTAAGATGGATTGGGAAAGCCTAGGCTTTCAGGTGTGCTGCGAAGCAAGGAATGGTCAAGAGGCTCTGTTGGAAGCTGAGAAGCATAAGCCGCATTTGGCGCTGGTTGACATTAACATGCCGTTTATGGATGGAATTGAGCTTGCGCAGAAGCTGAAGGTAAGATTCGAGCGTACAGTGATTGTATTTGTCTCCGGCCATAATGAATTTGAATATCTGCAGCAGGCGGTACGTACTGGGGTTAAAGATTATCTGCTTAAGCCGTTTGACGCGGAAGAGCTGGTCGCTATGTTGAACCGGATTAAGCCGGAGCTGCCCAATCTTCCTCAAGAAGGACTAAGCGATCAGGAAGAGCAAGCGGAGGGAACTTGGCCTAGCAGATCGGCAGCCCCTGCAGCCCCAGACCTTGGCAGCTTACGGGATGCGGTCATTATGGGGCTCCGCATGAGGGACAGCGAGGCGCTGGACGAGGTGCGCAAGGCGGTTCGTCAGCTGCGCGGATATCCTTGGAGGGATGAATACGCGGATGCGATGCTGATAGGAATACTATCCCTGGCTATGTCTTTTGCAAGTGAGCGGGGGATTCCCTATGATCAGCTCTGGGATGGGGCAGATACCACGTCTCCTTACCATCTACTGCGCGGATTGAATAACTGGGAAGAGGCCGAAGAATGGGTGGTCTCCTTGTACCGCAGACTGATCCTGTTGATGGATGATCTTCGTCCTACTAAGGCATCCCAACTGTTTGCAGCAGCGATTGCTTACATTGAGGAGCATTACTCGGACCCCGGGCTTTCTGCGGAGCAGGTTTCGAATGGAGTCTTTGTAGATCCGAGCTATCTAAGGCGTGTCTTCCGGAAGGAGTCGGGCTATTCGATCGTAGAGCATATCACGCATATTCGTCTGAAGAAGGCTAAGGAGCTGATGCTAACCGGCAATCGAAAGCTATCGGAGGTTGCTGAATTAGTTGGCTATAGCGATCCAAATTACTTCAGCAAGTCTTTTAAAAAGCGCTTTGGCATGACGCCGACAGAGTATGAGCAGCTGAAGAAAAAATACTAAGAACGGATTCCTGCGCGGAATCTGTTTATTTTTGTCCCGTTTTTTACAGAAAGAGCCCGTTTTGTTCCTTAAAGAAGGACATCGTTGTTGATTATACTAAGGACATGGTTGTGAAAGCGCAATCAAAGAGATGAATACAAGGGGGACAACACCATGAAGATGAACCGAAATCGATTCAGTGCAATATTGCTAACGCTTACACTGTCTATCGGGTTAACCGCTTGCGGAAGCAATAACTCGGCCTCTTCGGGATCGGGCAATTCAGAAGGGAATGCAGGCAATAGCACGATCAAGCTTAAGGTATACGCACAGCATTTTGATGAAGACACGTCTAAGCCCTTCGATTATGCAGTAGAGCAGTTGAAGAAGGAAATGCCGAATGTACAGATTGAGTTGGACCCTGCTGTTCAGGACGGTTATCAGAAGCTGAAAACCTATGCGGCCACGGGGAATATGCCCGACATTTATTTCACTGACTGGCCAACGCTCCAAACTCTGTCCAAGTCAAAGAACGTAGAATTGCTGGATGATTATGAAACGACAAGCGAGTTCAAGAAGAGCCTCAATCCGGGCGTGGATTCCCGCCTGGTTGCTCCGGACAATCATGTGTACGCTTACCCGGACACCGGAATTGAGTTCCAGATTATTTACTACAATAAATCGATCTTCGACAAGGTGGGGATCCAGACTCCGATCAAGACATTTGATCAGATGGCAGATGCCGCCAAGAAGCTGAAGGATGATGGTTACGTTCCAATGTCTATCTTCGCCAAGGAAAAGTGGATCACTACCGCATTCTATAACGGTCTTGTCACCCGTGAGCAGCCTGAAGGCTTTGGCGCTGTTGACCAGAAGGGTGTAAAGGAGCTGCCGGAGGCGTTCGTAACAGCGGCCCAGCAGATGAAGAAACTGCAGGAAGCCGGATTGTTCGATGCGAATGCGACCAACACCAACTATGACCAAGCTTCTTCCTTGTTCTATCAGGGGAAAGCTGGAATGTTCGTAAACGGACAATGGGAAATTTACAGCTCTCAGGAGAAGCTGGGGGACCAAGTGGATTGGATGTACTGGCCTGCCAAGGATGAGGCGACGTACGAGCAATCCAAGTACTTCATTAACGGTGCCGGTTCTCCGGCAGGCTATGCTGTATCCCCAAGCAGCAAGAATAAAGAGACGGCTGTGAAAGTGGCGGCCTTCCTGGCTTCAAAATCTGCCGAATATCGCTATTCTCAGCTTGGCAGTCCAATCGTAGCACCGAAGGTGGATAAGCCGATCCCGGCAAACGTTCCGGCTATGATGCAGAGGATCGTCAATGAGCTTCTTCCAAATGCTCAGAAGTATGCGCTCTTGCTAAATAACACTGCCATCCAAAATGCCATTAACGACAATACGCAGAACCTGCTTGTCGGCGGTTTCTCTGCGGATGACTTTGTGAAAAACTTGAATCGCGCCCTGGATAAGGAAAACTGATCATTAGAAATTGAACCGGAAGCAATCCTTAGCGGGCCCGCATAGTCCGCTAAGGACTGCACTTACGAAAAAAAGGGGGGAAGAGCAAGCAATGAATAATTACTTAGGCAACAAAAAGGCATTGGCAATTTTTTTGCTCCCGGCGCTGATCATATACAGCGTTGTTTTAATTTATCCTGTCCTTCAGACCGTTTTTCGCAGCTTCTATGACTGGGATGGACTCAGCACCCCGGTTTTCTCGGGGCTTAGCAATTATAAGGAATTGTTCGGTGACCCGCTTCTGGGAACCTCACTAAAGAATGGCGCGATCTTCGCCCTAGTATTGGTTGTTTTTCAGATCGGTCTTGGCACAGTGCTTGCCTTGATCTGCGCAGATCCTCGTACACGCGGCCGGAAGCTCCTGAAGACAGCCTATTTTGTTCCGGTAGTGCTGTCGGTTACCGTGGTCTGCCAGCTATGGATTGCCATGTATGATCCGACGAACGGACTTATTAATCGTTTATTTAGCCTGCTGCACATTCCATATGAGCAGAATTGGCTTAATTCTCCGACCCAATCTATCATTGCCATTGCCTTTGTCAATGCATGGCAGTTCATGGGTTATCAATTCGCCCTCCTCTATGCAGGGGTGAAGGCGATCCCCGAGGATTATTTTGAAGCAGCAACCATTGACGGCTGCAGCAAATGGAGAGCTCATCTGCATGTGACGCTGCCGCTCATGAGAGAAACCTTTAAATTCTGCTTTGTGATTGCCATTACATCTGGTATTGGTGCTTTCGTGCAGATGCTGATTATGACCAATGGCGGTCCCGGTACTACCAACTATACCTTGACCTTCATGATCTATCGTTACGCCTTTATGGAGAGTAACTACGGCTATGCTTGTGCCGTATCTGTGCTGCTGGTACTGATCTCGCTGCTCGCAACGCTCGTCATCAATAAGGTGTTCGACCGTGGACAACAGGCCTAACTGGCTAGGAATGAAAAGGAGAACAAAATGAGTAGAACGGCTCTGCGCAAAGTTGGACAAACCGTGCTTCAAATTCCCTTGTGGCTGTATCTGGTTGTTTCCATTTATCCATTGTTCTGGATGGTTTCCTACTCCTTGAAGAACAATGATGAGATTTTCGTCACGAATCCGTTTGGATTTCCGACACATTTTCGCTTTGAAAACTACGTCAATGCCTGGAAACAATTCAATGTGCCGCGATATTTTCTTAATAGCTTTGTTGTATCTATCGTGTCAACGGTACTGATCCTGCTCCTGGCCTTGATGTTTGCATTCGCCGTAGCGCGTATGAAATGGCGGTTCCGCTCAGCAGTACGAACCTATATGATTATCGGCATGTTTATGCCGCTACAGGTTATCATGATTCCGCTTGCGCTTCTGGTCCGGGATTTCCACCTGACCAATACGTATGGAGCGCTCATTCTTCCATACGTTGCCATCGGTCTTCCTTTTTCGACGATGGTATTTTACGGATTCCTCGTAGGGATTCCCAAAGAGATTGAGGAAGCAGCCTGTATGGACGGGTCCAGCATTTATGGCCTGTTCCTTAAAATTATTCTGCCGCTTGCGCTGCCTGCTATCGCTACAGTAGCTATTTTCCAATTTCTAAACAACTGGAATGAGTTCACGCTAGCCTATATTTTGATCTCTGAGGAGACGATGAAGACGCTGCCGCTCGGTCTTCTATTCTTCCAAGGCTCGTACAGCACGGATTGGGGAGCTATGGGCGCGGTGATGACGATCGCCTCGCTGCCGATGGTGCTTGTCTATCTGTTCCTGAGTGAGCAGGTAGAGCGGGCGATGACTGTAGGCTCTGCGGTGAAGGGCTAAACTGAGGAGGTTGTCATTTGAAGATCGATCAGTTGCATCTCAAAGCGCCAGGGAGCTGGATCAACGATCCCAACGGCTTTATTTATTATCAGGGTGAATATCATTTGTTCTATCAATACTTCCCATACGACACGATGTGGGGAACCATGCACTGGGGCCATGCCGTAAGCCAGGACCTGATAGACTGGGAACATCGGGGCATTGCGCTGTTTCCGAGCAAAGGGTACGATCGCAACGGCTGCTTTTCGGGGTCTGCCATCGAAGCAGAGGGCAAGCTGTATCTCTATTACACCGGGGTAAAATATGAGGCTTTCAATGAAGAAAATGTGCATCTCATTGTAGATCAGAGGTTTGAATCGAGCCAGGCTTTACTGGTTTCGGAAGACGGGATGACTTTTGATAATTTGAATAAGAAGCGTATGATCCTGCCACCCATTCTAGATCCGCAGCAGGGCGATCGGGCCCACACAAGAGATCCGAAGGTGTGGAAGAGTGAGAAGGGGTACTACATGGTCCTGGGTACACGTTCTGAGGGGCAGGGGAAGCTCTTATTCTACAGGAGTGAGGACTTACTCCATTGGCATTATGTGAACAGCTATTCAAGGCCCGACCTAGGCCATATGTGGGAGTGCCCGGATTTATTTCCCCTTACCGATCAAGAGGGTCAGGAGCATACTATACTCTTGATGTCACCGGAGGGAGTTCACGAGGGAGCGCTCTATTCGAGTCATGCCCTTTGCAGTTTGGTTTCTTTCCAGGAGGAGAATGCGCAACTAGAGATCACGAAGCCGTTCCAAATGGTGGACTACGGGCAGGATCTCTATGCGCCTCAGACCAATCTTGACGCGGAGGGCCGCAGAGTTATGATCGCCTGGATGCGTATGCCGAAGAGGGTGGAATCTGCTGGGGAGAAGCCATGGATCGGGATGATGTGTCTTCCCCGAGTCATAGAGGTCACGCGCGGCCATATTTATTTTAGAGTACATCCTCAGGTAATGCAGAGCTTTAAGAGGGAGCTGTCCTCTCTTCAGGAGCTTGACTACAGCAAGCCGTTTCATATTAGCGTGTCCTTCGCTACAGGGGATGCTATGAATATTGGTGGTTACCGGATTGCGCTTGAACAAGGCGCCCTTTGTACAGATCGCTCCAAAGTTTTTGAGGGGCTGGAAGGAAGCGGAATGCAATTTCATACTCCTGAGATTGGTTCAGCATGCAAGCTGGATATCTTTGTGGAGCCTAATCTGATTGAAATCTTCGTTAACGAGGGCGAGTATGTGCTCAGCAATATCGTGTATGGCTTGCGAAGCACGCTGAGCAGCACCACTTTCTTTAAAGTGTGGGTACAGTAATTTCAAGATCAAAGGCCTTTCCTGATGGAGCGGAAGATGCAGTCCGGTCCGTTGGGAAAGGTTTTTTAATGCATCTATAGGTGCGAGTACGAATGGGTATTTCTGAGCGAGGCTGTGCTTGCTTGGCATTGTTTAAATTCGGGGATTGAAGGTTACATAAAATAGAGCTGAAGCACTAACCCTATTATTAATAATATAACCTTAAGAGGAGGAGAAGCAGATGGCTGATCAATACACCATGCAGGACCCTTCCGTACAATATCCGAAGGCAGGACCCGAATGGAAGCAGAAGCAGGAGGCGCCGGGGATTCAGCAGGAGATGCAGCCGGTTCCAGACTGCGGGGAGCAAAGCTACCGCGGCACGGGCCGATTAATCGGGCGCAAAGCGATCGTAACTGGGGCTGACAGCGGCATTGGCCGGGCAGTGGCTATAGCCTTCGCTCGTGAAGGTGCGGATGTTGTGCTGTCCTATTTGCCAGAGGAAGAGGCGGATGCCCAGCAGGTCGTGAAGCTGGTACAGGAAGCAGGGCGCACTGCGGTAGCTGTGCCGGGTGATCTGCAGGATGAGCAGTACTGCCAGCAGCTTGTAAATACGGCTGTGGAGAAGCTTGGCGGACTCGACATTCTTGCTAACGTTGCCGGTATGCAGCAGTTTGTGGAGGATATTGCCGACCTTACGACAGAGCAGTTTGACGCCACTTTTAAGACTAATGTCTACTCCTTGTTCTGGATCTGTAAAGCCGCGATCCCGCATATGAAGCCGGGCAGCACGATCATCAACACTTCCTCGATCCAGGCTTATAAGCCTTCGCCAATTCTGCTGGACTATGCCACAACCAAGTCGGCGATCAACACATTCAGCAAGGCTCTGGCCGGACAAGTAGCCAGCAAGGGAATCCGGGTGAATGTGGTGGCTCCGGGACCGGTATGGACTCCGCTACAGGTGTCCGGCGGTCAACCGCAGGAGAAGCTTGCGCAGTTCGGGGAGCAGACCCCGCTGGGCCGTCCAGGCCAGCCTGTAGAGATGGCTCCGGCTTATGTGTATCTAGCCAGCCCGGAATCAAGCTATGTAAGCGGCGAAACGCTCAATGCGAACGGCGGTACGCCAACACCGTAAGGATATATACGAAGTAGATATGCCTGCTGCCCAGTTCGGTTTAGCCGCTACAAGAAGGGCGTCTGGAACCTTGCCGCAGTAGAGGTTTTGCTAACGTTTGCTGCCTGATATAACCGCAGGCAGGAAGAACCTGCTGTCACACTGAATTGTGGCAGCAGGTTTTTTTGTATTTTGGTTAATAGACATGTAAAATTTCTTCTTTTTCTACCGATAAAAATGAAAGATGAACGATGGCTTTAACGCAAAAAAGCCATGATGCTATAAGGTGTTAAAGTAATCGGCCGCATCTATGATCTTAAGAAGGAGAAATGCGAGTATGACAGCCAAGAACAACTCTCACAAAATGAAAGATGAGGTCGTGATTGATCCGGTCAAGAAACTGATCCATATTACTCTTGAAGGGTACCCGGATTTAGCAGAAACCCAAAGAGGTACCAATGAGCTGGAGAAGAACGTAAATCTGATGCCCGATGTAGCCGAATGGGCGATCATTGTAGATTCGACAGCTCTGAGTACTTTTTCACCGGATTTGCTGCCGATTCTCAAGCATTGCTACAAAGCGATTTATGAGAGGTTCAGAGTAGCAGTTATTGTGAATCCAACCCAGACGGTAGCTAATATGCAGCTAAAGCGGATTGCTCGTGAGACCAACTTCAGCGGTAAATTTGTTGCAACAAATGAAGAGGCTATGAAGGTTTGCTTCGGATAAGATAAACTTGCAAGAAGAGAGTAGACTAAATCGACTGTCACTTCTTGTTCTTCTGTTTCGGCATCATACAGAAGTTCCCCACAACTTGACTAACTAAGATTTATTAACATCCCTAGATCATGTCGAAAAAGAGGAGGCAGCTCGCTAAATGAGCTATGTTGCTATTAAAAGTACGGCGATTTATCATCCGGAGGACCGGGTAACACTCGAAGAGATGATCGAAGAGTTTCGAGGGCAAGGCAAAGAAATCGAGCGCTTGCTTGAGGCGATCGGCCGAAAGGATAGATATCTGGATAAGTCAGGTACACAGACCCCGATCACGATGGCGATTGAAGCCTCTCGCAAGGCTCTGGCTCAATCAGGAATTACAGGACAAGATCTGGATATGATCTGCTTCTCAACGGCAACACCAGAGTATCTCGTCCCGCCGAATGCCGCCTTCGTGCATAAGGCACTGAATGGGAAGCATGAGGCCATGGTCTATGATATCAACGCAGCCTGTGTAGGCATGGTGGTGGCCATCGAGCAGGCGACCCGTTACTTGCAGTCTCATCCTTCAATGAAATACGCTCTTGTTGTCGGTTCAGAACAAATGAATCGGTATGGGGCGGAGACGGACGAACTGGTCAAATCCATCTTTGGTGATGCGGCCTGTGCTGTCCTGCTGGAGAAGACGGAGGAGAAAGCCGGTGTTATTGATTCTATCTTCTACACCAACACCGAGCAGATCGGAGGGATGGCTTTCCCTAAGAGCGGGCTGTCCAGAATGTATGCCGACCAGGATACGGCAGGGAATATGCTGCATGCCGATCCCGATTATGATCCCCTCAAATTGGCTCCCGTAGCGGCCGAGAATATTCAGAGACTTCTAGTGAAGAACCAATTTACCAAAGCCGATATCAGCAGGTATTTTCTGTCCCAGGCGAATTATCGCTCCCTGCCGATGTTTGCGGAGATGCTGCATGAGGAGATGGATAAGTTCGTGTTCATTGGCTTTGAATATGCTTATACAGGCACAACATCTCCGTTCCTGGCCCTGCATACGGCAATTGAGCGGGGAGAACTGCAGAGGGGAGATTTGTTCATCCTGTGGTCGATTGGGGCCGGAGATGTCACCTGTGCAGTCCTTTGCCGTTATTAGTTATAATTTTGAATAGGTAGAAGGCAAGAGAATCGAAATAGACTTCCTCTAAGGGGCTGCTGATGCAGTCCTTTTTTTATGCCGGAATGGGGAGAGTAGCTGCACTTCTGATGATTAACACTAAATGGGGGGATATGTATGTAGATTGATGGTGGGGATTTTTCTGGCTTCTGGCTGGAATGGCTCTGTTACTTCGAGAGAGCCCACCTGGTGACTCGAAAGCCAGCAGGTGAGTCCTTACAGCTAACATCTGATATTATCCGCGTTGACGCTGTCTGCGCCGCGCTCTCTGCCACTTGGCCATCTTAATCCCAATAAATAGGACCAGAAGGGCTCCTGCGGAAAGGCAGAAGTATAAGAAGAACTTCTCAATCCAGGCGAATACAGCCTGCCAGTGGTCCCCGAACAGGTAGCCGATGCTGAAGAACACCAGCACCCAGAGGGCAGAACCTATATAAGCGTACAGCGCAAATTTGCGGAAGGGAATTCCAATTATACCTGATGCGTAGCCGATAACCTGGCGGACGCCAGGAATGAAGGGGCCAAGCACTAGCAGCTTGCTGCCGTACTTTTTATAATAATCCCGGGTCTTGGTGATTGCAGCCGGCTTAAGGAAGATCCATTTCCCATAACGTTCAATCAGCGGATTCCCCAATTTGAGTCCAATCCAATAGGTAATGGTAATCCCGATCAGCGCTCCGGCATATGCCGACAGCAATGCAGGGACAAGGCCCATCATGTTCTCATAAACCATATAGCCTGTATAAGCAAGTGTCGTATTACCAGGGGGAATCGGCAGTGCAATCGCGTCAACAGGCAGCCCGAGAATAAGGAGCAAATAACCATATTCAGCAAACAGCCGTTCCACCAGTTTTATTACGTCCATAGATCTAATCTCCTGCTTCTCTGTTCCATGTAGAACGGCCCAGTATATTCCTTCAAAATTATAATCCTTTCCGCTATAAATTGCATCTTTCCCTAGGATATCCGCTTTTTTGGATGTTTTTTGCATTAGAATTACTTTTAAGTCACAGAAAGAAAAACATCATACGATATGATTTACATGAGCGTGAAGTAATTAAGAGAGGAGCTGATTCTATGGGACAGCGTGCCAACCTGGCCCTTGTTCAAGACAAAAGTTATGAGCTGTACTACACTCACTGGGGAGCGAGTGATCTGCCCAGGAGTATCTTCTGGGGAGCTCGGCTCCCGGCAGCGAGAGCGCAGCTTGGTTCGCGCAGGCAATGAGCGATAAGGGGTACGAGGTAGAGGTTAATCCAAGAGCTGTGGTTAGAGAGCAGGGGGCAGAACGATCTGCGGATTTGAAAATACATAAAATAAGGTCTGCGATCCGGGCGTTAGGCGAGAAATCTCTCTAACAGCCGTGAACGCAGACCCCTATGTCTTAAACCGCTTATCCTTCTGTGCTTACCGTCCGGTCACCGAGCGGCTGAACAGGGCGGTGATTGTCCGGGAAGAGCGCTGCAAATTTGGCGATTTGTTCTTTGGACATCTGAATCGGATGATCCAGCACCGTCCAGCTAACATCCTCGCTGCAAGGCGGGGTGGTTAGAGAGCCGGTGTAGCGGACAGAGTGAAGGTTCGCCGGAAGCAGATCGGTAAGTGCAATTTGCTCCTTCAGCTCGTTAGCGGTCTCCGAGCTTTTTGCCGGCAGATGGCTCCAAACTTGCTTGAAGGCGGCGTTCTCCGTTCCAGATTTGATCAGAACGCCGAGCACAGCACTTCGGCCATCATCGCTTTTATGAACAAAATGCAGCTCAATCTCTGCGTTCTTGCCGTCCAGCTGATGCTCGCTGGGATGGTGGAAATGGAACTGTGCCAGCGTGTATTTGGTACCATCCAGCAGGATATAGTTATCCTTGTCCTGAAGGGCCACCTGGATGGTATGGCCGTTATTCTGGATGGTTGCTTTGGCCTTATGATAATGGATCTCCACAGGTTTCAAGTTCGTTTGCTTCGTGAGTTGACTGTGGTCAATATTGATAGGGGACTGTTTGCTGCCTTTCTTGCAGGTCTCGAAATCTGTCGAGAGCGCCCCCCAATACTCGGGGCCGGTCTCGCCTTCATAGGACCAATGGGGATCATGAGAAGCAGTGTGCGCTGGGGGAGAAGTTGTGCTCGCAGACTGTGTATCCGCAGTCCCGGAGGAAGCTGAGTCTGAGGGTGAGTTCGCATTCGAGCATCCGGCCGCTAGAACTAGAAGTAAAGCTAACAGGCCATTTTTCCATAAGGAAGACATAAGAAGCAACCTTCTTTCGTTAATGATGTGAATATGTTCACATTTTAAAGATACTTCTTGTCCTGCTCAAGTGAATAATGAACCATTTTTTGTAAATTAGTCACAGACTGCTGCTGGACTGGCTTCAGCCTCCGCAGGGGTCACTCCATATCGTCCCAGCGATTTGGTTGCTGCTTCCAGCATCCGTTTCTGCAAATAATCTCCCTGAACAACCTTTACACGCTTCCCGAGAAAACGAAGTTTGGAGAGCAAATACTCCTGTTCATCCGCCATCAGGCACACGGTAACTGTATACATGTCCCGTTCGGCATCGTATTCCACATCCTTCTCAAAGCTGGAGAGGGCATATAGAATCCGGGACAGCTCCCGGTTGTACTCCGGGACGACCTCAATGACAGCTTCACTTTTGCGCGCTTCCAGCGTCTCGCTGATGAGACTAAGGAGGCTCTCTGCCCTGGCTGCACTCATCCCTGCAGGCTCCGCGGCAGTTATCTTCTCCAGTTTGGTCCGCATGAATGCTTGATGGCGGTTATGAGCCCACAGCAGATACCACTCTCTCTTCACCATGGAGTATTCAAGCTTATAAGGCAGGCCGACCTGGTTCTCCTGAACCCGTCCGCCTTTGATCTCGTAGGATAGCATTACGCCCTGCCTATTCATAATCAATCTGCGCAGAGGGCGCAGCAGCGGGTGGTAGACCTGCTTCTCCCGGCTGCGAACCTTCTCAATCAGGTGCTCGGGTGTATCCATGACTGGGTCCTGTTCCAGGATAGACTGAAGCTTAAGCAGCGTCTCGGGCGTGAACGCTTCCGCGGCAGCCGGATGCTGCAGCATGGTCTTCAGCCAGGATCGCTCGTGTGCTGTAACCATAAAGGTTCCGGAGTCTTCGAGACGGGAGAGCAGCTGGTAGTTAAAGATTTTCTCAAACAGGTTCATAGTAAGCCAGAATCTCCTTCCATTCCTCAATCATTTCCCTCCGCAGCTGAAGAGGCTCCAGAATTTCGCAGCTGGACCCGAAGCTTCTCAGCCAAGGCTTGATCTCAGTCGTTCCATTCACGGTAATCTCGTAGATGAAAGACAGCTCATCCTCCTCTACAATGTCTCCCCATTGTCCCTGCAGCAAGACCCGTTCCTTCACAAAATTATTAAGGCCAGCTCCGGGGCTGTAGAACCTGGCCCGAACCCTTACCGGGCGTCCAGTGTCAATGACCCAGCTGAACTGCATTTTGTCGGCGAGCGCCTTGCTCTTCTCTTGATAGAATTCCTCCGTTACAGCTTTGGACTGCTGAATCTGGGTCATGCCTTCCATCCGGTATTTACGGATTCCTTCCCGGCCATTTGCGAGCAGATACCAGCGGCCGTATTGGTGGTCATAAATGACCTTAAGCGGAAGCACCTTCACCTCTTTGCCCACGCTTTCCCGTTCGAACAAGGGATTTGTATTGCGGGCGGCATAGCTTTTCTCTGCTTTGGGTGAGAAATAGAGAAAGCGCACCTTCTCCCGGCTGCGGATCGCACTCAGCAGAGTGAACAAGTGGGCTTCGTCCAAAATTCGCGAGTAGTAATGATATTTATATAGAAAGGGCTCGGTGGCGTGAGTCTCGGCATCATGGCGCAGAAAATGCTTCTTCAGCCCGTCACGCAGCAGGTAACCCTGCACCGACGGCACCTGGGTGTTGGCCATAACGTCTACAAAGTCATACAGGTCATAGAGCTCTTCCTCCGATAGCTCCAGAATCAGATCGTTATGAAGCCGGTATCGGTAAGGACGCGGCCCTGGCTCCCGCCAGATGACACCCACCTGCTCCAAGTATTTGAGATCCGAGCGGATCGTCTTCTCATCCGGCATGGCGGAATCCGGAGCGAGGCCGCCGCAGCAAATGTCCAGCAGCTCCAACGCGGTGTGCGGCTCATCGTTCAGGGCGGCGAGGAGCAACGAGATGCGTTCGCTCTCTGATTCCTTGACCGATTTGGCCCGGAATAGGAACAGCAGCATGGGATCGGTGGAATCATAGTAGCTATAGCGAATTGTCTCGGCCAACTCTCTGCCTTGCTCTTCGGGAAGCTGCTGATACAGCGTGCCGACCATGTCCTTCAGCTTACGCAGCGTCTTGTCAAAGGTATGGACCGAGATGCCGAGCTTCTCTGCGAACTGCTGTCTGCTGTAGGCACCGCTCGTCAGCACGAGCATGCGCAGGAATTGAATTTCTTTGTCAAAGCTTTCTTTGGCCACTTTACGTTTACCTCCGTTCAAGCATTACGCTATCTATTATTGTAACAGCAGAGGAGAAAATGGAAAACTTCTCTAAAGTCGTAATACTTTCGCCATGTTCGTTAAAGAGAAAATCAGCGAAGATAGATACAGCAGGGCGGCGCGGCAAGAGCCGGGAGGCCACCTCCATTACCGAGGCGCCCGGAAGGGATACTTCGACTTTTAATCGGCAGGTCGTTGGTTCGAATCCAACTTCCCCATGGGGGAATAGCTCAGGGGTAGAGCAGCATGTGCCTTTCCAGTTGAACTTCCTCGGTAATGCCATACATAAACAGTTTTCAGTAACACGGATGCACTTGGTGCCCATTTTGATTCTGTATAAAAAAGACTAGAGCCAGAATGATCCAAAAGCGTGTGCGTACCACCGCTTGCTGCAAAGCGAGGCGCCAAAGAGGGCTTCTTCGACTTATTTGGGTTAAGTATATAGGTGCCGTATATCGGCATCAGCTGCCTTCTTAACAAATTTCCTCGCTTATAGTACAACAGATTTTTAAGTACAAACATGAACATGATCTGGTGAGGCGCCGGAATGGGCTCCTTCGAACTTCATCGAGCAAACAGCATTACCCGGGCAATATGGCAGGTTCGACTCCTGCAGTCAGCCTATTTCACTCGATTCCTCACCGATTACTATGAAGGAGGGCAAGGACAATGAGTACAGCAAAAAAGCTGTTTGGTTCCCTTAGACCGAATACAATGAATCGAGAGAATTATCCTGCATATACACGATCTGTAGAGGAGCAATACCTGCAGATGCTGTTGACGAATACAATGAGCAATACCTTTTATGCGGACCAACAGGAGCTGCTGGAGGAGTCAGCAGGGCTGCACCAGGAGATGGCACACAGCAACCCGGACTTTATGGCCAAAGCCCTGGTCTACGCGCGCAGCGAGGGCTTCATGAGACTGCAGCCGCTGTTTGGGCTGGCGGTTCTGTCAGGAATACGTCCCGATCTGTTCGCACTGATCTTTCTGAAGATTGTAAGGATTCCGTCCGACCTGTTCGACTTCCTGACCATCCTGAAGGGGCTTGGCCGCGGCGAAGGCGGGCGGGCCGTCAAGCGCCAGATTGGCCGCTTCTTGTCCATGACGACCGAATACTGGGCGATGAAGTATAACGGCCGGGGCCGGGGCTACAGCCTCGGGGATGCCATCGCCACAGCGCATCCAAAGCCGGCAGATCTGAAGCAGCAGGCACTTTTCCGCTATCTGCGGGGGCATGAGGCGAATCTCGGCCTGCTGCCGCAGGTAGAGGCTCTGGAGAAACTGAAGCTGTCTTCCAGCGAGGAGGAGAGCATCGGCTGGATCGAGCGAGGGAAGCTTCCGTACGAGGCGGTGACAGGTGCGATCAAGCCAACCAGGGCCATCTGGGAGGCGCTGCTGCACCAGATGCCTACCTTTGCGCTGCTGCGTCATCTGAATACGCTGCAGCGGGCAGGGGTGCTGGATCAGCAGGAGAATATGGAGTATGCGATCAGCCGTCTGACCGATGCAGCGTCGCTGAAGAAGGCGAAGATTCTGCCTTTCCGCTTCGTGACCGCCTTCCGCCAGGTAGAGCATGCAGAGATCCGCGATGCGCTGCGGGAGGCTGTCGATCTTACCTTCGACAATCTGCCTGAACTGAGCGGCCGTACCGCGATCTTCCTTGATATTTCCGGGTCGATGACCGGTCAATATTTAGAGATTGGCGCTGTATTCGCCCTGGCTTTATATAAGAAAACTAACGGGAACTCATTGTTCTGGCTGTTCGATACCCAGGTGGAAGATGCCAAGCCTTCCCGCCGGGACAGCATTCTGTCCCAAGCGGAGCGAATCCGTGCTCGCGGCGGAACGGACACCGGCGCACCCGTGCGCAAGCTGCTCAAGGAGGGGCAGAAGGTGGATCAGATCATCATCATC
The DNA here is from genome assembly GCF_003060825.1 of Paenibacillus sp. CAA11. Lineage (NCBI taxonomy): Bacteria > Bacillati > Bacillota > Bacilli > Caryophanales > Paenibacillaceae > Paenibacillus > Paenibacillus sp. CAA11. The sequence continues at coordinate 911,498 of NZ_CP028922.1, forward strand.
ACCGATGAGCAGCAGAACAGCGGCAGCCCATTCTACCGGGAGCTGGAGCGGTACCGCGCGAAGATGGGCCGGGACGTCAAAGCGTTTATCGTGGACATTTCTCCGTACCGCAGCGCGATGGTTCCGAGCCAGGATCCAAATACGTTCTATATTTACGGGTGGAGTGACAGCGTATTGTCATTTATCGCTCAGGCTCAGCAGGGATATGGGGCTATGACCCAGCGTGTATCCTCTATGGAGCTGGGGCAGGAGAAGGATAAGCAGGATATGGTAGAGGAGTAGGAGGAAAACCGTGATGACTGACATGAATGAGAAGATAAGAAGAGAGCTTCGCCGGATTGAGAAGGAGGAGCATGTCCGCATTCTGTATGCCTGTGAATCAGGCAGCCGGGCATGGGGCTTCCCTTCACAGGACAGCGATTACGACGTGAGATTTATCTATGTGCGGCCGGTGGAGTGGTATTTATCCATATTTGAAAAAAGAGATGTGATCGAGCGCCCGATCAGTGACATGCTGGATATCCATGGCTGGGATTTGAAAAAGGCGCTGAGGCTGTTCCTGAAGTCCAATCCCCCCCTGATGGAATGGCTGCAGTCTCCAATGGTCTATATGGAGGAGGGAGAGACAGCCGAGCGGATTCGGGCTCTCTCTCCATTTACCTTTTCGCCAAAATCCTCAATGTACCATTATCTGCATATGGCTAAGGGAAATTACAGGGACTATTTGCAGGGCGATCAGGTCAAGATCAAGAAGTATTTCTATGTGCTGCGCCCAATTCTAGCTTGTGCATGGATTGAGCAGTTCGGCAGCCTGCCGCCAATTGAATTCGGCACGCTTGTCAAAGCTCTCATCCCGGAGGGCAGCGAGCTGGGCGAAGCGATTGAGAAGCTGCTGGCCCGCAAGAAGGCGGGCGAGGAGCTGGATATGGAGCCGAGAATCGGACCGATTAACGGCTACTTGGAAGCGCAAATCATTTATTATGAGCAGCTGGCAGCTGGAATGCCTTCCGGGGCCGGGGATCTGGACAGCAGGCTCGATGGGGAGTTCCGGCTGACGCTGCAGGAAGTATGGGGAAAGGAAGATGAATGATGATGCAATGGTTCAAGCGTAAGAACGAGCTGCCTTGGGAAGGCAGACCTTCGATCTATGCCTATATATGTGATAAAATCCGGGAGCAGGACGGGCCGCTTGAAGGCGATCTGCCGGACGATGAGGAGTTTTGGGCCGGGGATAAAATGCGTCTCGTGGCCGGCGGGATGGACGGTATTATAGCGCATCACGGAGCTGGCTCTGACCCGGACAAGGACATTCAGGAGCTGCTGAATCTGCTTGTACAGCAGACTCAGAGCCCGTCAGACCAGACCCGCAAAGCGACCTATGAGAAGCTTATTCAGGATCAGCTGCTGATCAGTAATATAGATACCATTCTAAGAGGGATTCGCGAGACTTCCGGTATCAAGCCCGGGCCCCTATATTATGAAGCTAAGTGGTTCGCAGAGCATGGGGCGCACCGCAATGTGGTGAAGTTCGGCATCGCCCTTCTGGGACTTTTCGACAGCCAGTCAGCTGAGGCGGTTCAGGAGCTGATCTTCACCCTGGGCAGACATGATGAATTCACGCTGTATGCTGTAGTGGCCATTCAAAATGGCCTGGAGAACAGCAATGACACCTTGTTCAAATTGGCGCAGAAGGTAGATGGCTGGGGGAAGATACATATCGTTGAACGGCTTGAGCCGAACAGCCAGAAGATCAAGGATTGGCTGCTTCGCGATGGCTGTCAGAATCGCATCATGGATGAGTATCTGGCCTGGACCTGCGCCATGAATGGGGAGCTGCATGCCGCGCTAACTGCGCAGGAACTGGATCAGGAGCTGTTTGAAGGAGCGACAGATATTCTGCAAGCTCTGCTGAACGGCGGTCCAGCCGAGGAGATGGATGATTATGAGTATGCGTCTGCCGCGATTACTGCCTACTTGCGTCATGCGGCACAGCGTGAATTGTCCCTGAAGCATCTGCTTACCTTGATAGATCTGAAGGATTACCTGGAAGAGGAAGACCCAGACCGCTGGGAACATCGAATGGAGACGGGCTGGACGGCAGAGCTGCGGCAGGATGGGCTTGCGGTGTGTGTGAAGCTCATCTCCCTGCCGGACTGGACGGGGAAAATACTACATACCCTGAAGCAGTCAGACGGAACAGGCGCAGAGCACTATTATGCTGTAACCTGTGCCCGCAGGCTGGGCATGGATATTTGGGAGCTGCTCTTTGACCGGCTGAGCAGAAATCCGCTTGAGGCTTCCCTTTATCAGGAGCTTATGAAATCGCAGGAGCGGGAGCGGATTGGGAAGCTGGTACAGTTCGCCGAAGCCCATCTGCCCCTTCAGGAAATTGCCACAGGTCCGGCGGATGAGACTGGGTTCGGCCCGGGATTTGAGTCCCATCGTTGTCTGGTAAGCATTTTGCAGAGCCTGGGCGCATATGAAGGGCTTGGCAAGAAGCTGATTTTTACAGGGCTGAACAGCCCGGTGATGAATAACCGGAATATGGCAGTCAAGGCACTGGAGTCTTGGGAGCTCGCTGTGTGGGGTGATGGAATTACGAATGCGCTGGCCGAGCTATCTGCCAAGGAGCCCAACGAGACTGTGAAAGAGTCCATCCGGCAGCTGAAGGAAGCCAAGGGCATCTAAGAACGATACATGATAGGAGTTGAAGCTGTTGTGGCTTATCAAAATATAGAGGGTGTGCGTGTCTGGGGACAGCCTCAAGAGGATGCGCTTATGCAGGCGAAGATGTGTGCCCGCACGGGAAACGTGATCCAAGCGCTGCTGATGGCGGACCATCATAAGGGCTACAGCCAGCCGATTGGCGGGGTGGTTGTCTACGACGGGCAAATCTCGCCCTCCGGAGTTGGATATGATATCGCCTGCGGCAATAAGGCGGTGCGGACGAATCTGCATGTGGAGGACGTCAAGCCGGGCCTGGCGCAGCTGATGGATCAAATCTCGCGCCACATCTCATTTGGTGTAGGGCGTGTCAATCAAATTAAGGTCGACCATGAGCTGTTCGATGATCCGGATTGGAAAGTGTACGAGGCTATCGGGAGGAAGGAGCACGACCAGCTGAAGACGCTGGCCCGTAACCAGCTGGGCACTGTCGGCAGCGGGAATCACTTTGTTGACCTGTTCGAGGAAGTGGGAACCGGCCGGGTGTGGGTCGGGAATCATTTTGGAAGCCGCGGCTTTGGCCATAAGACAGCGAGCGGCTTCTTGAATCTGGCGGCCGGCCGCGACTTCCTGGGGAAGGCGCCTGGGGAGTCGATGGACCAGCCGCCCGTACTGCTTGAGCTGAGCAGCGAGCTTGGCGAGATGTACTACCGGGCCATGAAACTGGCCGGACGTTATGCTTATGCCGGGCGCGACTTCGTCACCCGTGAGGTGCTGTCTATTCTGGGCGCTGAGTCAGACTTCGAGGTGCATAATCACCATAACTTTGCGTGGAAAGAAACGCATGGAGGCAAGGACGTCATCGTGGTGCGGAAGGGAGCGACCCCGTCGGCACCCGGACAGCTCGGCTTTATTGGCGGCAGCATGGGCGATATCTCGGTGATCGTCCGCGGGAAGGATTCCGCCGAGAATCGCGAATCCTACTACAGCACCGTGCACGGCGCTGGCCGCATCATGAGCCGGACCCAGGCGGCCGGCAAGATGAACTGGAAGACCCGCTCGCGCAGCGGCGGTCAGATCTCGACCCGGCAGATGCTGGATGCCGTGCGAGACTTCGGCGTCGAGCTCCGCGGTGCGGGTACGGACGAGAGCCCGTTCGTCTACCGGAAGCTGCAGGAGGTGCTGGAGGCGCATACGGAGACGATTGAGGTACTGCATGTGCTGAAGCCTATCGGGGTATGTATGGCAGGAGCCGATGAATTCGATCCGTATAAGGACTAAGATATTCATTTGTGATCTACTTAATATAACTACGTACTGAGAAGAGGGCCGGATACTCCGGTCCTTTTGTTTATTTTGTGTACTTCCGGGGCCCCAAAATATGGACTAAGGCATGTACGCAATTGGAACGAAATGAATAGTTATATTGGTTTATTTTTGGGGATAATAACCATTTAAGTTATTGTTACCCACCCTGCTAACTGCTAAACTAAGCTAGTTATAGTGGCTTTTTGGGGGCGGTGGATGTGCAGATAGTGCTTCATAAGGAAGAGTTATATTTTTTGTGCATGATTGCGGGGGCAGAGTCTGTTCTTGGTATGGAGGATGTGACAGCAGGCCTCAATGAGAAGGAGCTTCGGAGCAAATGGCGGCGTGTCGCAGCGAAGCTGGAACAAAAGGGCTCGTTGACGCGGACGGATCACGGAGAGTGGTACATTGATGAGAAGCTGGCTGAGGCGATCGCCATCATTTCCTGGCCGGATCAGGTATACGCCTCCCTTGTCGAGAATGAGGATGCGATGACACTGAGCTTCATTCATGTGAAGTCCGGATTTTGTACACAGATGCAGGGTGAAGACACCTTGTTTATTCAAGTTAATAAAGATCCTAAGGATGTCCGGACATTACTGGAGCAGCAATTTATGCTCTCTGAGGAGACGGCGGCAGCAGAAGTTGAGCTCGTACTGCCCGCAGAGCTGCTCAGCGAGGTGCTGACACTCGCCGCGGCTGGAGCCAGGAAGAGTGCGGCTATTCTGCTGGAGCCCTATGATTTGGGTGGTGAGACTGTGGGCGATCTACTGGACGCTTATTATGAGAATCCGGACGCCAAGGTCATTGGCGGGTATCATCTGGCGGAGCATAGCGGCAGCCTTTGCGAGGCGCTGTTTACCTGTGTCAGGAGTTCGTCGGGAACCTGGGTGACCGTTATGAAGCCGGACCGGGCGAACATGCTGTTGATGCGTAAAGCTGCTGAGACTGCCTTGACAGATATCATTGATTTTTACAAGATGTAAGGGGAGATTCAAATGGACCAAAAAGTGAACCCCGCCCAAGTAAAAAGTCTGGCCGATGGAATGAAGCGTCTGGAGCAAAACCTTGGGGAAGCCGCCATAGGGAAATGCAGTGAAATTAAGGAGCTTCTCTCGTCAATAGTCAAGTATCACCCGGAGTCTTATGTCCAGTCTGCGGTTCATGAAGCGGAACGGATGCGGAACGAAGTTCGTGACTTGGCACTGAGGATCTCCGAGTTGCTTCGTAAGAAGGAGAAGGCGCTGGCAGGAGTGGCGCTGAAATATGCAGAGCTGGAGAAAGGCCTGGTGAATAAATCCTCGGTCAGCCAGCTGCGGTCTTTGTTCCCTGGTTCACCATTTACTAGTGCGTATTTAATCGGAATTGGTAATATTCCGATTCAGGGTGCCGTACGCCCTGCTAAATCTGAGCAGAGTAAACCTATGCTTATGCCGTATAATCCTGAAAATTATGTATCCGAAGAAGATATACTTAACCGGGATGATCCAGAGGTACAACAGAGACTACAGAATACATATTGGGGCAAGCTCTCCAAAGAGGAACAGGATCGTCGTTATCATGAGATCAAGGATGAGCTGGATCGGCAAGATCGAGAGTGGAATGACAAGATGCGCCGGTATGAGAGCGGGATCGGGAATCAATTTGTGGCCAACCTGTTTGTTGGCGGCTCTAACATGGTAGTGAATGCCATTAATACGGCAACCCTGGGTCTACCGAAGACGATCGGGGAGCGAATCGCGGGCCCGATGCCGGAAAGTGCGCCAGATCCCTTCAATGACCCATACGGTAAAAAGCTTGGGGAGTACGTTGGAGTCGGTGTGGGATTTATGCTGCCTTTCAAGTTTTTAAAAGGAATGAAGACGCCAGGCGTATTGTCCAAGCTGTCCCCGACCGTGGTGCGCAGTATGACCGCTGAGGCGATTTACAGCACCGCATCCGAAGCTTCGGATGCCCTTACGGATTACCGGGAGAACGGCTCCGAAAGCTTAGGAGACCGCGCCAGCCGAGTAACGGTGAATACAGTGGCCGCAGGCGCGCTGGATGTGGGTGGCACTTTTATCTTTAACGCCGTCTCCAAAGTGGTGACTCGTGCAAGCAGCAAGATTAAAGAGGCCTTCAACCGGCCGAAGGTCGAGGCGAAGCCGCCGGGTGAGGTAGCGGAGGTTAAGGCGGTTGAGGGGACGGGTAAGATTGATGGAATGCCCCCTATAGTTCAGTCAAGAATAAACTTAAGAAATGGAAGTGCAGAGGAAGGAGCAGGATTTAACCATGTACTAGATAGGCATTTTAACCCCAATAAGAATGCTTCCCAATTCTCGGTTAAACCTGATGAACTAAAGAGCATTCTTCAAAGTAAAGAAGTTGTGAGTACACCAGTTTCAAGAGTTTTATATTCAGATATAAAGTTAGCAGATGGGTCAATTGAAAAACAAGCAAGATATGTGAGGGAAGTTACTTTAGACTCTAACATAGGAATTGACAAGTTTAGTGGTTCTCCAACAAATATTATGACTGTATTAACCGATAAGCATGGAAATCTAGTTACTGCTACACCGGGAGTGATAAAATGAAACTCAAAGGAAGTAAACAAGAACAAGATTTTAGAAAGGAACTAGAGGGTTCAAATTTGGTTTTGGCTAAAGACGGAAAAGCTGAAATAATAATGAATGTGTTAAGGGTTACTTTTGGAGAATTAAAAAGTGCATATATTTTGAATTGGACACCTGAACAAGGCGAGGATATATACACTATTTTGGTTGACATTGATAAAATCGCTAAAGTTGAAATTAGTAGAGTCAATCATTCGGAAGTTCCTTTAATTGAAACTTACAATCTGAAGGAATTCCAAAAACGGTTGAGTAAAATATTTCAAATTAAACTAGCCGTGGCGATTGATTTAGCGAAAACGGAACATCAGGAAGGTTAAATATTTATTTCGAACCTTGATTGGTGTCATGCCTTTCAAGGTTTCCTTTTTTGGAGGGGTGGGTGACGAATGAACCTATCATTCAACTGATAACACATATAACCCCTCTAATACCCCGTATAAAGATTTCGTTATTTCGTTTGTAAGCACATATCAATACTTGGATTTCATACCTAATAACCTTACGTTGGACAGGTCGATTATGGTCAGATACCATCATGATTGACCTATTTTTTTGTTATTATCACTTTTTAACTAGAGTGTGTCTGAAAACTAAATAAAATGGTAAGATTTGAGGGAAACGAATGGAGCATTAAGCATGATTCAAAGACGGTACGAAATAAGCGATGAACAGTGGGATCAAATTAAGGACATGTTTCCGCCCTACACAACAGGACGTCCATCAAAATTAAGTGAACGAACCATGTTTAACGCTTTTCTATGGATCGCTCGAAGTGGTGCTGCTTGGCGGGATCTACCAGAGGAACGCTATGGTTCATGGAAAACGGTCTACAGTCGCTTTTGTAAGTGGCGAGATACCGGACTGCTTGCTGAGATCTTCCAAGCTCTTCAGGTCGAACCTGACTTTGAAAACTTGAGCATTGATTCTACATCGGTCAAAGCTCATCAACATAGTGCTGGTGCAAAAAAAACGCCCCAGGATACGAAGTGAGCCAGCACATCGGCGTCAGTCGTGGCGGAAAGACAACCAAACTTCACACCGTTGTCGATGGATTAGGAAATCCCCTTGCTTTTCTTTTAACGGGTGGTCAAGTCTACGATTCCGTTCCAGCGATCGATTTACTTCAGAAGCTTGATATTACAGGGAGTCATATTCTTGGCGACAAAGCCTATGGCTCCGAAGCCATTCGGAAGTGGATTACAGCTAAGCAGGCATCCTACACTATCCCACCTAAAACGAATAGTCAAAACCCGTGGAAAGTCGATTGGTATCGGTACAAAGAGCGCCACTTAGTGGAGTGCTTTTTCAATAAAATCAAACACTTTCGTCGTGTGGCTACTCGTTACGACAAGTTGGCCAAATCATTCTTGGCGTTTGTATACGTAGCTGCCATCTTCAAATTGACTTAATGAGAGTTTTCAGACACGACCTATATTTTTGAAAAACTAAGAAGCCTCAGCCGAAGAAGACATACTTAACCGGGATGATCCAGAGGTACAACAGAGACTACAGAATACATATTGGGGCAAGCTCTCCAAAGAGGAACAGGATCGTCGTTATCATGAGATCAAGGATGAGCTGGATCGGCAAGATCGAGAGTGGAATGACAAGATGCGCCGGTATGAGAGCGGGATCGGGAATCAATTTGTGGCCAACCTGTTTGTTGGCGGCTCTAATATGGTGGTGAACGCCATTAATACGGCAGCCCTAGGTCTACCGAAGACGATCGGGGAGCGAATCGCGGGCCCGATGCCGGAAAATACGCCAGATCCCTTCGATGACCCGTACGGTAAAAAAGCTTGGGGAGTACGTTGGAGTCGGTGTGGGATTTATGCTGCCTTTCAAGTTTTTAAAAGGAATGAAGACGCCGGGGGTATTGTCCAAGCTGTCCCCGACCGTGGTGCGCAGTATGACCGCTGAGGCGATCTACAGCACCGCATCCGAAGCTTCGGATGCCCTTACGGATTACCGGGAGGACGGTCCCCAGAGCTTGGGAGACCGCGCCAGCCGAGTAAGCGTGAACACAGTGGCCGCAGGCGCGCTGGATGTGGGCGGCACTTTTATCTTTAACGCCGTCTCTAAAGTGGTGGCTCGTGCAAGCAACAAGATTAAAGAGGCCTTCAACCGGCCGAAGGTCGAGGCGAAGCCGCCGGGTGAGGTGGCGGCGGTTAATTGGTATGCAAAAAAACCACTTAATCCATCCGATTTTGTTGGGACATTCGATGAAAATTTTGCAGGATTGAGCAATACCAAAAAAGTAGATTTAGCATTTATGGAGATTGAGAAGGCGTTTGGTAAGAACTATGCAGATGAGATAAGGAAATTATACGAAACCACTAATCGTAGTTTTAGTCAAACAGGAGATACATTAGGAATGTTTAAGTTTAATGCAAAAGGTGAGCCGATTTTAGAATTAAATAAGAATTTCGGCAATGCCAAAATGATGGCTAATACAATTTTGCATGAGATTAAGCACTATAGACAGTCCCTTAAGTTGGGAAGGAAGGAGTTTATGGCATTACCTGTTGAACAAGCTGAGAGATACGCAACATCGACAAATATTTGGCAAGGGAAAAGGATGGGGCTTTCTGACGAAGACCTTCAATGGTTTCAACAGTATTATGATTTTTTTAGGGGGCAATAAGTATGAGATTATCAATCCATTTATTAGAAGGCTTTAAATACAGAGCATTAAATAAATCAATCCCGATAGTATTGGAAATATCATCTGATACAAAAAAAACAATATCTGACAAGATTGATATGAAGGAAATTATGCTGTATAAAAATGGAAAAGAAACTTACGGTTCATTTATAGCTTCGACATTAAGCCTTCCTAAGTATACCTTTACCATTACTGAGCACACCCCAAAATACATGATTATAGATGTGGCTGATCACGATGAATCAGAGTTACTGCCAGGAGAATACGAAGTTAAAATTACAGTTATAGTTTATGAACCGTATGAAGATGGGAAATACGCCACTAAAGAGCTGACAGCCATGAAACAGATAGCAATTTTTTAGTACGATATTCTTAAAATGAAACCCATCAACCAATAACGTATTTAACTATTTAAACCGTGTTATACCCATATAAAGTTTTTCATTTGTTTCTACACACATCATTACCGTTACGTTGTACAAAACAGGTCAATTATGGTCATTTTAACCATAAAAGACCTGTTTTGTGTTATTCTTGCTTCCTCATTGTATTGTTGAACTAAGGAATCTCGCTTAGGAAGATATACTTAACGGGATGACTCAGAGGTACTACAGAGGAAACACTGCGATTATTTATGTCAAGAATACACAATCACTAAGTAAAACTGCTGAAACGATCATTCATGAAGTTACCCACGTAGGATTGAAAATCAAGGGTACCCAACGAGCGGAGATCGTTTCGTTTATGCGTGGAGCAAAGCAATTTTCCCTATAAGGTTAAGGATCTTTATCCTGAATTGCCATATAGTTAATTGTTAAGGAGGAGCATATGAAAAAAAGAAGCCATGAAGAGATTCTAGGTGAGATCGTAGTTATTCAAACAATAAGAGAGAAACTCATGAAGGGTGAAACAGTCAAATGTCCTAAATGCGGTGAATACTTAAATTTCTTAGGTAAAAATAGCGGGAAACATCCTGGTGTTTTTTGTCCAAATGGTGATTTTGAAATTCTTATTCACTATGAATAAGTTTTCTCTTTAAGGGGGCGCCTAATTTTATTGTACGTACATTAATGCTTGAATTTTATAACCTAAATAATGCTATCGCGTTATGTTGAGCAGCTCAATTATGATCAGATACCAGAATGATTGATCTGTTTATTGTTATCTTCGTTATCTCACATTATTTTCTGAATCAATCACAACTTTACATACGGAAGGTCCGATTATCTTGTCGAAGTCATAGGGACTTAATTTGAGCATAGTTCGACTATTTATACTATAAGGAGAAACGAACTGGAAAGATTCAATCAGGAGAAGCAAAAATATTTTTAGATTCGGAATCTGGCACACCCCTTTTAGGGCTAATTATTCTGGAGAGCCCTATTGGAGGGAGCGCCTTTGAAATGATGAATTAAAAAGGTTACAAAATGAGTCAATGAAAGCCCCTCAAGGTGCTACTAATTCAACCTTAATTCTGTCCGGGTCTTCGAAATAAACAGCGTAATGCTCTTCTCCTCCAGCAAAGGGATGTCTATCCGTATAAAGAATATTTACACCTTTTTCTGTTAACTTTCTTGTCATTTCGTCAACTTGTTGACGGGAGCTTGCATGAAACGCAATATGATTGAGACCTACTCGACATCTATGATAAGGTATGTCCATAAATCTTTCATCGGTTTGAACGAAAACAATGTAGGATTCTCCAGTTTTCCAACTTTGTCCACTATCCCACTTTTGATAAGGCTCATATCCTAATTCTTGTAAAAACCAACCCCAAAAGTCAACAGAGTTTTTCAAATTTGAAACATATAGTTCAATATGGTGTATAAGTCCTTGTGGCAATGGATAACCTCCTTTTCTATTTTTCATTGACTATATTATCAGGTATAGCTAAATAACAACAATTTTTGAGGAACGCAGGTTATATTTCAAACCCATCTGGAAGGTGATCTTATTGAAGGTAAATATAAGTTATGCTGAAAATATCATCGTTGCAGTCAGATTTAAGGATCGCTGGTGCTGGTATGTTACGGAGAAGGAATACTGGTTCATGGATCTCATTCAATGGGAGAATGCGTTCCTGGATAAAGGCTACCCACTGCCTAACCAAGGGGATTATTCCGAACGGTTCAATATTCCGATATTAGATGAAGGCTCGGCGGGAGATTTTCTACATGAAATTAGGGAGTTTCAAGTAAGTACGAATAAACTGCGAGAGGGATTCCAGAAGGCAGTTGAGATGAATACAGATCTGGAAAATGACCTGCTTGAATATATCCCGGCCTTATTCGTGGACTTTGATCATCGGCGTTTGTGGTCAATGTTTCCCGAGCCAGCTTCTTTTGAATGCTATGTTCCCGAGGGTTGGACGGGAAAGTACGAGGATTTCTTGGAAAAAGTCCCTGCGCGGGAAAGGTACTGGTGGGTGAACGGAACAGACTATTTTCTAAAAATGTAAATGTACTTTAGGAGATCGCCATATGAAAAAACTCAGTGCTTATATGATGGTATGCTTAGTAGCTTTTGTCTCTGTACTGACAGGTTGTGAAATGAACCGGCATCGGTTTTCGGGTATTGATCTGCAGCATCAACCGCTGCCCTTAGCGCCATACACGAAGTATTTATATTTTGCCGGGGGACTCTATACTATATCCACAGACCCCGTAGATCCTAAGGTCTTCGAAGGCAGGATTGGGATGAAGGTGGGGGAGATAAAGAATATAGGCTACAAGCTGTATGAGGTGGGAGATGTCGCAGTAGCAGACCCGGAGGGAGAGGCTGCATTACAGATCGGGGATGAAATTCATAGGGTGACGGTATAAAGGCGGTACTACTTATCAAGGGGAAGTCAGGCTACTATCATGCCCAACTTCTGACTAGAAATGAGATCAAATGAATGCTAGGTAGATAGGGATGCGATTCTATCAAAATTAAATAGGAGAGTGAATACATATGAAGTTTTTTAGTTTTGGCAGGAAAAAGGAAGAGACTGACGCTAAGATAGACAAGATAGATTTGGATACGGCGGTTCCCGAGGCAATCCTTAGTGTGGGCGGGCTGTATGATCAGCAGGAGTCGTTTACCGAGGAGGCAAGGAAATGGGCGGGGATGCTGGGGGGAGAGGCGCTTCCGCTGTTTAGAAACTATTTCTTCGGCAGCACGCTACAGAAGCCGGACAGCCTGGCCGGCAAGTACGAGGGCTTAGGTGATTGGCTGCATATTCAGCAGGATGCGATATTTGAGATCATCTACCACTACAAGGAGAAGGCCATTCCTATGCTCTATGATGTTGCCTTTGGCGTATATGATTGGACGCAGTATAAAGCGGTGCGGGTGCTTACCCGGTTAGCTGCTGAAGGTATCCAAACCGACCGGATTGTGGAGGATATCGTGAGTCATGTCGATGATTTCCGCTACGAGGCACAGATGCCTACATTTTATTATCTTTCCTCCCTGAAGGGGAACGAGAAGGTAGCCTCCTTACTGGAACGGCACTTTCTGGAGAACCTGGAATACGATCCGATCGATGCTTTTGATCTCTTCGCGAGCTTATACCGCTGTTCACCGGATACCGCCCGGAAGCATGAAGATTTTCTTAAGGTGCTTGCTCGTGGTGAAGGGCTTGAAGGCCGTTCTCCACTGCTGGATGGAGCCATTGGCACGACAGATGAGCAGGGTCATCAGGAATACCATTGGCCGGATGGTGAGCCTGTTGAGGAACATCACCAGATTCGGGCGGCGTCTTTTTATTATCAGCTAAACCCCGAGGATGAAGAGATCAACCGGCTGCTGGATCGTTGGGAGAAGCAACATCCTGAAGATCAGGTCCGGGAATATATCAGGGAGCTGAGAGAGCGGATCTGAGGAATTGATTGGCAAAGCGAAAGAATGTGTGGAATCTGCTGCTTTTATAGGGGGGGATAGATCGGTGATAGATTATTTTTATCTACAATTTGCAGGAAAATAATAACACACTCTTGAATACAATACTCCATAAATGTGTACAAATGTACACATAAGAACTTTGGAGGTGCAATCATGGATCAGGATTTCCGGAAGAAGACCTTTCGAGGTGCCAAGATTGAAGACGTTATTCTGGAGCTGGAGAAGTTAAGCGATTTATGTGAGGAGAAGGCCAAGGACAGTGAACAGCTGGAGCGACAGCGTTTCTATGAAGGGATGGCCATCGCTTATGCGACGATTGGGCTGAAGCTTAAGGGGGAATTTGACTATATTGAGAAGGCTGTCATTGATGAAATGTATCATGCCGTTGAGAGAACGTCGAATCCTAACCCTGCAAATCCGGCAGGAAACGCTGACACCTGCTCCTTTTGCGGCAAGAGCAAGGAAGAGGTCGGCAAGCTGGCCCTAGGGCCAGAAGTGGCCATATGCAGCGGGTGTTTGGAGTTTGGAGCGGAAGTGATTAAGATGCAGTAAGCCCGCCTAATGATATCGAAATATAGAAGATCAAAAATGACTAAAAGAGGAGGGGCCTTTGAGCTCCTCCTCTTTTGTCTATCCAAGCTTTAGCCGCAACGCGGTTATAATTTCAGCGGGACTTCAATGCTAACCTGTCCGCCGCCTGTCTTGTCCGAGTTGGCGATGAGCAGTTTCCCGCCATGCAGATGGGCAATGAATTTTGTAATATATAATCCCATCCCGTAATGACCGCTTGATCTTCGGGAGGAATCGCCCATGTAAAACTGCTCGGTCGCCTGCTTGAGAGCCTCGGGCGAGAAGCCAGGCCCTTCATCCAGCACGCTGAAGCGAATACGGTCACTGACCGCTTCGACAATTAGGGTAAGCCCGCTCCCCTCCGGGGCTTGATCCACGGCGTTAGAGATAATGTTCATCAAGGCCCTCTCCAGCAGTACAGGATCTGCGTATAAAGTATCCGGGAGACTGCGGGTCGTGACCGTTGAGGAGAGCTGCTTGACAACAGACAGAGCCTGCATCTGTCCTTCCATTCTGTCTATAAAGTCCTGTAAATTTAGGGTTACAGGCTGAAGGGAGGTGGAGCTTTCCGTCTTTGTAATTTCGATCAATGTCTTAATATAGGACTCCATCTGCCGAGCGCTCTCCGCGATATAGTCGGTGTAACCCTGTTGCTCCTCGGTTTGATCCGTCTCTGCCAGCAGCTCAACATTGCCCCGGACAATGGTGAGTGGTGTCTTGACATCATGGGCCAGAGCCGAGATCTGCTCCCGACGGCTTCGTTCCAGGTTCCACTGCCGCTGAAGGGAGTTCTTCAAGGCCTCCTTCATCTGATCCACAGATTGCAGCACATGATCAATTTCCGCGATTCCGCTGTATTGAATCGAGAAATCAAGATCCTGTTGTTGGATCTTCTGAGTGGCCTCCTGCAGCCCGTTCATTTTGCGGGCCAGCTTCCGTCCGAAGGAGGAGGCCAGCAGAGCGGCCCCGATGAGGAAAGCGATGCAGAAGATTACGAAGAAGGTGAGCTCCGCACTGGGCAGGAATCTGCGCAGCAGCTCGCTGTTGAACTGTGCTGTTATGGAGAACAGAAAGATGTAGACCTCTTGGCCGTGTGTGACTTTCATATAGTTATAGGGAAAACTGTAGGAGGAGTCGCTATTTTGCAGGGTCCGCCATGCCGCCGCACCTTTCTTGGCAGACATTGTCCCCTCCAGGAGCTTTCCATCCAGATTGTACTTTGCATATTTGTACGAAACATAGGAAGAATCTTTCGGCAGCTCTTGGCCTGCCAAGATCGCGGACTTCGCCTCGGCTACCTGCTTCTCTGTAAAATTAGCCGGAAAAATCGCGCCGGTCACCATGAATATGTAGAGAATTAAGGCTAGCAGCAGGGCGAGGCCAATGGTCCCCATGCAGAATACGGTCAAATATCTCAGGAACAGTGTTCGGAGTTTTGTTGGCTTGCGTCCGGGCTTCTGCTGTGTTATTTCCATCGGTATCCGATCCCCCATACCGTCTCTACCGGAGTGGCATCCATTCTGCTCAGTTTGGCCCGGATGTTCTTGATATGCTCCACAATGGTTGAGGAATCACTTTCCCCATCGAAGCCGAAGACCGATTCGTAGATTTGATCCTTGGAGAACACCTGTCCCCGGTTCAAAGCAAGGAACTCACAGATGGCATACTCACTCTTGGTGAGCGGAATAGCCGAATCCCGCACGGTGATTTCCTTCCCGGACAGATTGAAGTGGACCTCCCCAATACAGAGTACATTGCGCTTCTCCCGGTTCTCCCTGCGGAGATGGGCATGAACTCTGGCGCGCAGCTCCCCGGCTCCGAAAGGCTTGATAATATAGTCATCCGCACCTTCTCCGAGCCCTGCCATCACGTCGTTCTCCATAGACTTCGCAGTAAGGAATAGAATCGGACAGTCTACTCTGCCGCGGATATTCCGGCAGAGGGTGAACCCATCCATCTCCGGCATCATGACGTCCAGCAGGATCAGGTCGAACGCACCAAGCTGGAGTTCAAGCACCTCTGACGGGGCAGAGATCGCTGTGACGACATGGCCATCTTTTTGTAAAACATTTCGGAGCAATGCCAGAACGGCAGGCTCATCATCCACAGCGAGTATATTCGCCATGATCCATCACTTCCTTTGTATACCTACTATTCCAGCGACTTTCTTCCTTCCCACCGCCGGAACCATAACCCTAATAATACCATGAATGCGGCGGTTCCAACCCCGCAGAGGAGGATTCCCTGTTGAAGCAGAAGGGCTGCAGGTGCTGATCCAGCCCCGCTTGGCCCGTATTGTGCCCAGATCGTAACAAGCCGAGCGGCCCAGGCACAGGGGATGTAAATCCAGTTCTGATCGCCGAGACCAGTAAGCAGCAGGGCAGCCGTCAGGCTCCCCACAATACCGAGGCCAATCGAAGCACCTTTGCCGAAACGCAGGCTGACGAAGAAATGCAGCGCATATAGAAGAATACTGCTTCCGAACAAGATGAGGGCGGCAATAACATAGAATCCAAGGCCATAAGGCGATTGGTTCAGTATATATATAAATCCTGCGCCAAAGCCGGCAGAGGCCAGCAGCACGCTGCCCAGGCCCAGCAGCAGGAGTAGGCTCAGCTTGCTGGCCAAGGGGACAAGCCGGCTCGGCAGGGTTAAGAACTGCTGATACTGGCCAGCGGCTGACTCCTGGTCGGCGGCGATGGCGCAGACAATGCCAATCATGGTGGGAAAGGCAGCCGCCAATGCCTGCATGTACCCCTCGACTTTGGAGGCTTGTGAGTAAGGTGTATAAGCAAAATAGGCAAGGAAAATGCCGATCCCCACGAGGGGGATGAGCAAATGAACGAGCAGCATCGGCTGTCTTCTAAGCTTGATGAAATCCGACTTGAGACTGCGATAATAATTGATCATCTTATCTAGCCTCCCGATTGCGGAAAGGAAGCATGCTCAGCAGGGACAGCACGAAGAATAGTCCCAGGGTGATCAATAGACCCGGCAGAATCACACCCTTGTCCAGCAGTGCATCTCCGCTTGGAACAGGCAGCCCATTCGGCAACACGCCGATCGCGGCGCACATCAGCCGGGCAGGGATGGCATAGGGAACAGCCCACCAGATGGCCTTGGTGGCGAATAAGATCATGCAGGCTACATTTCCGAGCAGGCTGATGATAAGCGTCATGAACATCCCAATCCGGTCCGTTAGGAACAAATTGAGCGGAATCTGCCACATAAAGGTAAGGAAGAGCAGAAGACAGGCTGCGACGCTTTCTCCTAAAGTAAGGCTGGCAGGAAACACAAAGCCCAGAAGAGTAACGCCGATAAACAGGGTGATGGAGGCAGCAAGCAGCAGCATGACGGTTGCTCCGACTTTGCCAAGCCAGACCCGGGCTGGATTGACAGGCAATCCAAGGA
Source organism: Paenibacillus sp. CAA11 (assembly GCF_003060825.1). Taxonomy (NCBI): domain Bacteria; kingdom Bacillati; phylum Bacillota; class Bacilli; order Caryophanales; family Paenibacillaceae; genus Paenibacillus; species Paenibacillus sp. CAA11. The sequence continues at coordinate 928,613 of NZ_CP028922.1, forward strand.
TGGCGCGATACTTCATTTTTTTACCATCCGGCAGAATCACGCCTGCGCACATTAGAGTCAAGGCGCCGGGCAGCAGGAGGGCATACCACCAGTTGTAGCTGGCGCTTTGGATCTGTCTGCCTCCCATCAGGAAAGTGCATAACAGCAAGGTGAGGAGGGGAGCCAGCCAGATTAACTTTTTGGTAAAAGTACGTTTGATTTTTAAATATTCCGCACGAATGTAAGTCTGCATCTTATTCCCCTCCCTTCCGGTACTCGCGGGCGATTTGCATAAATAAGGACTCCAGGTTTTGTCCAGGTGTAACCGCATCTTGATAGGCAAGAACGCCGCCAGCGATGATGCCGATATGGTCGACAATCTGCTCTACTTCGGACAGAATGTGGCTGGACAGAATGACCGTGATCCCTTGCTGCGGGAAGGAACGAATCAGCTCACGCTGCTCCTGAATACCGATCGGGTCAAGCCCGTTAGTCGGCTCGTCAAGGATCAGCAGCTTGGGATTATGGAGCAGAGCAATTGCGATGCCAAGCCGCTGCTTCATTCCCATGGAGAACTGTCCGGACCGTTTTTTTCCTGTATTCGTTAAGTCCACAATTTGCAGGACCTCGTCAATGCGCGAATCCGGCAATCCAAGCAGTGTTGTGCGCACCTTAAGATTCTCTCTGGCCGTTAAATTCTCATAGAGCGGCGGCGATTCGATCAGGGCTCCGATCTGGGACAGGGCGCTGCGAGTCCATGGTTTGCCTTGGAATAAAATCTCGCCAGAAGTCGGGCGCAGCATGCCGGTTAACATCTTAAGCGTTGTCGATTTCCCGGCGCCGTTCGGACCGAGCAGTCCATAGACGGAATTCTCTTGAATGGACAGGGAGACGTTATTCACGGCCTTCTGGCCCTTAAAGGTTTTACATAAATTATTCGTCTGTAAAATAATGTTGTTCATCGCTTCTTCATCCTTTTCTTTCGTTCTGGAACCTACTTTACAAGGCAATTCTAAGAATTTTATAAGGATTCCTGATATTTGGATGAATGCCGCACTTTTTGTCCTAAAGTCATCCTCAGCCGCATACATATGCTGTATGAGGAGCGTGAAGGAATGAAGGAGAAGCTCAAGAGATATGAGGCGCTGAAGCAGCAGCAGAAGGAACTGGAGCAGGAGCTAAGCGAGCTGCGCCAGCAGATTCTGGATTATGCAGAGAGCCAAGGCAGTGCAGCGTTTGAGATTGAAGGATACAAGGTTCAGGTGGTCCTTCAAGAGCGCAAGGAATATGACGAGCAGAAGCTTTACGAGGCGCTGCCCGATCCGGAGCTGTGGCGGATGCTGGCAAAGCCCGATTCCTCGAAGATTGCAAGCTTGATCAAGCTGAAGGTGATCCCGGAGGAGCGGCTTGCCGGCACCTATGCTGTGAAGAGGATATCGCTGCTGAAGGTGGAGAAGAAGTAATTTGAAGCAAATTTGAATTTGCCATAAGGCTGCCCGAAAGTCATGAAATGATGACTCTCTGGGCAGCTTTTTATGTTGGGAAGATACTAAGAATTGACAGCCAAGATAGGCGTATGTTATATAAAGAGAAGGATTAGCACTCATATGGATAGAGTGCTAACATAGGAGACGCGTAATTTTGAAAGGAGAACCAATCATGGCCAAAAAACAGTTCCAAGCCGAATCCAAAAGATTGCTCGACATGATGATTCACTCGATTTATACGCAGAAGGAAATTTTTCTAAGAGAGCTTATTTCCAACGCAAGTGACGCGATTGACAAGATGTATTACCGGGCTTTGGTCGATGACCAGCTGGTATTTAATAAGGAAGACTACTATATCAAGGTTACGGCAGACAAGGCTAATCGTACGCTGACGATCACGGATACCGGGATCGGGATGACTCCGGAGGAGCTGGAGAACAACCTGGGCGTGATTGCGAAGAGCGGATCACTCGCTTTCAAGAATGAGAACGAGCTGCAGGATGATCATAACATTATCGGCCAGTTCGGCGTAGGCTTCTACTCTGCATTCATGGTTGCGGATGTAGTGACGGTAACGAGCCGCGCTTCTTGCAGCGACCATGCCTATAAGTGGGAGTCCGAAGGCGCTGACGGCTATACAATTGAGCCGGCAAGCAAGGATGAGGTCGGCACGGAGATCGTGCTTAAGATCAAAGAAAATACGGAAGACGAGCAGTATGATGAGTTCCTGGAAGAATATCGCTTGAAGGCTATCATTAAGAAGTATTCCGATTTTATCCGCTATCCAATCAAGATGGATGTGAAGACCCAGCGGCCTAAGGAAGGCAGCGACAACGAGTTCGAAGAGGTTCAGGAAGAGCAGACCATCAACAGCATGGTGCCAATCTGGCGCAAGAACAAGAGTGAGCTGACCGATGAAGATTATGAGAACTTCTATAACGAGAAGCGGTACGGCTTCGATAAGCCGCTGTCTCATATTCATGTCAAAGCAGATGGGGCCGTCGTTTATAATGCTATTTTGTTTATTCCTGAGAATACGCCTTTTGACTATTATACGAAGGAATATGAGAAGGGCCTTGAGCTCTATTCCAACGGCGTGCTGATCATGAACAAATGCGCCGACCTGCTGCCCGACTATTTCAGCTTTGTCAAAGGGATGGTGGATTCCGAGGACCTGTCGCTTAACATCTCCCGGGAAATGCTGCAGCATGACCGTCAGCTGAAGCTGATTGCGAAGAACATTCAGAGCAAGATCAAGGGCCAGCTGCAGAGCCTGCTGAAGGATGAGCGCGAGAAATATGAGCGGTTCTATAACTCCTTCGGACGCCAGCTGAAATTCGGGGTCTACAATGACTTTGGCATGAACAAGGACGTTCTGCAGGACCTGTTGATGTTCTACTCCTCGAAGGAAGAGAAGCTGGTAACCCTGGATGAGTACGTCGCAAGAATGCCTGAGGACCAGAAGTATATCTACTATGCAGCCGGCGAATCGATTGAACGGATTAAGAAGCTGCCGCAGATCGAACTGGTATCCGATAAAGGCTATGAAATCCTGTACTTCACGGATGATATTGATGAGTTCGCAATCAAGACGATCATGTCTTATAAGGATAAGGAGTTCAAATCCGTATCCAGCGGAGACCTGGGCATTGAGCCGGATGCGGATGAGAAATCGTCCGAGGAAGCGGATGCTAACAAGGAGCTCTTCGAGACCATGCAGAACCTGCTGACAGGCAAGGTCAGCAAGGTGAAGGCTTCGAAGCGACTGAAGAGTCATCCGGTCTGCCTGTCGTCGGAAGGCGAACTGACGATTGAGATGGAGAAGATCCTGAAGGCCATGCCGAACGGACAGGACGTTAAGGCAGAGAAGGTGCTGGAGATCAACGTGAACCATGATGTATTCCAGTCCCTGAAGTCTGCTCATGAGACGGACAAGGAGAAGCTTGCGCTGTATACGAACCTTCTCTATAATCAGGCTCTGCTGATTGAAGGCTTGCAGGTAAGCGATCCTGTAGAATTCACGAACGATATTTGCAAAATTATGGTGTAAGCTTAAGAAGTTTCGCTATATACGGGTCCCCGCCAGAGAAATTTGCTATGGTGGGGACCCTTTTTTGTAGCTCAAGTGAGGCTAGGCAGTTTGACATTAGGGAAGGGTTCGGGAAGAATAGAGAGGATGATCTAGACGGATCATATTATCTTAAGCAGCGGAGTGAGATCATGGCCAAAGGCAAAGGCGGGACAGGAAGAGGCACCGGGAAGAAAGGCTGGAACCGGTGGCAGGCCGGGGAGCGGAGAGCCAAGAGTGCCCCGAAGCCTTATACGAGTAAAGGGGTTAAGCGGGCTAAGGAAGAAGCGAAGGAAGAGGCAAAGACTCTTCGTAAGGAGGAGCAGTCTTAGATTGGGCAAGACCGATCCTGACTGCTCGCCCGCTATCCGGTAATGGAACAATCCTAAGAGAGAGACATTCATAAGCGTAAACAGGAAGGGCTGCATTCAAGGTCATGGATCCATGACTTTGAAGCAGCCCTTCTTCGGGTCTAGCTTAGATGACCCAGTTCCCTTTGCGGAACACGGGCTCGGTGGTTCCATCCGGCAGTACGCCGTCAATGTCCAGCTCGGCTGAGCCAATCATGAAGTCCACGTGGGTCAGGCTGACGTTACAGCCATGCTTCAACAGCTCCTCCTGAGACATCTGCGTACCGCCCTTCATGTTGAACGGATATGCGCTGCCTAATGCCAAATGGCAGGAGGCGTTCTCATCGACTCCGGTATTATAGAAGATCCGGTTCAGATTCGAGATGGGCGAGTCATGGGGCACCAGCGCCACTTCTCCCAAGTAATTTGCTCCTTCATCCGTGGCGAGCAGGTTCTTAAGGTGTTCTTCACCGGACTGTGCAGAATATCCGGTTACTTTCCCATCTGTGAAGGTGAACTGAATTTTGTCGACCAGCTGTCCGTTCAGATTGAGCGGCATGGTGCTGGTAACTACGCCGTTGACTCCGGTCCGCTTAGGCATGGTGAAGACTTCTTCGGTTGGCATATTGGCTACAAAGCTGTGGCCGCGCAAATTGGTGCTTCCGCCACTCTTCCAGATATGCTGATCTGCCAGCTCGATCGTCAGATCCGTTCCTGGAGCACGGTAGTGCAAGCTCTTATAATTTTTGGCATTCAGCTTGTCCTGCATGCTCTGCAGCTGCTCCAGATGACGTTTCCAATTGTCTACAGCATCGCTGCCGTCCACCCTGTTCATTTGGAAAATGGTATCCCACATCACGCTGATCCGCTGATCTTCCGGCACATCGGCAAACACCTTGTTGGCCCAAGCCCGGGTTGGAGCCTTAATCAGACACCAGCTGATCTTGTTATTGCGGGTATATTCGGAATACTTCTTGCGTGCTGCCGCGGCTGTCTTGGTTGCCCGGGATACTTTGGTTGAATCAATGCCTTGGTACAGATCCGGGTTAGGCACCTTGATGAACAGCGTCGCTCCGCCTTCTTCTGCGAACTTCTCCATCATTTCCGCTTTCCAGGCAGGATAGTAGTCGAAGATTTCGTCCTCGCCATGCTCATAACGGCTACGAACGATCTCATCGTCTTCAAAGTCCACTTGCACATATTTAGCTCCGGCCTTATAGGCATGCTTCACGATGAGCCGTGTGAACTCGACCGTCTCCATAGGGGAGGTGACGTTGAGAGCTTGACCTGGCTGAATGTTCACACCGACCTTAACGACCAGCTCTGCGTACTGGTCCAGTAATTGCTCGAAATTGTTCATCTTCCTGGTTCCACTCCGATCCTTGATGAGATAAGGGCTGTAAAAACCTTCAATCTCCATCATAGGCCCAACTGGTTAAGTTTGCAAAGTGTAGCCGGCCTTTTGGCGGACGGAATTGAGGCCGTCCGGACCGAAAGGCACGGCTTGGGACCGAAGAAGGGATAGTCCGGCCTTGATTAGGCGCTAGTCCAGCTCCGACTTCCAAGAGGAGCGTCTTGCCGGCTTCTTCTGCGTACCCTTGGCTCTTATCGCTTCCCGCTGACGCTCCTTGGCCGCCTGGAACTCCAGTTCCCGGGCGGTCTTGCGAAAGCTCTCCAGGCGGGAGGGCTCCAGCTCCCCCGCTTCAATGGCTTCCCGAACCGCACAGCCCTGCTCCCGCTCATGCCGGCAATCCCGGAAGCGGCAGCGGGCGGCAAGCTCTTCAATATCCGCAAATGTACCGGATAGTCCGTCATTGCCGCCGTCCCACAGCTGCAGCTCGCGCATGCCCGGCGTGTCGATCAGCACGGCCCCGCCGGGCAGAGGGAACAGCTCACGGTGGGTGGTCGTATGCCTGCCGCGGCTGTCATCCTCCCGAATCTCCTGGGTAAGCTGCAGCGTCTGCCCGGCCAGGCGATTCAGCAGGGTCGACTTGCCGCAGCCCGAGGACCCGGTCAGCGCGCAGGTTGTGCCTGCTGACAAATAGGGCGCCAGCTGCTCCAGCCCCTGGTCCTCCAGGGCGCTGATCGCGTGTACATTCACGCCTGGCGCAATGGATTCGGCCTGCCGGATGAAGCGGGCCGGGTCCTCGCAGAGGTCAGCCTTGCTCAGCAGGATGACCGGCGTGACTCCGCTGCTTAAAGCCATGATCAAGTAGCGCTCCAACCGCCGCAGGTTAAAGTCATGGTTCAGCGCTGTAACCAGGAATAGGACATCGACATTGGCGGCGATGATCTGCTCCTTGATTACACTGCCTGCAGCCTGCCTGGAGATCTGGCTGTGCCGGGAGAGTACGCCGTGTATGCTTGCCGCACCATCCTGGTGACGGCACTCGGCGAAGATCCAGTCGCCTACGGCGGGCAGACCTCCTCCTTCGCTTAAGGTATAGCGGAGCTTACCGGTTAGCTCCCCCCACATTTCACCGTATGGAGTGATAAGGCGGTATTTCTGCCCCAGATCGGCTGTAATGCGTGCCGGGCTGATGTGTTCGTGATGGCCGAACGCTGCGGATTCTTCCTTCCAACGCTGTTGGACGGGTAGATTCAACCCATATTGTTCTAGTAAATCGGGCTGCTGCTCATTCAATTTGAATTCCTCCATGATATAAGATGGTTTGGTTTCTTTTCTTCAATGGATGGGCAGACGAAATAGCCGCTAAGAAGGCAATGCTTTGCGGCTGGACCTCAAAAAAATGGACGCAAAAAGGCCGCGAAAGCACATGGCTCTTTCGCGGCTAAGCTTACGCTGATTGAACCTAGTAGCCTTCTCCCCCTATAGGGAAGACGGGCTGTCCTAGCTGATCAATAGCGGCTTTTCGTCCAAAGAGGCCATGCAAAAGTACAAAGGTTTACAATAGAAACTGCAATGGATGGATTGTACATATGACATGGCCCCTTTCCGTTTGAATTGATATTTAGTTTATGCAGCGAAGCTGTGAAAGTCAATGAAATCTCCGCATACAAAACAGCTATAGTCATTTTTTCCTGTTCAGCCCGTTTTAAACGTTAAAAATCAAGGGACTCAGGAGCGTACCGATAGATCGACAAATCTACTGAATCATCTGAATGAACATAAATACCTTCCTCTTCTAGAAAAAGACGCTGCTTAAATCTTAGTTCTTCGTCTTGAACGGCGATTTCCCCGCGTGCATTGACGACCCGGTGCCAAGGCAGCTGGTGCTTGCGGCTTGAGGAATGAAGAATCCGAACCACTTGTCTGGCTCCCCGGGGACTGCCGGCCAGCGCGGCAATTTGCCCATAGCTCATCACCTTTCCGGCGGGAATCTGCGAGATGACCTTAATTACACGGTCTGTAAATGGATGCATGAAATTTGCCAGGGCTCCTTTCTTCACTTGGTATGCTTGCTTGAATTGAAGAGAGCTGGAATAACCAAGCTAGCTTGTTTTTTTGCTGGAATAGAAATGTTTTATAAGGCAGCTTGCTTACTTTCTGTGATACAATAGGCAAGTCTGTTTTGCAGGCAATGAGAACCAGGAGGAACCCCATGAGACCAGGCCATTTTATTGCAGTGGAAGGCCCGATCGGTGCCGGCAAGACCACGCTGGCTTCGATGCTGGCCGAAGAGCTGCATCTTCCCATTATCAAAGAGATCGTTGAAGAGAATCCGTTCCTTGACAAGTTCTATCATAATATAGATGAATGGAGCTTCCAGCTGGAAATGTTCTTTCTCTGTAATCGTTACAAGCAATTGGAGGATACGGGACTGAAGTATCTGGAGAAGCAGCAGCCCGTAATCTCGGATTATCATATATATAAAAATCTCATTTTTGCCATGCGTACCCTTAAAGGGATCAAGCGGGAGAAATACCAGCAAATCTATCATTTGCTTACAGATGACTTGCCTAAGCCGAACATGATTGTGTACATTCGGGCGAACCTTGAGACTCTGTTAGAGCGAATCGAGAAGCGGGCCCGTCCGTTTGAGAAGGCGATTGATCCGGCTTATCTGCAGCAATTAATAGAGGATTACGATACGGCAATGAACTCGCTTGCTGAGCGGGAGCCCTCCACCAAGATCATTACGATTAACGGCAGCGAGATTGATTTTGTAGAGAACCGCAAGCAATTTGAACATATTGCCTCTCAAGTAAAGGAGCTTATATCATGAACGAATTCAATATCCCCAGCAACGCTCTGATTACCGTGGCCGGAACCGTAGGCGTCGGCAAGTCCACACTGACTGCAGCCTTGGCGCAGCGCCTTGGCTTTAAGACCTCGCTCGAACAGGTGGATCACAATCCCTATCTCGAGAAATTTTATCATGACTTTGAGCGCTGGAGCTTCCATCTTCAAATCTATTTCCTGGCTGAGCGCTTCAAGGAGCAGAAGCGGATTTTCGAATCGGGCGGAGGTTTTGTGCAGGACCGCTCTATTTATGAGGATACCGGCATCTTTGCCAAAATGCACGCGGATCAAGGGACGATGTCCAAGACCGATTATGAGACTTATACCAGTTTGTTTGAAGCGATGGTGATGACCCCGTATTTTCCGCATCCGGATGTGCTGATCTATCTGGAGGGAAGCCTTCCTTCTGTGCTCAGTCGGATCGAGCTCCGCGGCCGTGAGATGGAGATTCAGACAGACCGGTCTTATTGGGAGCATATGCATCGCAGATACGCGGACTGGATTCAGGAGTTCAAGGCTTGCCCGGTGCTGCGTTTGAATATTGACGAGTACGATGTGAATGATCCAGCGTCGCTGGACGGAATTATTCTGCAGCTTGCGGAGATGATTCAAGCTTCCCGGCAGATTCAGAAACGCTAAATATATGAAGCAGATCAGGGCCTCTTTCCTTGGAAAGGGGCTCTTTTTTATATATAGATTGAACTAAAGTTTTACATTGAACTTTCTATGATCAAGGCCTAATACGGCCCTATAACATCCATATCTTTAGTTCATTCTATATAGCTATGCTCATAAAATTTTCTATGATTCAGATGACAATTCTATAAAATAAAACGATTATCCCAACAATTGACAAGGGGGGGGAGACTTCCCTAGAATGTTAACTAATTTATTCCGAGTATATCTACTGGATTTATCAATATACTCTATTTAAAGGGATGATACATTACCGCATAGTTAAGGGGGATGACATCATGATTCGCTTTGAAGAAGTGAGTAAAGTCTTTCAATTCAAGAACAAGGAGGTTCGTGCTGTAGAGCAGGTGTCTCTGTCGGTGAAGAAAGGGGAAATCTTCGGGGTAATCGGATTTAGCGGTGCCGGTAAGAGCACTTTGCTGCGCCTTGTGAATCTGCTGGAGCGTCCTTCCCAAGGGAGAGTAGTGGTGAATGATCAGGATATCACCAAGCTCTCCACCAAGGATCTAAGACAGCTAAGAAGGCGGATCGGCATGGTGTTTCAGACCTTCAACCTGTTTAATTCCAGGACGGTCTATGGCAATCTGGCCTACCCGCTTAAGCTGGCGAAGCTCCCTAAGGAGCAGATTGATGCAAGGGTCAAGGAGCTTCTCACATTTGTGGGGCTGGAGGATAAGGCGGACCGATATCCGGATCAGCTGTCCGGAGGGCAGAAGCAGCGTGTGGGCATTGCGAGAGCACTGGCGTCTTCCCCGGATATTCTGATCTGTGATGAAGCAACCTCGGCACTTGATCCTGAGACGACGGACGAAATCTTAAAGCTGCTGAAGAAGGTAAACGAGGCTTATGGAATCACCATCCTGCTCATTACCCATGAAATGCATGTGATCCGGACGATCTGTGACCGGGTTGCCGTGATGGAGCAGGGGAAGGTTATTGAGGAAGGGAGCGTCTTTGAAGTCTTTGCGCATCCGAAGACACAGACCACACGGAACTTTATTCGTTCTGTACTTAACGATCAGCTGTCTCCAAGGCTGCTGCAGCAAATCCGGGAGAATCACTCCGGCCGGTTGTTCAGGCTGATCTTCAAGGACGGGGCAACGAGCGAGCCAATTCTATCCCGGGTATCCCGGCAATTTGACCTCGATTACAACATTGTATACGGAGGAATCAGTGAGATTCAGGGCATTCTGTTCGGGAGTCTGATCGTCGAGTTCATCGGGGAGGATGTTGAGGTTGCCAAGGTGGTAGAAGAGCTCAGCAAAACAGTTGAAGTGAAGGAGGTTGTTGATCATGACGGTTGATTGGTCCACCTTTTGGAAAAGTGTAGCCGAGGCTACAGGAGATACCCTGGTCATGGTGATCGTGACACTTATTTTCTCAGCCGTATTGGGACTGATCATTGGGTTACTGCTGTTCATAACGCGCCAGGACGGCCTGTATGAGAACAGGGTTATACATATTCTGCTTAATTTAATCATCAACATTATCCGTCCGATCCCATTCATTATTTTCCTGGTGGCGATTAGCCCGGTGACGCGTTTTGTGATTGGAACAACAATCGGTACTTGGGCGGCAGTGTTCCCTATGACGCTGGTTGCGGCCTGCGCGGTAGCTAGAGTGGTGGAGAATAATCTGGTGTCAATCGATCCGGGGATGATTGAAGCGGCCAAGGCGATTGGAGCCTCGCCCCTTCAGATTATATACGGTGTACTGATTCGTGAGGCGCTGGGGCCGTTGATTCTGGGCCTGACCTTTATTTCGGTGGCGCTGATTGATTTCTCGGCTATGGCGGGGACCGTCGGCGGAGGAGGGCTGGGGAACCTGGCTATGACTTACGGGTATCAGCGGTTCAATACCTCGGTCATGATTGTAACCATCATCATTCTTATTGTGCTCGTGCAGCTCGCTCAGTACGCAGGCAATTATTTATCCCGCAAATTCCTTAGAAGATAGTCTCTTAAATGGCAGTACAGCAACAACAAATAGATGAGGGTGGAGGAGAGATCGAAATGAAGAAAAGAGCATGGTTAGGAGTAGCTGCAGCTGTATTGACACTGATGGTGATGACGGCATGCGGTTCGGCGTCGGGAAGCTCGACAACCCACATTAAGATCGGTGTATCCGGATCGGATGATAAGTACTGGAAGGTGCTGTCCGAGAAAGCGAAGGCCAAGAACATCGATATTGAGCTGATATCCTTCTCGGATTATACGCTGCCTAATAAAGCGCTGGCGAATGGAGAAGTGGATTTGAATTCGTTTCAGCATCTGGCGTTCCTGAGTCAATTTAATGTAGAGAACAATACGGACCTGGTGCCCGTTGGGGCTACGGTAATCGCTCCTATGGCGGTTTACTCCAATCACTATAAGAGCGTGGAAGAAATTCCGGACGGCGGGAAAATCGCCCTGCCGGACGATCCCTCTAATCAAGGACGCGCCTTAAAGGTTCTCCAGGCTGCGGGCCTAATTAAGCTCAAGGATGGCACAGGGCTCTATCCAACCCCGGACGATATTACAGAGAACCCCAAGAAGCTGGAGATTGTCCCGGTGGTAGCCCAGCAAACCCCACGTGTGCTGCCTGATGTAGCCGCCTCAGTGATTAACAGCGGCGTGGCGTCCGATGCGAATCTCAAGCTGGAGGAAGCTATCTTCAAGGACGATCCGGCGAGCGAGGAAGCGAAGCCTTATATCAATGTGTTTGCCGCCCGGGCAAAAGATAAAGATAACGAGGCCTTTAAGACGATTGTAGAGTTGTATCACGACCCGGATGTGGAGGCAGCAGTTAAAGAGGACTCGAAGGGTGCCAATGTTGTGGTAGATTCAAGCCCGGCAGAGCTGCAGGCCACCCTCGATAAGCTGGAGGAGAATGTGAAGTCAGGCCATTAAGCCGGCGTTGGTTTGATTTTATAGACAATTCTAAATATGGAGGAGATCTAAGCGATGAGTACATTGGTAAACACACAGAGGGAACAAATCGTGCAGTATATTGACGGATCCCGTTCCCTTTACGTTGAGACGAGTCATCTAATTCATGAGAGACCTGAAATCGGCAATCAGGAATACTATGCTTCACAGCTGCTGACAGAGCTCCTGGAAAAAGAGGGGTTTGAGGTTACGCGGAATGTGGCGGGCCATGAGACAGGTTTTGTGGCCAGAAAAGCTTCCTCTAAGCCGGGCCCTAAAATCGGCTATCTGGCTGAATATGATGCGCTCCCGGGCCTGGGCCATGCCTGCGGACACAACCTGATCGGCACGATCAGCGTGGCAGCGGCGATTGCTCTGTCTAAGGTTACCGAAGCGGCGGGCGGCGATGTCTATGTATTCGGCACGCCGGCTGAGGAAGGCGGACCGAATGGCAGTGCCAAAGGGAGCTTTGCCCGGGAAGGGCTGTTCGAGGGAATAGACGCCGCTCTGATGATCCATGGATCCGGGGAGACGCGTCTGACTTCGCCGAGCCTGGCCGTCGATCCGCTGGATTTCCATTTCTATGGGAAGGCGGCCCATGCTTCCGGCTCACCGGATCAGGGCATCAATGCGCTGGATGCGGTCATCCTCTTGTACAACGGCATCAATGCCCTGAGACAGCAGCTCCCGCAGGACGTGCGCATTCACGGCATTATTACTCACGGGGGAGATGCCCCGAATATCATTCCGGAATATGCTTCAGCCCGTTTCTTCATCCGGGCAAGCACTTGGGAGAGAACCGAGGCGATTTCCGCCAAGGTGAGAAGCATTGCCGAGGCTGCCGCCTTAGCAACGGGCAGCACGGTGAAGATTGAACGGTTCCAGAATGAGATTAAGGACATTGTGATCAATCGGCCTTTGGATGAGGTCGTGGGCCGGGAGCTGGAGCTGCTGGGAGAGACACTGGTTCATGAGGAGCGGAAAGGGCTTGGCTCGACGGATGCAGGCAATGTGAGCCATGTTATTCCGACCACACATGAATATATCAAGATTGGGCCGGATGATCTGGTGGCCCACACTGCCGAGTTCAGGGAAGCGGCCGCTTCCCAGCGCGGAGATGAAGCCCTGATTATCGGAGCCAAAGCGCTCGCGCTGGCAGGCCTACAGCTGATTGTCCAGCCGGAACTGCTGGAGAAGGTGAAGGAGGATTTCAAACGGACACATGCCGCTGAATAGTAAACGATTAAGCCGCCCGGGTAACCCTAAGGCGGCTTTGCTATTCTCAAGGCCCTATCAACATCAAGGATGGATGGGGCTTGTCCTTAATTTACAGAGCAGGCAAGCGAATATGAAAGGCTGTTCCTATGGAGGGCTTGCTCTCTACATCAATTAGACCTCCATGCGCTTGAATCAGACTTTGTACAATGGACAGCCCGAGCCCGCTTCCCCTTGGCGCAGCCGAGCTTGATGTTCCGTAAGTATATTTGTTAAATAGCTTGCTGAGGGTTTCGGGTTCGATCCCCCCGCCATTGTCGGCAACGGTGACATGAATGAAATTTGACTCCTCACGCGAGAGGCTTACTTCTACCCGAGTCTGTGGAGGGTTATGCAGGATAGCATTCATCATTACATTCTGCAAAGCGCGATATAGCAGGCGCTGATCTGCCTCAATATAGAGATTCTCCTCTTCCGACTGGAAAGCCAGATCATAGGTTTGTGCTCTGGGATCATTGGCGATATCGGCGAAGAGCTCCTGTGTAAACCTTACAAGTTCCACACGGGTCCGGTTCAGAGGGAGAGAGGCAGATCCGTTATCTATTTGCAGGGACAGGCTGAGGTCGTTAATCAGACTCTCAATATGCAGTCCTTTACTTTGAATTTCGCTCAAAAAGCTGTGCTGTTCCTGTGAGCTCCAATGGTAGTCCTCATTAAGCAGCAGGGCAGAGTACCCCGTAATGTAGGTGAGCGGTGTTTTTAAATCATGGGATATTCCGGCAATCCATTCCCGCTTGGCCTCTTCCAGCTTCCCCCGTTCAATGGCGGCTTGCGCCAGTGTCCCCGACAGAGAGTGAATGTTCGAAATGACCTCCGTATAGAGGCGGAAGCGTCTGCGAAGCTTGCCCTTCCTGTTATAAACCTTGTGTTGGATCTGTGGCGGCTGGTAGATTCCTTCAGAGAGATTCGAAATCCAGGACATCATGAACCAGAGCGGTCCTGCAAAATACCAGCTGAACAGCAGACTGCAGAAGATAATGTTTACCAGGAAGGAGAGCAGAATATACAAGTCATAATGGTCGTTGCCTTCGGTAATCCCCCACAGGGGAAGGAGGACCTCGCTAGTGATGATTAAAGTGGCACTGATACTGAGAAGCCAGGCAGCCAGGCCGATAATAAAATGAAAACCAAACCTAAGCTTGATCCTCATGATGTCTCTTCCCCCTGATCCGAGGCCTTGGGCGGAACAAATTTATAGCCAATCCCCCGCAGATTCAGGATCAGTTGAGGGGCTTTTGGATTGTCCCCTAGCTTTTTTCTGATTTTTGAAATGTGCATGGTTACCGTTTTTTCTTCCCCGTAGCCGGGATTCCCCCACACATATTCATAGATTTGCGATGAGGTGAACAAGCGGTTGGGATTGCGGCAAAAAAAGTGGAGAAGCTCCAGTTCCTTCGCCGTGCACTCTACTTCAGCACCATCAACAATTAGCCGCGCATCCGCGGGGCTGAAGGTGAAGCTTGCATATTGGTATGTCCGCGTATCATCAAGCGGGGAGTGAGCAGCCTTAGTTAAGCCCTGTCGCCGAAAGAATGCCTTGATTCGGGCCACGACCTCCAGCGGATTAAAGGGCTTGGTAATGTAATCATCCCCGCCAATACTAAGGCCTGTGAGTTTATCAAAGTCACTTGTACAGGACGTCACGAAGATAATCGGTGTATGACTTATTTTGCGGATTTCACGGCAAAGTTCAAATCCGTCGGTGTCTGGCAGTGTAACATCCAGCAGGATTAGGTCGTAGCTGTTCTGCCGGATTAGAGCTAGTGCCTGGTGACCGGTCGTACAGCACGTAATATTAGAGTAGCGCTCCTTGTTAAGTGTGATTTGAAGCAGCTTCAGAATCCCTTCCTCGTCGTCTACAAGCAGTATTTTCTCATGATTCTCCAAACCTCTTACCTCCTTATAAACCTAATCCGTATTTTACCATACGCTCTTATCGGGCTGGACTGACTATCTTCGAATTTACTCGGTTTTTACTTTGTTTTTACTTTCATTCTCTAATCTTAAAAGCAGTTAAAGATTATAGAGTGCTTAGTGGAGGTATGAACATGGAATTAGAGATCCGACAAGTCACCAAAAGCTACGGACAGAAGCTGGCGCTGAAGCAGGTTTCTCTGAAGCTTGGGCCTGGAATTACAGGCCTGCTCGGGCCGAATGGGGCGGGCAAGTCTACCTTGATGCGGATGATCTCCACCCTGGAGTCTCCAACAAAGGGAAGCCTGCTATGGAATGGGGAGGATATCGCTCAGCACCCTGAGCGAATCCGTGAGGTATTAGGTTATCTACCTCAGGACTTTGGGGTGTATCCCAACCTGAATCCGGTGGAATTTCTTGAATATATGGCGGCGATTAAAGGCCTGTCGATGAAGCATGCCAAGCGGCGGATTCAGGAATTGCTGGAGATTCTGAATTTGAGCCAAGACCGGAAGCGGCTGCTGGGAGGCTTCTCTGGCGGAATGAAGCAGAGGGTGGGGATTGCACAGTCCCTCCTTAATGATCCCGAGATTCTGATCGTGGACGAGCCGACAGTAGGACTCGACCCGGAGGAACGTATCCGCTTCCGTAATCTGCTGTCTACACTGGCTGAGAGCAGAGTGATTATTTTGTCCACACATATCGTGACAGATATTGAGTCAGCTGCGCCGCGAATTGCCCTACTGGCCAAAGGCGAGGTTGTGAAGTTCGGAACGCCTGAAGAATTAATGAGCAGTGTAGAGCACAAGGTATGGAACTGTGTTGTTCCTACGTCAGCTCTGCAGCAATTACAGGAGAAGTACATGATCAGCAGCACCATCCATCGTCCAGATGGCGTGCATGCGCGGGTTGTCTCTAACCGCAGACCGGATTTTCTTGCCACACCGCTCTCTCCGACACTGGAGGATGCTTACTTGTACGCGGTTGGAGATGGGGGCGGTGAGGAATAATGCTTCTGAGTCTAGTCTACCTCCTGAAAAACAATCTGCTGAAGCAGGTGAGAAGCTACTCCTTTCTCATTGTAGCCGGGCTTTGCCTGGCACTTGGTTACTTTTGTGTTCCTGCGGCTGAGTCCGGCTACGAAATATTTACGATTGGCGGAGGCAGCAGGGGGATCTATAACTCTGCCTGGCTTGGGGCAATAGGGACGATGCTGTCCAATCTGCTCCTTTGGTTGTTCGGTTTCTACTTATTAAGAAGCCAAGTCTCCGAGGATGGCCGATTGAAGGTAGGTGATATTATTGCCTCCACCCGGGTCACGAAGCTGAAGTATATTGTGCTGAAGGTTCTATCCAACTTTGTGGTGCTGATTGTGCTTCATCTGCTCCTGATTGTAGCTTTTATGATCATGCAGCTGTTGAGAGGTGAGGTGACCGGACTGAGCCTATGGGGGTATGCCGCGCCCTTTGTGTTCATTACACTGCCTTCCATGTTTTTGCTTGCCGCTTTGACCGTGCTGTTTGACGTGATCCCAGGGCTGAAAGGGACGCTGGGAAATATCCTCTTCTTCGCTCTATGGATATTTATAAGCATCTATTCCATAGAGTCAAAGAGTGAAATGTGGGATCTGTTCGGGCTGCAGACGATCACGCCCGGAATCCTTCATGCAGCTGTTCAGAATGTTCCTACATTAGGGGAGCCGGCAGGGTTTAGCTTTGGATATACGGCATTAGAACAGGCGCCGCAGATCTTTGTATGGAATGGGGTGGAGTGGTCGCAGGTGCATCTGCTGGGCCGCGTGATTTGGATACTGGCTGGATGTATAGTGACGCTCATCTCTGCCACTTTGTTTACCCGTTTTAGAACGGAGCGGAAAAATGCAGCCAAGCAGCTGATTGTGCCTCCTATTTATACTGCGAAGTCTCCATCTATGTTGGAGCCAACTCAGAAGGAATGGGGGAGCGGCTCTTTCTCCCTGTCCTCGCCCGTTCCAAAAGTAGGAGGCCAGCGGATTTTTCAGCTGGTGAGGTATGAGCTGATCTTAATGCTGAAGGGTGTATCCTGGTGGTGGTGGCTGCTAGCTGTGGCTCTAATCGCTTTCAGCTTGTTTGTGCCTATGGGCATGGCCTCGGCCTGGTTTCCGCTAGTCTTGATCTGGCCGCTTGGACTCTGGTCGCAGATGGGCACCCGGGACAAGCAATATTTCACAACCGCGATGATTCGTTCCAGCAGTCCGCCGATCTACAAATGGCTGTCTGTATGGCTGGCGGGTATCACCCTGGCCTTGCTGATGTCTTCTGGCGTACTGATTCAATATGGGCTTAATAACCGCATCCCAGAACTTTACTCATGGTGCGCAGGAATTCTGTTCGTGCCGACGCTGGCCCTTGCTCTGGGAAGCCTTAGCGGTTCAAGAAAGCTATTTGAAGTGGTGTATATGCTCTGGTGGTATTTGGGGCCGATGAATCATTTGCCGGGTTTGAATTTCTTGCATGGGAGCATTCCGCAGGCTGGAGTGTACCTCGGACTTACGCTGTTGCTTGGGAGTGTCGTTTATATCTATGAACAATTCCGCGGAGGAACATCCGTGCTAAAGGGGAGGGGATAAATATGAAATTTCTATCGAATACTTGGGCTGGCTTGCTGGGGATCGTTATCTTATTAGCCGGAGTGACAGGCTGCGATGGGGGGACGGCTGCAGATTTAAAAAGCAAGACTTTTGAGAACAGTCAGGTTAAACGGATTGTGATCACTACCGAAGGACAGAACATCAAGCTGGTTCCTTCTTCATCCGGTCAGATCAA
Source organism: Paenibacillus sp. CAA11 (assembly GCF_003060825.1). NCBI lineage: Bacteria > Bacillati > Bacillota > Bacilli > Caryophanales > Paenibacillaceae > Paenibacillus > Paenibacillus sp. CAA11. Next base: position 946,296 of record NZ_CP028922.1, read on the forward strand.
AGTAAGTTATCCTACAAAAAAGGATCTTCCCGCGGAGCTGAAGGGGGACGAACTAAGTGTTCATATCAAGCCATCTTCAGGCTTTATTCACTTAGGCACAGCTACGCTTTCTCTGGAAGTTCCCGCTCAGGGTGACCAGAGCCTTGAGGTTCGAACCGAATCAGGGAATATTACAGTAGATCCCAAGCTCCAATTACCTGAGGTTAAGCTGGATACCGATTCGGGAAATGTTGATGTTCAAGGTTATATAGGGAGTGTGGAGGCCACTACAAACTCCGGAAAAATCATAAAACCTTCCGATCTTCCTCTAAAAGCAGAGGGAGCGGCCAATTCAGAAGGGAGACTGACTGGCGTACTGGGTAATCAGAAGGAGCGGGCGTGCAGACTGCTTATTCACTCCTCCTCCGGCAATATCTCCTTTAAATAAGATCCAGCTGCGTGAATCATAGAAGGGTATAGGATGATAGCGCTAGTATTCCCTAAATTTCGACAATTACATCTAGGCTTCCAGCCTCATTTCCACAAATAACCTTGTAGAAAAAAGGAATTTTTTGCGCTTTAGCCGAATAATGCAAAGGAGTGTGAAAAAAGACATTGTAATCAGGAGGAATTGGAAGTGGAAAGAAGGATCAACTATGTGCTGTGCATCTTGGGAGCCTTAGTAGCTGCAATTATCGGGGGATTCATTTGGGCGGGAATCGCAATCACGACGAACTATGAGCTCGGGATCATTGCATGGTTAATTGGGGGGCTTACCGGCTTTGCCGTATTTTTTACCTCAAATAAGCGTGCATCAGCGGCAACACAACTCATCGCAGTCATTGCCAGTTTGATTGGCATTATTCTGGGCAAGTACTTCATCTTCAGCTATTTCCTTATGGACGGCTTCAGCGGAATTGCTGATGGTGAAGTTATCCGCTTCTTCATTGAAGCCATGCAATCGAACTTCTCGGATATGTTCGGCGCGATGGATATTGTATTTGCCGTGCTGGCGATCCTGACGGCTTGGCAGCTGCCGCGCAATATGGCAGCCAAGCGGCAGGCGGCAGAGAACAGTCAAACTGTACCTGCAGAATAATAGGAAGACCTGAACAGCCCCATCTGTTCAGGTCTTTTTTTTCACGCAACAGATGGCTTAAGCTGTTATATCAACAAAGAGGTTGCCTTAAACCGCAAGCCTATCTATAATCTGTAGCAAATAAGCCAGAGGAGGAGCAGCCATGGGAACGAGGTCTGAGGCTAGACCCTGTAAAGGATGCGAACGGGATATCACGGTAACGGATCAGCAAATTTCAAGAATGGTCGATAGAATGAGGTTGAATTTTGAATGCGTTAATGAAGAGAACTACCGGGTCCGCCTGTCCGCCTGTCAATCATGCTCTTCCTTGATGGAAGGGCATACTTGTGCTGTGTGCGGATGTATTGTGCAGGTTCGGGCGCTACTGGCAGATCAGGATTGTCCGAACGCTCAGGGGTCGAGATGGGCTTAAGCCGAAAGAGGAGAGTGACTTAAACCTTTTTTCTTAAGCGCTTTCAAATTTCGATTGACAAAACCCTTTTCCGTGAACTAGTATTCAGTTGTGGATGGATGTAATTATGTTTATTTATTAACACTTTTATTAACCATCGAGGTTAAAAGTCTGTCTGATCTTGATGTGCAGTACCTACTATTGTATAGAAGATCATTTAGGAGGAACCTGAACATGAACGGGACAGTGCTAGTAAATACGGATTGGGTACAGGGCAAGATTAACAAGAATATTTACGGACAGTTTGCCGAGCATTTGGGCCGCTGTATTTATGAAGGCCTCTGGGTGGGTGAAGATTCAGCTATCCCGAATAATAAGGGGATTCGGACCGATGTGGTAGAGGCGCTCAAGAAGCTCAGCATTCCTGTGCTGCGCTGGCCAGGCGGCTGCTTTGCTGATGAGTATCACTGGAAAGATGGCATCGGGCCCAAGGAAGCGCGCAAACGCATGGTGAACACGCATTGGGGCGGTGTAGTGGAGAATAACCACTTCGGTACCCATGAGTTCTTCGAGCTGTGCGAGATGCTTGGCGCCGAGCCGTATATTTGCGGCAACGTCGGGAGCGGCACGGTGCAGGAGATGTCGGAGTGGGTAGAATATATGACCTTTGACGGCGAGTCTCCCATGGCCAAATGGCGCCAGGAGAACGGCCGGGAGAAGCCTTGGAAACTTACATACTTTGGGGTCGGGAATGAGAATTGGGGCTGCGGCGGAAATATGCGTCCTGAATATTACGCCGATTTGTATCGGCGCTATCAGACCTATGCCCGCAACTACGGAGACAATAAGCTTTATAAGATTGCTGGCGGACCTAACGTGGACGATTACCGCTGGACCGAGGTGCTGATGCGGGAGGCCGGCCATTTGCTGGACGGACTCAGCCTGCACAACTACACGATTCCCGGCAATTGGGAGAAGAAGCAGCAGGCGCTTGGCTTCGGTGAAGCCCAGTGGTTTGAGACGATGAAGAAATCGCTGTATATGGATGAGCTGATTACCCGCCATTCTGCTATCATGGATCGCTATGACCCAGCGAAGCGGGTCGGACTCATCGTCGACGAATGGGGAACCTGGTTCCTGCATGAGCCGGGAACGAATCCAGGCTTCCTCTATCAACAGAATTCCCTGCGGGACGCGTTTGTAGCCGGGCTGCACCTGCATATTTTCCACAAGCATCATGAGCGTGTTCAGATGACTAACATCGCGCAGATGGTCAATGTGTTACAGGCGATGATTCTGACAGAGGGCTCCAAGATGGTGCTGACGCCAACCTATCATGTGTTTGAAATGTTCAAGGTGCATCAGGATGCTGATGTGCTGGCAGCGAACGTGACAAGCGGCACCTATGAATATGAAGGGGAACAAATCCCTCAAGTGAGCGCATCTGTAACCAGACAGCAGAACGGCCACATCCACATGAGCTTATGCAATGTGCACCCAGGTGCCGAAGCAGTGCTGAAGGTGGAGCTAAGAGGGCTTGAGGCGCCCGCTAGGGTAGGCGGAAGAGTGCTGACCGCAGGCGATATGCAGGCGCATAACACATTCGCGCAGCCAGAGCAGATTAAGCCGGAAGAATTCACGGCCTACAAGCAAACTTCGAGCGGGCTTGAGCTCACACTGCCTCCAATGTCTGTGGTGGTACTGACCCTGGAGCCTTAAGCTTGCTTTATAATGAACGCGGAACAGTCATTTACCGGAATCTTTAAATTTAATATAATGAAGAGAAAGCTCAAGTTGAATTTCGGCTTGGGCTTTTTTTGATACACAACATATGAATTAAGAATGGGGCTTCTTCAATTGAAAACATTCAAAAAGGTATATATTGAAATCACCAGTGTCTGCAATTTAGCATGCAGCTTCTGCCCGCCGACCAGCCGGCAAGCTAAGTTCATTCAGGTCGAGACTTTCCGGAACATCCTGGATCAGATCAAACCGCATACGAACCACATCTATCTTCATGTGAAGGGAGAGCCGCTGCTTCATCCCAAGCTGGACCAGCTCTTGGATGCAGCTGATGAGAAGGGCATTAAGGTGAACATGACGACGAACGGAACCTTGATTAACAAGGCCAAGCCGAAGATTCTCGGCAAGCCGGCCTTACGGCAGATGAACTTCTCACTGCATAGCTTTGACGGGCATGAGGGTTCAACAGATCGGGACAAGTATTTGGCCGATATTCTTGCGTTTGTTCGGGAGGCAGAGCAGTATGATGTCATCTTCTCATTCCGGTTGTGGAACTTAACGCAGGATAACATGACTAATCTTACGAGGCAGCGCAACCGGGAGACTCTAGAAATTATCGAAAAAGAGTTCGGGCTCGATTACAGGATTGAGGAGAAGGTTGTGCCGGGGAGCGGTGTGAAGATTGCCCGGAATATCTACTTGAACCAGGATCATGAGTTCCAGTGGCCGAGTCTTGATGCGCCGGAGGATCATGGCAAAGGCTTCTGTCATGCGCTGCGCACACAGGCTGCCGTATTGGTGGATGGAACGGTGGTGCCTTGCTGTCTGGATGGTGAAGGAGTGATTAATTTAGGCAATATTCACGACCAGTCCTTCTCGGACATTGTGGAGAGCGAGAGGGCAAACAATCTGTACTATGGCTTCTCGCGCCGGGAAGCGGTGGAGGAGCTTTGCAGAAAATGCGGGTACCGTCAGCGGTTTGGCGCTTAAATCAGCGGATAATTATATGGAGTTATATAGAATGAACTAAAGAATGAACGTTATAGGACCGTATTAGGCCGTGATAATAGAAAATTCAATATAAAACTTTAGTTCAATCTTATAGCTATATTTCTAAAACCTCGTCATTCATTTTTCGAAAATGAACGAGGTTTTTTAATGCAATCTTGCCGATTTCACTTCCAGAAATCATCCATTTTGTTGGCTAAAGCTTCAAAATGTTAGTAAATATTTGATAGTTAATATCTGACAAGTGAAAAAACGGGTCATAGACTCACTGATTTTCAAGGGACTGAGGTCCCTTTTTGTATATAAAAAACTATTATTTTGGCATATTTACTTAAAATTATCCAGAAATTATTCAATGAATTTGCAGAAAGATTAGGCTAGTGTTTTACGAGAATTTCAAAACTGCTTGTTCGCAAGGAGGAGGAACGACAGATTATATCGCTGTTAATCCAGATTGAGAGGAAGTGAAAGATAACGATTCAAAGCTTGATGAGATCACAGCGAAAGACGTTCCATAGGGCAGAATATTGCCTGAATGATCGATAAGCAGGACCTACAACGAGGAGGAAGTTAACACGTGAAACCGAAGTCTTTCAGGATGTTTCGATTACTAGCGTTAGCCATCATTATCGCTGTTGTTGCTGCACCACCGCTCCAAACTCAAGCTGCAGCGGCAGATACAGACCGGCCATGGATGAACACATCTTTGTCCGCTGAGGAGCGCACAGAGCTGCTGCTCAAAGCAATGACTTTGGAGGATAAAGTATCTTTTGTTACCGGCAATCTAAATAACTACTATGGCTTCTATAATGCACCGCTGGAGAAATACGGAATTCCGGCGCTGCAGATGGCAGACGGTCCAGCCGGTGTGCGGATCGCGAATCCGGATATCCAGGATAAGAAATCCACGTCACTGCCAGCGCCGATCGCACTCGCAGCAACTTGGGATACGGACGCTGCTAAGCGCTATGGCGATCTGCTTGGAGATGAGGCTTATAATACAACGCATAATGTTCTGTTGGGACCGGGATTCGACATCGCCCGTATGCCTTGGGGAGCACGCAATTTTGAATCACTCGGAGAAGACCCGCTGCTGCAGTCCGAGCTGGGAGTCAGCTATGTAAGTGGCGTGCAGAGCCATCCAGTGATTGCAACTGCGAAGCACTTTCTTTTGAACAATCAGGAGACGGAGCGGTTTACGATTAACTCGGAAGCCTCAGAGCGTGCGATTGAGGAAGTTTATATGCGTCCTTTCGCAGCGGCCGTGGAGAAGGCTAATCTGGGTGCCGCCATGTGCTCGTTCAATAAGGTGAACGGGGTCGCCGCCTGTGATAACAAGACATTAATGACCGACATTCTGAAGAAGCAGCTTGGCTTCAAAGGCTTCATTATGAGTGACTATGGCGCAAATATGAGTACAGTAGAATCCGCTCTGGCCGGTCTTGATCTGGAGACACCAGGCGAGCCGAATGGAAAATGGGGGAGCCATCTCTTAGAAGCTGTGAAGAATGGTCAAGTTAGCGAAGCGCAGATTGACGAGATGGCAAGCCGGATTCTGCTGCAAATGTTTGATAAAGGCTTGTTTGATCACCCTGCACAGAATAACCAAATTCCGGCTCAGCAGCATGGTGCAGTAGCCCGTGAACTGGCGGAAGAAGGAATGGTTCTACTGCAGAATAACAAATCCCAGCTTCCGCTGAATTCAAGCAAACTGAAGTCCATTGCTGTCATTGGACCGGATGCAGACAATGCTTCTGCGGCGGGCGGCGGCAGCTCGCTTGTGAACCCAACCTATACAGTTAGCCCGCTTGAAGGAATTAAGAATCGGGCCGGCGACAAGGTGAAGGTAAATTATGAGCCGGGAACCGATCCCATTACAGCTGGTGATATTCTGGCCGGTCCTTCTGCGGTGCCTTCTTCTGTGTTGTCTACTGAAGGAACAGACTCCACGGAAACTGGCCTACATGGAGAATACTGGACCAACACCAATCTGGAGGGCGAGCCGGAGCTTGTCCGCACGGATGCACAGGTGAACTTGAACCTTGGCTTCTATAACTTTGGCGGATTTAACGCGCAATCTCCTAAAGTATCGCAGACTCCTGGCAACTTGAATGGTCAGATGTCTGCACGCTGGACAGGAAATATCACAGTACCTTCTACAGGTGATTATGTTCTTACACTGACAAGTCTAGGTTCCAGCAAGCTGTACCTTGATGATCAATTGTTAATTGACCGCGCAGGTAAGACGCTGGATACGTCCAAAGCAACAGTATCTCTGAAAGCTGGAGAATCACACAGCATCAAAATTGAGTATCGTACCGATGTAAAAGGTGTGAATGGCGACTATGGCGCCCAGGTTCGCTTCGGATGGGAAGCGCCGAAGCAGGCTGTGGAATCCAAGATGGAGAAGGCTGTGAAGCTGGCCGCTGATTCCGATGTAGCCGTTGTCGTTGTACGGACTTATGACAGTGAGGGGAACACAGATCCTTCCAACCTGGACCTTCCGAATAACCAGGATCGCCTCATCCGTGCGGTTGCGGCTGCCAATCCGCATACCGTTGTCGTACAGATGAGCGGACGTGCCGTGCAGACGAGCACATGGCAGGACCAGGTTCCTTCGATCGTTCAGGCTTGGTTCGCAGGCCAGGAGCAGGGGAACGCGATTGCACGCGTTCTATTCGGGGATGTGAATCCGTCCGGTAAGCTGCCGGTTACCTTCCCGGTGGATGAGAATGCAACCCCTGTCTCGGCAAAAGAATCTTTCCCTGGTGTAAACGGGGTATCCCAATATGACGATGGCATATTCGTCGGATACAAGGGTTATGAGAAAGAGGGAATTAAGCCGGCATTTGCCTTTGGGCATGGCCTCTCTTATACTACCTTTGATTATCGCAACCTGCATGTGAAGACTAGCGGCAACAGCGGCAATCCGGTTCAGGTACAGCTGAACCTCCGCAATACTGGTAAGCTGACCGGTTCGGAAGTCGTTCAGGTCTATACAGGCAAGCTGCCAACCCAAGCCGAGACGCCGGCTAAGCAGCTCGCAGGCTTTGCCAAGATCGAATTGAAGCCAGGCAAGCAGCAAAGCGTGAAGATCGACCTCGATCCGAAAGCATTCTCTTACTGGGACGAGCATACACATGCTTGGGTCATGCCGTCTGGGAATGTGCCGATTTACGTAGGCAGTTCCTCTGACGATATTCGTTTGAAAGGCAGTGTTACGATTTCAGCAAGCAAAGCTAGACCGAAGAAATAATCTTTCGAGCTTTTAACTAAGGGCCGGGGCTAATCACCCGGCTCTTTTCTCATGGTTTAAGGCTCACGGCCTTATTCTTCCCAAGGGAGGGTGAATATGTTTAGATTCAGGCGTAAGCCTAAAATACTAATCGCCTTAGCGCTCATAGCCGTCTGTATCGTTATAATGCTGTCTGTTATGCTTGGGCGGGCAGAGACCGCAGGAGGAACGGTCCAAGTCTGGATGACGACGGCGGATCAATCCAATTTGCTTACAGCGAAAGCGCCGGTTACCTTTTATACGGACAACACCTCAAGTGTCACTACGATTGATGTCAATCCGGGGATCAAATATCAGACCATGGACGGCTTTGGGGCGAGCATCACGGGTTCCACGGCTTACCTGATGAACCACAAGCTGTCCAGTGGCCAGCGGGAAGCGCTGCTGAAAGACCTGTTTACAGAGCAGGGCATTCATCTCAGTTTCCTGCGCCACTCGATCGGTGCATCGGATTTCTCGGTGGATGCAGAGGGCAAAGCAAGCACTTATACGTATGATGACATTCCGGCGGGGACCACGGACTACATGCTGAGCCATTTCTCTGTAGCTAAGGATGCTGATGTTATCCGCACGCTGCAGGAGATTGTTAAGCTGAACCCGCGGGTGAAGATCATGGGTACACCATGGACTGCCCCGGCCTGGATGAAGTACGGTGCCAAGATTCCAAACGGATGGTATTTGAATTATGAGAATCCACAGGTGTACAAGACGTATGCGCAATATTTTGTGAAGTATATTCAGGCATATAAGCAGTCGGGAGTTCCGATCTATGCGGTTACGCTGCAGAATGAACCGGAATTTACAACGCCAAACTACCCTAGCATGAGCATGGGTGCGGAAGAGCAGGCCACATTTATTCGTGACAGCTTGGGACCGGCTTTCAAGCAAAATGACATATCTGCCAAAATTATTGGGTACGACCACAATTGGGATCAGGGTGTCCGCTATGCAGACAAGCTGCTTAGTAACGAAGGAGCGCGAGCCTATACCGACGGCACGGCCTACCACTGCTATGCTGGAGAGCCGGAGGCGATGAGCGAGGTGCATGCCGAGCATCCGGATAAAGGTATTTATTTCACGGAATGCGGTGGCGGAGACTGGAATATGAATTTTGGCGACAATCTTAGCTGGGAGATGTCCAATCTGATGATTGGAGCTCCTAGGAATTGGGCGAAGACGGTGCTGATGTGGAACATGGCACTGGATGACCAGGGAGGCCCGGCAAATGGGGGCTGTCAGAACTGCCGCGGTGTCGTCACGATTGATCCAAAGACTGGAGAGGTAACGAAAAACGTTGAGTATTATGTTCTGGGCCATACAAGTAAATTTGTGCAGCCCGGAGCGGTGCGGATCGATTCGTCCCCTCAGGCGTCGGGGATTCAGTCTGTAGCTTATCAGAACCCTGACGGTTCTACTGTTCTTGTCGTTCATAATACAGATTCGGAAGGCAGGGCATTCAAGGTGCGCTATCAATCTAGATCGTTCGCGTACAGCCTGCCCTCGCAGGGCGTAGTTACCTTTACATGGAAGTCGGCTTGACGTTTTTGATAGAATAAGGAGGGCTTAATGAAACGAGCAGAGGCAGGAAGGATATGCCACTTGGTGTGACGAATAGGACAGGGATAGAATATGCGTAATCGCTGGGAGGTGCAACATGATTTCAATAGATTTGACGGGGAAGACAGCGCTCATTACAGGCGCAAGCGGTGAGCTTGGCCGCGTAATGGCCCGGACGCTGGCTAAGTGCGGAGCGGATATTGCGCTTCATTATTATAGCAACCGCCAGAAGGCTGAAACCGTACAGCAGGAGATTGAAGAGCTTGGACGCCGTGCATTCCTGGTCTCTGCCGACATCTCTAAGCTGGACTCTGTGCTGCAAATGAGGGATGCGCTGGCTCGGGACTTTAAGCTTCCGGACATTGTGGTAGGAAATGCTGTATCTCAATATACGTGGACTACGGTTCTGGAACAGGACCCGAATGATTATATGGACCAATTCAATTCCACGGTGCTGCAGGCTGTGCATCTGTCCAAGGCCTTTGTGCCCCACATGATCGAACAAAGGTGCGGCCGCATCATCGGCATCAATACCGAATGCTCGATGCAGAACTTTCCGACACAGTCAGCTTATGTTGCCGGTAAGCGGGGCATGGACGGGGTGTACCGCGTCCTGGCGAAGGAAATTGGCGAGCATCAGATTACCGTAAATCAGGTCGCGCCGGGTTGGACGATTAGTGAGCGGGACCGGACGAACCAGACGGAGCGCAGCGAATCCTATGAGCAATCGGTACCGCTTAAGCGCCGGGGCACCGATCAGGAGATCGCCAATGTGGTTGCCTTCTTGGCATCGGATCTCGCCAGCTTTATCACCGGAGCCTACATTCCGGTATCCGGCGGCAATGTGATGCCGTCTATATAAGGATGCGGCCCAGCTTTTCAAGTTAGCCAGCTACTCTATTCATAGGGAGCTGGCTTTTTTCGCTGCACCTACTTACAACTTTTACCTGTATTTTGCGTTCTATTATATAGTTTCAATATATGACAGCATCCTATGGATGTTAATGACGGTGAGCTTTGCAGGAGGGGGAATCAACAGATGGGAAGAGCAAGGGCAACGAAACGTATGGTACAAGGGAGCCTCGCGGCTATGCTGCTGCTGGGCGGAGGCGGGCATCTTGCTGCGCTTGATACGGCTGGCGCAGTCTCGGCACAGCCTGCCGAGCAATCGGCAGATCTGGCCGGTAAAGGGGAGGCTTTGGAAATGCCGGTGGTCCAGCTGTCCCTTGAGCAAGCGCGGAGGCTGGTAAGTGAAGCTGCGAAGCAAGGAGGGACAGCCGCCCTCCGGCTGGATGAACCGGGCAAGGCACAGCCTACAGTGCAGATGGTCATCCCAACCGAGCCGCTCAAGCTGCTGGTTGAGGGGAAGGTTGCACTGAGCTTGCGATTTGATGAGCATAAGCTGACCTTGTCTGTAGAGCAGCTGCAAGATGTGCTTGAGAGCAAGGGCCGTCTTGAGCTCAAGTTCGGGGTCGCTGAGAATCGGGAGGAAGAGAAGGCACGATGGGGGGAAATGACATCCTCCGCTCCTCTCAGGGATTTTTTCCATTACTATAAAGTAAAGGTTAGTATGAATAAATCGCTGCATATGGAGGGCAATTTCTCCGGTTCCGGGGAGCTTACCGTATCTTTCGAGTCTTCAGCAATTCCATCTAGTTACGACATCCACAGAACTAACATGGTGATTGCAGACAAACGGGAGCTTGGCGATACCAAGCTTCAGCCAGCGGTGCTGGAGTTTACCGAAGATGGCCGCCGGGGAGAAGTAAGCGCACAGGTACGCCTCGATTCCTCGGCCGATTACAAAGTTCTGCTGCTGTCCGGGCTGAATCAAAGAGTGACTATATCCAAATATGTCTCAGGAGCTGATGACGGTAGATTTTCACCAGATAAGCCCGTCTCCCGTGCAGAGTTTGTCAACATGATGACCGCTGCCTTTGGAATTGGGTCGAGCGACTTCCCCAAGGATTCAGTGACATTTAAGGACATCCCTAAGTCCCATCCCGCCTATCCGTCGATTGGATTCATGGAGAGCGCCGGGGTGCTTAAAGGAGATGCCAAGGGCTATTTCCATCCGGAACAACCCCTAAGCCGTTCAGAAGCCGCTGTATTCCTCGCAAGGTTCTTTAAGCTCGAGCTGCCTTCTTCTATACATCATGACTTCAAGGATATTGAGAACCACTGGGCCGCACGGGAGATTCAGGCGGCTGTGAACAAGGGGGTTATGAAGGGGATAGGTAACGGCAGATTCGAGCCGGAGCGGATCTGTACTCGCGCGGAAGCTGTAATTCTTCTGGATCGTGTTGTGAAAATGAACGGTGAGCGTTCGGATTTTCTTCATGACCCGGGGCAGCTATGGAGTGACGTGCCGCCAAGCCATCCGGCTTATGCGGCTATTCAGAGCGCATCGGTCACACGAGAGGTTGAATTTACGCTGAACGGGGCAAATGAACGGATAATCGGCAAATAAGCCTAGAGCTGTGAGGGGGATGAGCAGATGGACGCTGAGTTGTATTTTAAGGACAATTTTTTTAACAGTGGAATGACGGAGGTGATGGACCCCACGGGGCAGGTCGTTGGAGCATTGGATCTCAAGAGCGCTTTCGGTTCTTCCATAGATGTGTATAATTCCCGTCATGAACTTGAGTGCAGCGGTAAATTTCGCTTTACAAAATGGAAGGTAGAAGGTCAGAATGGCAGTCTTCTAGGCGTGCTGCGTGAGCGGATGAGCTTCTTTTCCAAACGGTATGAGTATGATACGGACGGGAGAGGGACCTATGAAATTAAGTCCCCGGCCTTCTCCAGGGAATATGTTGTTCGCGATATTGTAACCGGGGAGTTGGCCGCAGAATTTGCAGAGGTTAACGGATGGCTTCGCTCCAGTGCCTATCGTCTCCAGAACTATTCGTCAAGACTTAACAGCAGCGAACTTATCGCTGTAGTGATGGGCGTGAATGAGATACAGAAAAGGCATAATCATGATTCAGCGGGCACTCATACACCGTAATAAATATGCGATGAACATGCCGGAGAAGATCTATATCTATTTTACAATAGTGCGGTAATGCGTTAGAATATCAAATCAAGAAAATCTACAAGCGTAGGAGGCTCATCCTAGATGCATGATAAAGCAGACCGCCTGAAATCAGCTAAAGTTCCGCAGCAAGCGGATATCGTAGACCCATCTCTTGCGCACCGCCTGCCCCCTGGGCAGACCCTGACCGAGAAGTTCCCTATTCTGCACGAAGGCCCGGTTCCCGAGTACAATCTGGAGACCTGGAGTTTGCGGGTATTTGGCGAAGTTGAAGAAGAGCTTACATTCAGCCTTGCAGACCTGAAGGCCATGCCTCAGACAGACACCCTCAGCGATATTCACTGTGTTACCCGCTGGTCCAAGTTCGATACCCGCTGGGAGGGCGTGAAATTTACGGATTTGATGAAGGTGCTGAAGGTGAAGCCGGAGGCCAAGTTTGTGATGATTCATGCCGACACGGATTATGAGACGAATTTGCCGCTGGAGGATCTACTGCATGAGGATGTTCTGCTGGCCTTTCATTACAATGGTCAGCCGCTTACGCCGAAGCATGGATTCCCGCTGCGCCTGGTGGTTCCCCACCTGTATTTCTGGAAAAGCGCCAAGTGGGTGCGAGGCATTGAATTTATGAAGGAGGACCGCAAGGGCTTCTGGGAAAGCAACGGCTTCCACAATACCGCCGATCCCTTCAAGGAGCAGCGTTTTTCTTCAGATGAATATGAGATGCCGGAAGGCGAATGGGAATACAATGAGTATGATTAACAGCTAATGATAGATGTGACGCGGCGCCCGCTCTAAGAGGTCGCCGCGTTTTGTTTTGGAACGGCGACTATTTGAAGTTCTCTTTGAAGGTGCTCATCCTACTTTGGTCGGTAATGTTGTACGTGCCTATCAAAATTCTGATGGCGGCCTTGGCCATGCTTTAGAACCTGACATTCGTATGTAGTGCAGGTTTACCCAACTGCCCTTTAAGACCATCTATCCTCTCCTGTATATCCTCCAAGATTTCTTCTGGCGCTTTCCTGACCCTGATCTCCCCGCCTAGGAATAGAAGCCAGTTTATGATTTCGGCCAATTCTTCGGGCTTATCCACATGGATGAACATCTTTAGAATGGCTGTAGTTTGATAAGGATTCGTGAAGGAAATTGAAGCTTTTAAAGGATGATACTTTTTGTACTGTGCAATGGCTTTTGGACCCAGTTCAAGGACAAGGTTGATTTCTTCTTCCTGCTTGCTTAATTTTTCGAAAATCTTTTTCTGACTCAATCTTCTTTTCGCCGGATAAGGCTTGATATCGACGAGCCTGTCAACGGGGAAAATCTTCTTCCTCTCTTCCTTTAAATCAAAGCCCTCCATCTGCCAAAGGCCTTTTTCGTGATACAGGTGCAAGAGATAAATAGTATACGACTTGGTGCCCTTCTCTTCTTCGATCGTAATCCATAAATGTCTATCCCTAAGCAGGTTTTGAATGAGTTTCTCTAACATGGGGTGGGGAAGGTCTGACAGCTCTAGCAGGTCAGGATTATGCGGATTGGTTCCTGCAAAGAGCAAGATTTGATTTAATAGAACAAGGTCATCTTGCTGGTTGGTTGAGATAAGGCCCAGTAATTTTTCAGCTAATGACTGACGACTCTTTAAATAGGGGAGCTGCGCATTTCTTGTGGCCATAAAGGCAATAAAAAGAGCTTTAACCTCGTTATCGGTAAAACGCACTCCGGGCAGGAGAGAGTTGTGCATGACAAAATACCCCCCATCCCTGCCGACTTCAGCGACAAGCGGCATCCCTAATGCCTCAATTTCCCTGACATCTCGAATAGCTGTCGAACGGGAAATATTAAACTCCCGCATGATTTCAGAAATGGTAAATTGAGATCGGTTGTTGATATACCGCATGATGGTATTAATCCGTTCAACTTTTTTCATAAGAGCCCCTAAACAGTATCATTTTTTGACATGATTTAAAGCTATCATATACCTATCAAGTAAGGAACACAAAATAATCAAGAAGAAGGAAGGTTATGAATATGGCAGATTACACACTGGAAGAAAAAGAGGGCTTTATCGTTTTTGGTCTTGGAACTGAGCTTAAGAGCGATTACATGGACTATGCCGGCATCAATCAGGAAAAGTCGGACTTCTGGCAGGCAGTTAGCCAAGATGGAAGACTTGACACTTTAAAAGCCATGGCTGCCAATAACTACGTTTTTGCCGTAAATGAAGCTGTGAATAACAAAATGATGTATTATGCCGGAGTCATGACAGAGGCATCGCCACCCGCATCGGAGGGGTCTAGGGTTATTCAGTTCCCGAAGGGGGAATACCTGGTTGTTAAAGGGGAAGGGAGGACGGCCGATGAACTCAGTAACGCACTTGCCGGAATTGCCTTTGGTCAAGTCCTGCCGGATGCAAGCCATGTTGCTTATGTTGGCGGGCCCAATGCGGTGGTGGTGATGGGGCAGCGAGACGGCCAGTCTTTTGGCGAAATGTGGATTCCAGTTGTTAGGAAATGATCTGATAAAGAGAAGGAATGATGGTAATGTCCACTGTTGTTGATTTTAAAAATGTGTCTACGGCTGGGTTAGAATCTTCCCCTGTAGCGGAAGCACTTGCTGGTTTACGTGCGAATGAAGCCCGTTACTTTATGAATAAGTACAAACATGAATTTACAGTTATACCGGCAAGCGAGAGCCAGGAGACCCTTGATTATGTGCACCGGATCTTGCGAGAGGAACGTGGTATTGAGTTTGCGGCCAAACCTCTTCAAACCTCGCGTTTTCAAGTGGAGAATATCAAATGGGCCTTCGTTTTTTATGAGGATGGCCTGGGGGTCAACGTCATGTATACGGTGGATGATCCTAAGAAGCGAGCCGTTGGCTTTAAGCTTTCCGAGGGGATGGAAGTTCCAAAGGAGCTAGAGGAGAAGAAGTTTAAGTTCGCCAGACAGAAATCCAAACTGGCCGGAACGATTCGGGGCACGTTTTTCGTAATTAAAGGAGAGTATTAGAGTTCACATAGATTTGCTGGATCAAATATGCCTCAATACATCGTTGTGGTTCAAGGTTAATGGAATATTATGTTTCCCGTTACAGACAGGGCGGCGAATCCTCTGGTAGAATCAAGGCAAGCAATGATATCATCATCTATAGAGTCATCCTGAAGGAGGAGAACAGGCAAATGGCACAATTGAATTCTCGGAAGGTCAAGTGGGGGATTATCGGGACCGGGGGCATTGCCCATCAATTTGCAGCAGATATGATACATACGAGTAATGGAGAGCTACATGCCGCTGGTTCACGTACAATTGAGAGCGCTAACAGGTTTGCAGCAGAATATAAGATTCCTAAGGCATATGGGAGCTATGAAGAGCTGGTGAATGATCCTGAGGTGGAGGCCGTGTATGTGGCTACGCCGCATCCCTATCACCATGAGAATGTAATGGGCGCTCTGCGTGCTGGCAAGGCGGTGCTATGCGAGAAGCCCTTCACGGTGAACAGCCGGGAGCTGGAAGAATTGGTGCAGTATGCCCGTGAGCATAAGCTGTTTCTAATGGAAGCAATGTGGACGCGGTTTCTGCCGCCGATGGTCAAGGTGCGCGAATGGCTTAACGCCGGTCGGATCGGGGAGGTCCGTTTGGTGAAGGCGGAATTTGGCTTCCGCATGGGTTGGGATCCTCAGAACCGGCTGCTTAATCCGGACCTGGGCGGAGGTGCGCTGCTCGATGCAGGGATTTACCCCGTATCCTTCGCATCGATGGTCCTAGGGGCCAAGCCGGAGAAGGTGTGGAGTACCGCGCATCTGGGCGAGACGGGTGTCGATGAACAGTTCTCCATCCTGCTCAGCTACCCGGGCGGGAAATCGGCTTCCCTGCAGGGAGCGATCCGGCTCGGGCTGCCGAACGATGCCTATATTCACGGAACCGAAGGGTATATTCATATCCCTTCGTTCTTGTTCGCCAAATCCGCTACGCTTCATTTGGACGGACAGGAGCCTGAGACGTTCAACGATGACCGCAGCTTCGCAGGGTATGCCTTTGAAGCCGAAGAGGTTGGAAGAGCTTTAAGAGAAGGACGGACCGAAAGTTCGGTAATCACGCTGGAAGAATCGCTGAACATTATGCGGTTGCTGGATGAGGTTCGCAGTCAATGGGGACTGCGCTATCCATTCGAGCAATAATATTAAGTGACATAGATCCGGTGCAGCATCATGCGCCGGGTCTTTTTTTTTGTGGAAAGTGGTTTGCTTTGCCATTTGAAAATTTGCGAAAACTATTGATTCGTAAGTTTGCAGAATGGTAACATATTGAGATGTGGCAACCGGTGTCATGTATGATGAAGACGGGATGTAGTTTGGAATATAGTCTGGTCATACATAGAATGGATCAGCTGCTCGCTTCGGAGGGGATTCCGGCGAGCTTTCTTTATGTCTATGAGGAGGGCAAATGACGTGATTTCTCTACAGCAGGTAAGTAAAAGATTTGGCCACTCGCAAGAGCCCCATCAGGCCGTGCAATCCGTCTCGCTGGACATTGGCCGGGGCGAAATTCACGGAATTATCGGATCAAGCGGTGCAGGTAAATCAACCCTGCTGCGCATGATGAATTTGCTGGAACGCCCGGACGAAGGCCGTGTGCTGGTAGACGGCAGAGAGCTCACCCTCATGAAAGAGCGGGAACTGAGGCTGGCTAGGCGGGAGACCGGGATGATCTTTCAGCACTTCAACCTCATCGCCAATCGGACGGTGCAGGGGAACATCCTGCTTCCCCTAGAGCTCGCAGGCGTTCCGAAGAAGGAGCGGCTTGCCCGGGCGGTGGAATGCCTGGAGTTTGTCGGCCTGCCGGAGAAGGCCGGCCAGTATCCTGCCCAGCTATCCGGCGGGCAGAAGCAGCGGGTGGCGATTGCCCGAGCACTTGCCGGGCGGCCCAAAGTGCTGCTGTGTGACGAGCCGACTTCGGCTCTTGACCCGCAGACGACGGGAGATATTCTGGAGGTGCTCGGGCAGGTGAACCGGGAGCTTGGTGTGACGATTGCCATTGTAACGCATGAGATGGACGTTGTAACAAGGCTCTGCCAGCGGGCGTCCGTCATGAAGCATGGTCGAATCGTGGCGACCTTGGCAGCTCCAGAAGGCGGCAGGTTGTCTGCCGAGGAGCTTGCAGCCAGCTATCTGAACCAAGCGAATGCACAGGAAGGGGAGGTGGCCGCGCCATGATGGATGAAGTCATGAAGTATCAGCATGAGATTTGGCAGTCGATTGGCGATACGTTCATTATGGTCGGCATTTCGATTGTGGCTGCAGTGCTGCTGGGGCTGCCTCTTGGAACACTCTTGTATTTATGCCGAAAAGGTCAGCAGTATGAGAACCGAATTCTGTTCTTCATCTTAAACGGGCTGGTGAACATTATTCGTTCGTTCCCTTTCCTGCTCTTGGTTGTATTCCTGATTCCGTTCACGCGGTTTGTGGTCGGGACAGGCTTTGGAACCTTGGCGGCAGCCGTGCCATTGTCGATTATGGCCATCGCCTACTATTCGCGGCTGGTGGAGCAGGCCCTGCTTGAAGTGCCGAGAGCTGTGCTTGAAACAGCGGCTTCCATGGGCGCTTCGACCCTTCAGCTGATCTTCAAATTTCTGTATGTGGAGGCTAGGGCCGGATTGGTCCGGGGACTGACGACCTCAACGATCAGCTTCATCTCCTATTCCACCGTGATGGGAATTGTAGGCGGCGGCGGTGTAGGGGACTTTGCCATTCGTTATGGCTACCAGCGGTTTGAGACCGGAATTATGATTTTCGCCATTATCGTGATGATCATTTTGGTACAGACGATTCAATTTGTCGGCACCTTGTTGGCAAGGCGGCTGGACAAGCGCTAACCTGGAGTTACTTAAGTTTAGAAAGCTATTTTACTTATTACATCAGCGGAGGGATACATGATGAAAAAAATGATGATACTGCTGCTGGCAGCTGTATTTGCCATCACAGCAGCGGGCTGCTCGAACAACAATAAAGATTCCGCAGCAGCAAACAACAAGGATTCGAAGGAAGTTACCCTGAAAGTAGCCAGTCTGATTCCCCCAATGACAGATGTGCTTGAACTGATTAAGCCTGCACTGAAGAAAGACGGCATTAACCTGGAGGTTGTCATCCTGTCCGACAACATTCAGCCGAACAACGCGCTGGCGCACAAGGAAGTGGATGCGAACTTCTTCCAGCACGTGCCTTACATGGAGCAGTATAACGAAGAGAACCATGCGGATCTTGTAGCCGTTCAACCTGTGTACAATGCGATCTACGGAGCGTATTCCAAGCGCTATAAGAGCATCGATGAGCTTCCTGAAGGGGCAACCATCGCGATTGCCAACGATCCGTCCAACATTGGACGCAGCTTGAACATGCTTGCCATGAACGGACTGATCAAGCTGAAGGAGGGTGTCGGCATCAACGCGACCCAAGCTGACATCGTAGAGAACAAGAAGAATTTCAAGTTCAAAGAGGTCGATCTGCTGATGCTGGCCCGTTCGCTGGATGACATGGACCTCGTGGCTATGACGCCTGCTTACGCGAAGCCGCTCGGACTTACACCGAAGAAGGATGCGCTGGTTACAGAAGGGGAGGACAGCACCTTTGCAATTACGCTTGTCGCCCGTAAGGACAACGCGGATTCGGAGCCGATCCAGAAGCTGGCTAAGCATTTGGCAAGTCCGGAAGTGAAGAAGTTCTTCGAGGACAACTATGGTGAGATCGCCATTCCGGCATTTTAAGAAAAATATGGCTAGCGCCATTTATACACCAGGAGCAGCACAAGACCATCCAACCGTTTTTTCGGTGGATGGTCTTTTTGCTTGAAAGGGTGAAGAGAGGCGGTGCTGGTTGACGTCTATTCCAGGTTGTGCTTTGCTGGAAATAAGGAAGGGTTAGCCGATCCCGACCGGATGATGTCTATAAGGAGTATTTATTATGTATAAAATTATGATCGTAGAGGATGACCCCAAGATTGCAGGCCTGCTGAAGTCCCATATCGAGCGGTATGGGGATCAGGCAGAAGTTGTTACTGATTTTGAGAATGTACTGGAGCGATTTAAGCAGCTGGACCCGCATGTGGTTCTGCTGGATGTAAATCTGCCCAGGTATGACGGGTATTATTGGTGTCGGCAGATTCGTCTCGTCTCTACCTGTCCCATTCTTTTCATATCTGCCCGCAGCGGAAAAATGGACCAAGTGATGGCTCTTGAGAACGGAGCCGATGATTATATCCCCAAGCCTTTTGAACATGAAATTGTAATGGCCAAAGTCCGCAGCCAGCTCCGCCGCGTATACGGCGATTACGCCGCGAAGTCAGAAGAGCGGAAGGTAGTGCTGGGCGGGCTCACGTTATATCTGGAGAGCATGGAGCTTGAGCTCGGAGAGCAGAGGGTACCGCTTAGCAAGAAGGAGACTATTCTTCTGGAGACGCTGCTACGCCGCAGCCCGCGTGTTGTCAGCCGGGAGACGATTCTGGAGAAGCTGTGGGACGACGCTTTTGTGGATGACAACACGCTCAGTGTCAATGTCACCCGGGCTCGCAAGAGGCTGGCCGAGCTTGGGATTGAGCAGGCGCTGGAGACGGTGCGCGGTTCAGGCTACCGGCTGCTTGTCACCTGGAAGGACGGGAGCAGGCCATGAAGCTGTTTCTACGGGAGCATCTCGCACTGACCCTCTGGACACTGGCAGAGCTGCTGGTCGTCGTGTTGGTATTCTGGTATGACGGCTATGACCATTGGCTGACCGCCCTATATGCTGTTCTGCTGGGATTGTTCTTCTATGCGGGCTACTTGACCTTTCGTTATACCACCCACCGCATCTTCTACTATCGTCTATCCCGCCGGATGGAGTCGATGAAGGAATTTGTCCCGAGCCCCGAGAATGCGCCGCTTTCTAGGGCACTTGATGATCTGATGGATGCCCAGTACGGGCATTATCACGCCCTGCTGCAGTCCTACGAGCTCAAGCAGAAGGAGCATCTAACCTTTATGAACCAGTGGGTCCATCAGATGAAGACACCGCTCTCTGTCATTGAGATGACGGCCCATGATGAGGATGAGGACGACCCCCGCTTCCGAAGCATCACAGAGGAGGCGGATCAAATCCGCAGGGGGCTGGAGATGGTTCTGTATGCGGCAAGGCTTGATGCTTTCGAGCAGGACTTCAGTGTGGAGCCGGTTCTGCTGCGTGATGTGGCGGGTGAGGCGGTTCATGAGCTCAAGCGTTTCTTTATCCGGAATCATGTCTATCCCGAGATCCTGATCGAACCGGACCTTTCGGTGCAATCTGATGCCAAGTGGCTGCGCTTTGTGCTGCTGCAGGTCCTCTCTAATGCGATCAAATACTCATCCGGCAGCGGGGAGAAGGTAACGATCAGAGCCTGTGCACTGGATAAATCAATCATTCTGGAGGTGCTGGATCGCGGAGCAGGCATCCCGAAGGCGGATTTGCAGCGGGTGTTCCGGCCCTTTTATACCGGTGAGAATGGACGCTTCTTCAAGGAATCCACGGGGATGGGACTTTATCTGGCTAAAGAGGTGCTGACCAAGCTCGGACATCGGATTGAATTGGAATCCGCAGTAGGCGAAGGAACGCTGGTGCGTATCATCTGCAGCCGGGAACATGACATTGTTGTCAGGTAAGTGAAAGGTGAATGAATAGGAGCTAGTGAAATCTTGCTATACACTAGAGACATAGAGACGAGGGGCTATAAGTATTGAGGCTCCTTGGGACTACTCAAGTAGGAGGCGAGATAGACCATGGAAATTTTGAATGTTACGCAGCTAAGTAAAATATATAAAGGGATGGTGTCCTACGAGGCCCTCTCGGGGATCAATCTATCTATTGAAAAAGGGGAATTTGTCGGGGTTATGGGCCCCTCGGGCAGCGGTAAGACAACCTTGCTTAACCTAGTGTCAACGATCGACCGGCCAACCTCTGGAGAGATTCGGATCGCGGGGGAGAATCCGTTCGAACTGAAGCCGGATAAGCTGGCGATGTTCCGGAGGCGTGAGCTCGGCTTTGTCTTCCAGTCCTTCAATTTGCTCAATACGTTGACCGTAAAGGAAAATATCCTGCTGCCGCTCACCCTTGACGGGACACCGCTCAGAGAGATGGATCGCCGCGTTGATGTCCTCGCACAGAAGCTTGGAATCACCTCGATCCTGGATAAGCGTACCTACGAAATATCCGGAGGGCAAGCTCAGCGGACAGCCATTGCCCGCGCGCTGATTCACGGGCCGAAGCTGGTGCTGGCGGATGAGCCGACAGGGAACCTGGATTCCAAAGCTGCACGCGATGTGATGGAGATTCTGGAACAGCGCAACCGCGAGGATGAAGCAACGATGCTGCTGGTTACCCATGATCCCGTAGCAGCGAGCTACTGCTCGCGTGTGATCTTCATCAAGGACGGTCAGCTGTATAACGAAATTCATTTCGGCGATAACCGGGCCGCCTTCTATCAGAAGATTATCAACGTGCTATCTTTGATGGGAGGTTCGGGGCATGACATTTCGCCAGTTCGCGTTTAATAACATTTTCCGCAATAAGCGGACTTATTTGGCCCACTTCTTCAGCAGCGCGTTCTCAGTGATGATCTTCTTTGTCTATGCTCTTTTGCAGTTCCATCCTAATCTGCAGGGGCGCTTAGCCTCCAGCAGTGAGACCCTTAGCGCCTTGGCGACTTATGGGATGATTATCTCTGAAGTTGTGATTCTAATCTTCTCATTTCTGTTCCTGCTGTATTCTGTTGGCTCCTTCCTGAAGCTGCGGAAGAAGGAGTTCGGTATATTCATGCTGCTGGGCATGTCGCGCAAGCAGCTCAACCGCCTGGTCTTTACAGAGAATTTGCTGATTGGCTTGGCGGCCATCATTATGGGGATGGGTGTAGGCATCATCTTCTCCAAGCTGATTCTACTCTTTTGCGGAACGGTGCTGGCGATCAATCACGGGCTTCCCTTCTATTTCCCGCTGAAGCCCTTGCTGCTGACGGGAGCCGCCTTCCTCATTCTATTCCTGTTTATTTCTATACTCAGCTCCCTGCTGCTGGGAAAAGGAAATCTGATCGACCTGATCAAAGCAGAAGATGCGCCAAAGCCTGAGCCGAAGGCTTCCATTCTGCTATCCTTGCTGGCTGTCCTCTTCATTGGCGGCGGTTATGCTTGTGTATTTGCGTTCACGATTCTGCGGCTGTTCGCCTTCTTCCCGCTGCTGCTCGCAGGGGTCTTCTTCACCATTTTGGGGACTTACTTCCTCTATACGCAGCTGAGTGTATATTTCATCCGCAGGCTGAAGACGAAGAGGTCTTTGTTCTTCCGGAGAATAAATCTGCTGACCTTCTCGGAGCTGACTTACCGGATGAAGGACAATGCTGTTATGTTCTTCATGGTGACGATCATCGTGGCTTCCTCCTTTACGGGAATCGGCACGATGCTGGCTGTCTCAGATCCCGGACTGTCGGAGATGGTTAATCCGTATGCGTTCACTTATCATTCGAATACGGAAAATGGGGAAGAAGAGAAGCATTTAAGTGAAATCGAGACCGCGCTTAAGCAAAGTAACATTTCTTACCAAAAGGCAGCTTTTATCCCTTTATTCACAGATCAGGGAACAGAGCTTATCAAGCTGAGTGAATACAATGCGATGACTGGTCTGCTCGGTTATGGCCCGGCCACTTTGAAAGAGGGAGAAGATGGCTTCCGCACTCCTGGCACTGTCGAACAGCGGAATGAATTCCGGAAAGAGAGCGAAGATGCTAAGCCAGCCGAGATCGAGCTTATTTTTATGAATAAAAAATATGAAGTTCATTTAATAGGCCCGGGGACCGAGAGAGTGGTTCCGGGAGGCAATAAAGATATGATTGTGATCTCGGACCGCTTGTACGAAAGCCTTAAAGCGGCGGGAGATTATGTTTCGATAGCCAAGACGGTACTCTACAATGTTGAGGATTGGAAGCAAACTCGTGATGCTGCCGAGAAGCTGAGCGCGTCCATTAATAAAGAGATGCCTGAGTATCCGTTGGAATCTTTGGTGCTGAACTGGGCCAATTCCAAGCAGTCTAACGGCATTATTCTGATTGTCAGCGGGCTTGTGGGTATCGTGTTCTTCACCTTTGCGGCCAGCTTTACCTATTCCAGGCTGTATGCCGATCTGTCCCGGGATGAGCAGCAGTACCGCATGATCTCCAAGATTGGACTCAGCCGGAAGGAGCTGAGGAAGGTTGTCACCAGGCAGCTCGTTCTGATGTTCTTCCTGCCGATTGTGCTGGCTGTAGTTCACAGTGCGGTAGCTTTTATGGCTCTCCAGCAGCTGATCGATTACAGCATGCTCGGGCATGCGCTCTCGCTGTATGCATTCTTCATCGCAGTGCAGGTTGTGTATTATTTCATTACACGCTGGCGTTATCTGCAGCATATGTACCAGAAGGTCGGCTAGAGAAGTGGTATAATGATATACAAGGAATGAATCCTAAAAGTCCTTCCGAAGAATGCAGCTTTCGGAAGGACTCTTTTATGCTGGCAAGCGCCGATTTAAGAAACAGCAAGGATGGGAACTATGAAGAATTTGCTCGTAACCGGTTATCGCGCCCATGAACTGAATATCTTTAATCAGAAGCATCAAGGCATTCCGTATATTATGAAGGCTCTTGAGAATAAGCTGGTCCCGCTGGTGGAAGAAGGCTTGGAATGGATCATTACGCCAGGACAATACGGGGTGGATTTATGGGCTGTAGAGGTGGCTATACAGCTCAAGAGCACATATCCGCACCTGAAGTGTTCTATACTGACAGCCTTCCAGTCCCAGGAGGAGAACTGGAAGGAGGACAAGCAGGAATATTTCCGCGAACTCCTGAGAGGCGTGGACTACTATGCGCCGGTTAGCAAGCAGCCTTATGCAGGCCCCTGGCAGTTCACCGCCCGCGACGAGCTGCTGCTGCGCAAGACCGATGGCATTCTGCTCGTCTATGATGAAGACGCCGGGGAAGGCAGCCCCAAGTTCATCCTTGAACGGGCACTGAAGAAGCAGCAACAGGACGGCTATGAGGTTATCCGGATCAGCTCGGAGGACATTCAGAGTGTAGCGGATGAAGAAGCCTTGGGTATGGATACATTTATGGATGAAATGCCCTGAGATGTTCAAGCAGCTCTATCCGTTTGCAATCAACAGGCCGATTCAAGCTCTGCAAATTTTAATTTGACTTCTTAGGCTGGGATAGGTACAGTTGTAGTGAAATAATGAATTTCCAAAATTACATAGGAAGTCCACTAGGGGAGCCGTCAGCGGCTGAGACAAGAGCATATCTTGGACCCTTTGAACCTGATCTAGTTCGTACTAGCGTAGGAAAGTGGAGCCGGCTCGTTATATATTGCCCCTTGTACTTTCATTAGTGACTAGTGAAGTACAGAACCTTGCCCCATAGCAGCCGCTCCAGTTCCCTGGAGCGGCTTTTTTGCGTTCCGTTTAAGCTGTGCGTGCGGGTCTTTAGAGTGCTTCCTGCAAGGCTATTATTCGGAGGTGGAGAACATGAGCTTTACCGCATCGCTCCGCAGACAGGCGGACGGCATTTTCGAGGCGATCTTTAACCATCCCTTTGTAAGGGGAATTGCAGAGGGGAAATTGCAGAGGGAACAGCTGATTCACTATGTCAAGCAGGACTTTGAATACTTAAACGCCTACATGCGCATCTATGGACTGGCCATATCCAAAAGCACAAGTCGGAAGGATATCGCTGTATTTAATGAGCAAATCTCGTTCATTCTGCACAGTGAGATTCATCCGCATCAGAACTTTTGCCAGGCTGCCGGGGTGACCTATGAGGAGCTGCAGGGATATCCGCTGGCTCCGTCCGCACATCATTATATTCGTCATATGCTTACGGCGGCATATGAAGGGAGTCTGGGAGAGATTATGGCCGTATTGTTGCCTTGTCCATGGACGTATCTGGAGATTGGCCAGAGGCTTCTGGAAGAGGTTCGTCCTTCAGAGTCCCACCCATTCTATGAGTGGATTCACTTCTATGGCGGTCAGTCCATGACCGTCACAGATCAGTTCCGGGAACGTGTAGATGCATGGGCGGAAACAACAACAGAGCTGGAACGAGCGAGAATGACCGAGCATTTCATGCTCAGCTGTCAGCTGGAGTATTTGTTCTGGGATATGGCTTACAAGCTTGAGGAATGGCCGGTTCAGTTAGAGGCTGCGGCACTGTAAGTCTGAACTCTCCTATTGAAAAATCAATCCAAGAGAAAAGTGAGGTTAGTCCCATGTTAGAACACCATATTTCGGGTCTTATTACTAAAATCCAGAGGGCCAAGCCGCTGATTCATAATATGACGAACGTAGTGGTCACCAATTTCACCGCCAATGGCCTGTATGCGCTCGGAGCTTCGCCGGTTATGGCGTATGCTCCAGAAGAGGTGGCGGATATGGCCAAGGTAGCTGGAGCCCTGGTCCTTAACCTCGGGACCCTATCCACAGAGCAGGTGGATGCCATGATCCTTGCAGGGCTGTCCGCGAATGCTCACGGAGTGCCTGTCCTGCTGGACCCGGTTGGCGCGGGCGCGACTGCCTTCCGGACGGAATCGGCGCTTCGTATTCTGCGTGAAGTGAAGGTGAGCCTGGTTCGCGGGAATGCAGCAGAGGTCGCGCATCTCCTTGGTGAAGCCCGGGAGATCAAGGGCGTTGACGCCGGCATAAGTGGAGCCGATGAGAATGCGGAGCTTGCGATCCGGGCCGCGCGTAAGCTGGAGGCTGTCGTCGCGATTACCGGCCGCGAGGATGCCATCTCGGATGGGCAGGGGTGCCGGATCATCAGCGGCGGGGATGCGCTGCTCACCCAGGTGACCGGAACCGGTTGCCTGCTGACATCCGTGCTGGGAGCGTTCGCAGCGGTTGAGAAGAACCTGCTGCTAGCCGGTACGGCCGGCCTGGCCTTCTACGGGGCAGCGGCATCCCGCGCAGCAGAACGAACCTCTGCCCAAGGGCCGGGCAGCTTCCAGATCGCTTTTCTCGATGAGCTGGCGAAGCTGCATCCGCATTCCCTGAAGGGGCATACGGCGATCAGAGAGCTTCAGGCCGAGCGAGCCGGAGGCCAGCAGGCATGAGCAATCACACCATTCCCACAGCGCTGACAATCGCCGGCTCAGACAGCGGCGGGGGGGCCGGCATTCAGGCGGATCTGAAGACATTTCAGGAGCTTGGGGTGTTCGGCATGTCTGCGATTACCGCCATCACGGTGCAGAATACCATGGGCGTATCCGGGGTCTATCCGCTGCCGCCGGAAGCGACGGCCGAGCAGATCGAGGCCGTGGGCTCAGACTTTACGGTCGGCGCCCTGAAGACCGGCATGCTGTTCAGCGCTGATATCATTGCGGCAGCGGCCGAGCAGATCCGAGCCTTTGGCTGGAAGAACGTGGTCGTTGACCCGGTCATGATTGCCAAAGGCGGCAGCGAGCTGCTCCAGCAGGAGGCGGTTCAGGCGCTGAAGGAGCTGCTGCTCCCGCTTGCGCGGGTCGTGACGCCGAACTTGCCCGAGGCCGAGGTGCTGTCCGGCCTTGCGATCAGGACGGCGGCAGACCGGAGGGAAGCCGCCAAGCGGATCGGCGCCTGCGGCCCGCAGGTGGTGGTCATCAAGGGCGGACATGCAGAGGGCAGCGAGCAGGTGGTGGACCTGCTCTATGACGGCACCGGCTTCTCTGAGCTGTCCGGCCCCCGCATTCACACCCCGCATACCCATGGCACAGGGTGTACGTTCTCGGCGGCGATTGCTGCCGAGATGGCTAAGGGGGCCGAGGTAGGGCAGGCAGTGGAGGTTGCCAGGGCTTTTATTCAGGCGGCGATCGAGGAGAATCTAGGATTGGGCCAGGGGCATGGCCCAACCAATCATTGGGCCTACCGCCGCAGACAGGCGGTGCGCTCATGACAGGCCGCTGGTCTGCTTCACAAGTTCGTGAGCTCTTGCGGATGTACCTGGTAGTCGGCAGTCAGAACTGCCGGTCCCATCCGCTGGAGGTCGTGGAGGAGGCCTTGGCCGGCGGGGCAACGCTTGTCCAGTTCCGCGAGAAGGGGCCTGGCGCACTCCGCGGCGCCCCGCTCAAGGAATTGGCACGTGAGCTTCAGGCCGCCTGCCGGCGCGCTGGCGTGCCGTTCATCGTCAATGACGATGTGGAGCTGGCGCTGTCCATTGATGCCGACGGGGTTCACGTCGGGCAGGACGATGAAGATGCGGGCCGTGTCCGCGTCCGCATCGGGGAGGGGCGGATACTGGGTGTATCCGCCCACAGTGTAGAAGACGCGCGCCGGGCTGCTGCCGGCGGTGCCGACTATTTGGGCATCGGGCCAATTTACCCGACGGGGTCCAAGGACGATGCCCGTGCCGTGCAGGGCCCGTCCATCCTGCGCGAGCTGCGCGCAAGCGGGATTGAGCTGCCGCTGGTAGGCATCGGCGGCATCACGGCATCGCGCGTGGAGGAGGTTATCCACGCCGGTGCAGACGGGATCGCCGTTATCTCGGCGATCACGCAGGCGGAGGCGTCCGGTGAGGCGGCGCGCCAGCTGAGCAGGCTTGTCAGCCACAGCCTTGCAGGCAGGCTGACAAGCTAACGACAGCGACAAGAGAGCAGGAGGACATGGAATAAGCCTAGATTGATAACGTTAAAGTACGGAGACCCTCTTAAAGGGATAAGACCCTGTGGACGAATGTAGCTTAGTAGAAATGAACGCTGTGCAGCTCATCCCGGGATCCTTTTTTTTATACCATAGCATGCTTCTTCATTCATTGAAGGGGCATGCTTTTTCTGTTGGTGACCGTATGGTTGGTATCAGCAACCAAAAGATAAGTTTTGCGTGAATTGCGGTAAAGCTTCGGTGAAGCGCAGGTTTAACCCAGTTACAATAAAAATCAGTCGTGTTACACATTTTGGTTTCATAGAAAGAAGACTGAAGAAGGGAAGGATGAGTGCACATTGCAATATTTGCTTGAATGTCATGAGGTAACCAAGAAATACGGTTGCAAGAAGGCGCTGGATCGGTTGAATCTGGTTCTCCCGGAAGGCCGAATTCTGGGTTTGCTGGGGCCCAATGGGGCGGGAAAAACAACACTGATCAAATTAATTGTGGGCCTTCTTCGATCCTACCAGGGAGAGATCACTATTGCAGGAAGCAGGCCGGGAGTTGCCACTAAGGCCATTGTGTCCTATATGCCAGATCGGGAATTTTTGTATCCTTGGATGAATGTAGGGGAGGCCGTTAACTTCTTTGACCAGGCGTTTGCAGACTTTGACCGCAACCGTGCTCTAGGTATGATTGACGATCTGGGAATTCATTTGAAAGATAAGGTTAAGTCACTGTCCAAAGGCATGCAGGAGAGGGTGAATATGTCGTTGATTTTCGCTAGGCAGGCTAAGCTGTTTGTGCTGGATGAGCCGCTGGCCGCTGTAGACCCCTCTACCCGTGACAAAATTATGAGAATTATTCTTGATTATTTCGATCCTGCGAGCTCGATTATTCTTAGTACCCATCTGGTACATGATGTGGAGCAGATTTTTACAGATGTTGCCATTGTTAGTGACGGTAAAGTGCTGCTTCAGGGGAGTGTGGAACATTTGCATCAAACCTATCAACAATCTATAGAATCGCTTTTCAAGGAGCTTGTCTAGCTAGCAATAAAGGAGGATGGAAATGGTGTGGCTGCCCCAATTCAAGACGGAGCTCAGACGGCATATTCCTGTTGTCGCCACTTTAATTGTGCTTAGTTCTTGTGTTAGTTTGTATTTTGCATGGAATAAGAACTCGGATTATGCATTTACTTATTTGCTGATCAACATGGTCATAGGTATTTTAATCCCTGTTTATATTTTTGTAGATTACTATCAGGATTTCTATATTGGGAAGAGGTCAATATCTCATACACTGCCTCTTAAGACTTCCAGCTTGTTCTGGATTAAGTCGGTGGTTTTTCTTGTGGGAATTATGCTGGTGTGGGCCAGCACGCTTTTGGAGCTTTTTTTGAACCCACATGGCTTATACCATGTTAGAATGGCTGGTTCCAGCAGTCCACTGCTGGGTGTTGCCTATATTATATTGTCTAAGCTCGCGGGGGCTGCAAGCGGTCTGGCTGTGATGGGGCTTGCCTTGGCGGCTGCCAAGCTGGTTAGGGTCAGGGCTGCAAGCTATTTGCTAATGGCCTGTATCATAGTTCTCATCGTAGCGCCCCAGTTCTTATGGATTACATCGGAAGGTTATCATTTTAAAATGGGGACCTCGGATCTCGATTCATTCAAACAGTATGCGGGCATGTTGAGCGTCAGTATTAGCTATGAGCCTCCATTTCAAGATATTAATGAGACGATCCGTTGGGCATCTGTATGGATCAATGCGGCTGTTGCGGTTGGAGCCGGTTCGGTGTTACATATCTTATTCAACTCTAGCAAATATGAAGTTTACGGAAACTGACAAGAGGTTATCCCTGTTTCGAACTAGAGGCGTGTTAGAATAATTTGGGAGGCAAGGTTTGGGTTTAGGTTTAGTGGAAAAGAGGAAGAAAAATGGCCGCTCTCCATTTATTTAAAATAGAAGCAAAGCGACAAATCCATCCAATACTCTGGGTTTTTCTGATCAGTCTGCTGCTGAATTTAATCTTCTCAAGCCGGAGTGGGGATGCGATCTATTCGGATTTGAATGTACTGATGAATCAGTGTATCGGTCTTTATCTACCTATTTATATCTTTATTGATTTTTACCGGGATATGTATGTGGGGATGAATTTGCTGAATCACATGGTCCCGGTCCGGACCTCGCTTCATTTTGTTATAAAGGCTTTAGTTCTCGCACTCGGTGTGATCGCAATATGGGCCACAAGCTTGATTCAGGTGTTCTTTAGTGAACAAGGGCTTTACGCAGTAAGAATGCAGTCTTCCAGCCATCCGGTTATGGGGATCTGGTATATTACAGCCGCCAAATTCGCTTCCGTAGGATGCGGACTTGCGATCGTAGGCTTGGCGGCGGCGCTCGGCAGAAGGATTAGCTGCAAACGCCTAGCTATAGCTGCGATGATAGGAATAGTAGCTGGAATTACGCTGGTGCTATTTTGGCTGAACCAACACGGGGCGGCTCACCCGGGGCAGTGGATGCTTGGTACAAGCTCTATTGAATCGTATAAGCAGTATGCTGGATTTTTGACCATAAATTTCCCCGAGCCTTATATGAATTCCGATATATATGACACCGTCCGCTGGGATTCGGTCGGCATCAACGCAGCGGTGGCCCTAGCTGTGTCTCTAGTGGCCGGAAGGATGTTTAATTCGTCAAAGTATGAAGTGTATGGGAAGCTGGGGGCATGAACCGTTTGCAGCGTGGTACTGTAGCACTCTTTACTCTGACGATCATTGCAGCTTTGTATTTTGTGCTAACAGCGGATTTCTCCAATCTGTCTGCAGCATTCATACATACAGTTATTCCGGTTATTGTCCAACTGCTGCTGGGGATGATCGGGGTCTGGCTCTATGCCCGCAACTCGTTGGATCACTCCGCAGCTGCGGCTTCCGGGGTGCTGACGGCAGCAGGTCTTGTGATCCTGAGTGGGCCCGTCAGGAAGGAGGTTCCACTGGCTTGGCCCATTTACGAGTCAGCATTGCTGAGCATTCCATGGCTGCTGTTGATATGGGTCAGATTTCGAAGCAGCTCTGTATTTCATACTGCTGTTAGAGTGAAGTGGCTATTGGCGGCGGTGAGCATTGGCTCCTTTGCATGGCTGGGTGCAGCTGGCATGAACCAAGCAGGGCTTCTTAGCGAAAACGACCTTATTTGGCTGGGCATTCATTGGGATGCAAATTTGGAATACACTTGCCTTGGGTTAACCCTTGTCGGCTGCCTTTTATGGCTGCGACCGCTGAAGCTGACTGTGCTGCTCCTTTTGATGCACATGGGCATCTTCTTCCTGATTGATCTGCCGCCGCTATTGCTTCATGCCGTTTGGCCTATTCCGTATGTTCCGCTGATCCATGCTTGCGCATTTTTTATGGCGGTGGCTGGACTGGAACAAATCGAGCAGGTTTTAAAAGAAGACAGTTGGCGCAGAACCCTTCGGCAGCATGTCTCTGCTATGGCTGCCGCTCTCCTGGCTTCAATAGGGTTAAGTCTTGTTAATGCACTGATCTGGGGAGATCGTCTTTCCCTGGGAGATTACGGCCTAATGGCACTGTTGAGTGCCGTCTTTTTACTCCTTCTGCAAATTGTGATGATCAAGATAAAAGGTTGGACCCATCTGTATACGGCAGAGGGACGTTGGCAAATGGACCGCCTTACCTCCTTTGGAGATAGATTGGCCGGAGCTCAGAATACTGCTAAATTGGATGCCTTAATCGTAGAGGAAGCGTGCTCTGCTCTGAACATGCCAAAGCTGGCCTTGATCGAGTACGACACCTGTTCGGACCGTCTGTCGCTTCGCGCAGGGGATGTCCATCTGCTGCAATCTGGCTTGTACAGATGGCTGCCGTTTGAGCTGGAGAATTATGCATATACAGAGCTGACGGACCGCCGCTACCTTCAATTCACTCACCACGGAACAATTCATCTTTTTCTGGTGATAGACAAGCCGGTCGGGAGCCGGACTCTCTCGCATAGCAAGCGGCAGTATCTTCAAAGTATGGCTGTTTATGCGTCCATTGCCTATGAAAAGCAGCTGCTGATCGAAGGACTGGCGGTGGAGCTGGACAATGTGCTGAAGAATCAGCCTGAGCTGTCCCCAAGGGTGACCCGACTGGCCTTTACGATATCAGAGCGGGAGCGGCGTAAGCTGTCGCTTGAGCTCCATGATTCAGCTCTGCAGGAGCAGCTTCACTGGTACCGTCAGTTGCAAAGCATACTGGAACGAGGGAACCATAATGGACTGCGGGAGGGCCTTGAAGAAATCGGAGAAGGCATGTTGGATGTGATCCATCAAATTCGTGAGATATGTACAGATCTTAGGCCGTTGCTTGTCCCAGAAAGGGGGCTGGTTGAGGCTCTAAATGGTCTCATGCGCCGGATTCAGCTGCGCTCAGATTTGGTCATTCATTTGGATTACGGTCTGCATAACGTAGGACTTCCGGAAGAAGAGATTATTACCCTATATCGGATCCTGCAAGAGCTGTTGAATAATACGTTGAAGCATTCGGGAGCCCATGCTGTGGTGATAGAACTGTTTACGGAAGGGGAGTTGTTGTGCCTTTGCTATTCTGATGATGGGCAAGGAATGGATTGGGATGAAGTGGAGGCATCCGGGGAGCACATGGGTTTGACAGGAATCAGGGAGAGGGTAGCTGGGCTTGAGGGTCAGGCTGAAATCTGGTCGCGGCCTGAAGGGGGCTTCTGCTTCAAGATGTCATTTAGGTCCCGCAGAGCTAGAGCTATAAACTGATAGAAGAGGAGCAGGCGATAATCATGAATTCTATACTGCTAGTTGATGATCACCCTCTCTTGGGAGCTGGAACGAAACAGTTGATTGAACAAGAAGCAGACATGAAGGTAAGCTTTGTTCAAACGGCGGCAGAAGCTCTTGATTTACAACAAAAGCAGGAGTTTGATCTCTATCTCTATGATTTGAATTTACCTGATATGGAGGGCTTGGAGCTGGTACGGCGAACTCAGACTGATGCTCCTATACTGATCTATAGCGGTTTTGACATGGCGCCCCAATTCAACCTGCTGCTGAGAGCTGGTGCGGTTGGGTTCATCAGCAAGGCCTCTTCCCCCTCCCAGTTTATTCGCAGTATCCGGAGTGCGCTGGAAGGTACGGCTACCCTGCCGATTGAACTGCTTCGCGAGCTAAGACGCAGGGAAGAGGGGAGGCCCCTGATGTCGGATACCCCGCAGGAGATTCTGCTTACGGAGAAGGATCGCTGCTTGCTGGTAGGAATTGCTGAAGGGAAAAGCAACAAGGAATTGGCCGAGCAGTTCTATATGAGCCAGCGTACCGTAGAATATCATCTGACAAGCCTGTTCAATAAATTTGAGGTTCATTCGCGCTCCGAGGCAGTGCTTGCAGCGCGGCGCAGGGGACTCATTTAATCGAATCACTCTATGAGTGATTTTTTTGTTTAAACAGGTTCAACTTATAGTTCCGGAGAAGCTGCGTCAGCAGGGGGATAGCCGCCTTATTTACGGCTTGTTCTAATAGCGCAAAATGGAGATGTCGAAATAAAAATGATTTTGTCGAAAAAATGTAAATTTTGGTTGACCAGCCAATGATTCTGCCCTTATAATCCTGATTAACACCAACGATGATGACGATAGATACATACCCATTATCGAAAGTGAGTTTGCTATTAGAAGAGGGGTAGAACCATGGGGAAGCAGGCGGTTTCTGTGCTGCTGACCTCTGCAATTCTTCTGTCCACACTGGTTGTTGGCGGAGGAAGTGTACGGGCGCAGGGAGAAATCTCAGTTATCAGGGATGACTTAGGGGGAATTAACAGCATTAATGGAGATTTGGGCAGGCTAACCGGTTCGACTCCAGAAGAGAGGGCTATTCAAGGCCTGATCAGTGTGAAGGACAAGCTTGGCATTCAAGATGTGCGAAGCGAATTTAGGTTTGTGAGTTCAGAAGAAGGAATTGGCGGCCGAACGCATACCCGGCTGGATCGGGTCCTGAATGGCTTGTTAGTGTATGGGCAGCAGGTTATTATCCATGAGAATCAAGGCAGGCTTGAGGGGATTACCGGAAGCTATACCGCTTTGACGAGTACAGCGACCAAGCCCGTCCTGACTGCTGATGAGGCGATCGATGCTGCGCGAGAGCATACCGGCTATTACGGAAGCACGAGCAAACCGCCGGAAGCCAAGCTTGTCTATTATCCGCAAGGCGACAAAGCGATCCTGTCCTATCAGACCTCTGTTGTATATTTGGCAGGGCGTCAGACCGGTGACTGGACCATCTTCGTGGATGCGGTAACCGGGGACATCATCGACGCTTATAACCAGGCTGAAACGCTGGGAGGGCAAGGGATTGGCACGGCTGGAGATACCAAGAAGATCAATACGGTGAAGAAAGGGACTTCTTATTTTCTTGAAGACCGGACCAAGCCGATGTATGTCAATGGTTCCACCATTCGGACTTTTTCTTATAATAATGGTTCTATTTCTCAGACTCTGCTGACAGACTCTAATAACCTGTGGGATGATGCTTCCCAGCGGACAGCGGTTGATGCCCACTATTACGCAGGTGCTGTCTATGATTTCTATAAAAAGGTTCTAGGGCGCGATTCCTTCGATAATAAGGGCTCCTCGATCATTTCTGGCGTGCACTACTCGACCAATTATAATAATGCTTTCTGGAGCTCTTCCTTGGGCCAGATGGTATACGGCGATGGGGACGGAGCAGAGTTCTCGTCACTTTCCGGTGCGCTGGATGTGGTTGCCCATGAGCTGACACATGCGGTTACCCAGTATACGTCCGGCCTCCTTTATAAGGATCAGCCGGGTGCACTGAACGAGTCCTGGTCTGACGCCATGGCGATGGCGGTGGAGAACACAGACTGGATGATTGGCGAGGATGTCTACACCCCGCAAACCCCAGGAGATGCTCTTCGCTATATGGACGACCCTCATCGGGGGGGACAGCCGGATAAGATGGCTGAGTATATTGTTACCACTTCAGATAGCGGGGGCGTGCATTATAACTCAGGTATTCCGAACAAAGCGTTCTATCTGTTTGCTACAGCAATCGGCTCACGGGTTGATGCGGGCAAAGTATGGTACCAGGCCTCTCTGGCTTATATGGTGCCCGACACCGACTTTGCCGGAGCCCGGGCGGCTACTCTGTTAGCTTGTCGTGATATTTACGGCGCCAGTTCCACACAGTATGCCGCGCTTGCTGATGCTTGGAGCCAAGTAGGCGTGAACTAAAGAGAAAATAATCGCTTAACGAGCCAAGGAACGTACAGGGGGAAAACATAAAGTGAGACGATGGAATAAATGGATGTCGGCGGCTGCTGCTGCCGTGCTGCTTAGTGGAGGAGTTCTTCCGCTGCCTGCTGGAAGCTTATTCGGCGGGGCGGCTCCAGTTCATGCTGCGGGCGAAGAAGGCTTATTGCTGAAGGATTCTGCCTCATGGGCGGCTGAAGCGATTCAGAATGTGAATCGGCTGGGCATTATGACAGGAGATGCACAGGGCAATTTTAGAGCACAAGGGAACTTGACCAGACAAGAGTTCGCAGTGATCTTAACCCGGGTGCTGAAGCTCTCGGCAGCTCCTGTGACCAAAGTATCATATAAAGATGTTAAATCCGGGAGCTGGGCTGCTCCTGCGATTGAAGCTATGAAACAGCAGGGGGTTATGCTGGGCGGCGGAGACGGTCTATTCCGTCCAACAGCGCCTTTAACCCGACAAGAAATGGCGGTTACGTTGGTTCGTGCGCTTAAGGCCGATGCCTCTGGGCTCGGAGCTCAGCTCAGCGTCAAGGACAAAGCCCAAATTAGCTTATGGGCAAAGGATGCTGTGCAGTATCTTTTGCAAAGCGGGATTATGAAGGGGGACGGCACTAATTTTGCGCCGTCAAGATTTGTGCAGCGGCAGGAAATGGCTGTCGTGATCAACCAGTCCCTAGATTCGTTCAATCTTACAGCATCCCAAACTATCGACCGTGTTGAAGATGGCATGGTTGTGGTAGACGGTGAAGCCTACCGGGTAGCTGATTCCCTGAAGGGGTTGTTCTCTTCGGAGAATGCCGCAGCGCTGAAAAATGCAGCCGTACGCATTGAGATGAAGGAGGGTATCGTTGCGAAAGTGACTTACCTGGAGCTGCGCAGTGCTGGCAAGCTTCCGGCAGCCGGGCAGGAGGAGTTCTCCGGCAACCTCGTTCTGGATGCCCATGGGGCGAAGATTGAGGGGGATGCGGCGGTAACAGCCGACTTTGTAACGCTAAGAAATATGGAGATCAGCGGCAATCTTCGGATTGACTCAAAGATGGAGCATGACTTCTATGCGGACCATGTTAGCGTACAGGGACAGACCGTTGTCGATGGTGGCGATAGCAATACCGTTGTCTTCGATCATGCCCGGCTTGCTGGAGTAGATATTACGAAGACAGAGGTGCATGTACGCTTCATAAGCGATTCTGTTGTAGGTCATATTGCCCTTCATACCTCTGCCCAAGTGGAGGCAGGCGAGGGGGTTACGATTCCGCTTCTACAGCTTCTCAGCGGATCAGCAGAAGTGAAGCTCAGCGGAAATATAAAGTCAGTGGAGATGCCGGTATCCGGCAATCAGACGATCAGTGGTTCCGCGGCAATCGGAGAGCTTAAGGTATCTGGTTCGGGCACAGCGCGTGTTAATATCTCCGGCAGCGTAGGTGTACTGTCAGCCGGAGGCTCGGCAGTGAAAATTGT
This sequence comes from Paenibacillus sp. CAA11, assembly GCF_003060825.1. Lineage (NCBI taxonomy): Bacteria > Bacillati > Bacillota > Bacilli > Caryophanales > Paenibacillaceae > Paenibacillus > Paenibacillus sp. CAA11. The sequence continues at coordinate 982,781 of NZ_CP028922.1, forward strand.
CCTCGGCTCCTCGGCATCAGTACATGATTTATGGCTGCCGGCTGGCTCGGCGCCCGCAGATATCGTGAGCGGTTATGACCAGGTGAAAGCCCAGATTGGAGCCGTTAACGGCGTATCTAATGGACCGGCAGCCAGTGGAGGAGTCTCAGCTCCTGCGACTTCTTCAGGCGCGGGCGGAGGGGGCGGATCAGCTGGATCGGGATCGGAAGGCGGCTCATTTCCTTCTCAGCCGGCTCCTCCTGCCTCTACACAGAATGGAGAGCTGAAGGCAGATGTCGTCTCGGGTAGAGCGTTCTATACCCAGTATGCCAAAGACGATGCTGTAATCCGGCTGATTCGTAAGGACAGCGCAGGAACGGAGATTCCGGCTGGCAGCCTCTCTGACCTGTCCGTGAAGCTGGATGGACAGACCTTGAGTCCGGCGGATTACACCGTGAATGAGGCAGTTGCCGAGGTGACCTTGTCCAAGCAGCTGCTGAACACGCTTCAGGCCGGAGATCATGCAGGGCAGCTTACCTTAGGCGCGCTGAGCGCTTCCTTCACACTGGAAGCCCGAATTCCGCATGCGCCTGTCATGCAGAACTTGGGGGCCAAGTCACTGCGTCTGGATTCCGCTCCACTTATCTTTACGGCGTCTAACTTGGCCACCGACCCGGATGGGGATGACTTAAGCATAGATCCAGCTTCGGTCTCTGTGCCGACTCCGGATATTGTTAGCGCAACGGTAGAGGAAGGCCAGCTGAAGATTGAACCTTTAGCCCTGGGACAGACGTCGGTTTCAGTGACTATCGTGGATAATTCCGCCGTTTTGGGACAAGACCGGGTTGAAGTAACTATCCCTGTATCGGTAGCGGGCGATATGCTTGATGCAGAGCTGCTCTACACGGATCAAATTCGGCAGAACGATGCGGGTACGGACCTGCCGATCGGTATTAAGCTCTATGATTCTCTCGGGAACTTAGTGGAACATCCTCAGCTTGCTGAGCTGAAAGTGGCGAATGGAACAGAACTGATCGCAGGCCAAGACTATATTGTGGATGATACAGAAGGAAATGTGTATCTCACTTTGTCCTATCTAAACAGCCTGTCCAGCGGAACGCACACCATTCAGCTGAGCTATGCAGGATTAACGGCGGAAGTGGCATTAACCGTACTCTCTCCTGATCCTATCATAGTAACCTCGGTTCGAAATGTTAATGAGGCGACAGATATCGCATCCATGAGAAATGCGCTCGAAGCTGCCGGGCTCAAGCTGGAACTGGCCCTATATCAATCGTTGAGTGAAACGCAGAAGAATCAGATTGCAGGCTCTGTGCTCCTTGGAGCAGGCACTTACAGCAATCGTGCCGATATTCAGGATGCCTTGGATCTGGCGCTCAATGATTTGCTGAATGGCGGCGACGAATCTACCGCTATTGCAGCGGTCAATCAAGCGGCCACCGTGGAAGAGATGCTGAGTGCGCTGCGCTCTCCGCAGCTTCACCTGGACAACGAAGACTATAGCTCGCTGGAACCGCGTGAAGTAGCGACACTGGCACAGTATTTCCTGGATCAGATTGCAAGTAATCATAAGGTTTATACATCACGTGATGATATTCAAAATGACTTTGACAGCATTATTTCCATGATCTACGAGGATTGGTATAAGATCGTAGATGATGTAAACGCACTGAAAATTGGATATGTTAGCGGAGATTCCCGCTCCGGCGTAACCAGGGATGTTACTCTGCCTACAGCAGGTACTGTACACGGATCTCAGATTACCTGGACCTCGAGCAATCCTACCGTAATCTCTGCTACAGGGAAGGTCACGCAGCCGATAGGCGCAAGTGTTAAGGTCACCTTGAGCGCCTTGTTTAAGAACCGGTATGAAGAATATACCGCTGTGATTACACTGACCGTTCTGCCTGCCAGCGCACCGCCGCTGAGTGCAGGTACCTCTGCGGGCTTCACCCTATCTGACCAGGCAGCAGCAAGCCTCGCAGACGGCACGAATTCACTGCAGGTTACACGAGATCTCACCGTTGCGGAGCTTATCGGGATGCTGCGATATAACGAAGGGCAAGGTACGGTGAAGATTTATACCGACAGCTCCCTTCAGACTGAAGCGGACCCGAATATGCCTGTCACCAGCGGCATGACCGTAGTAGGCGAGGCTCCACTGGCAAACGGGCAGGAGCGTAAAATGCTTCAGGTCGAGCTGGGAACGGGCGGTTCATCCGCATCTCCGCAGACCTCCGAAGCAGCCCAATCTGCTCAGGAATCTTCTCCGGAGGGGCAGCCGGAAGGCGCAGCTTCAGAAGCAGCATCAACGGATGAAGAGGGCACCGCGCAACCGGATGCTGCTCCAAGCCCTGAGCAAGCTCCTAAAGCTCCGCAGCAGCTCTATCCCCAGTAATTAAGTACAATCAAGCGGCAGTTTCTCCATCAGATTCACGGAGGACTGCCGCTTTTTCTATGCCCTTCCTCCTTGACAAGGCGAGCTTAAACTGGACTATATAGGGGGAATGGACTATTCTTTCAGTTGGATCATGTTCATTCATGAAGGGAGGGTCATTACCGATGTCCAAATTATTCTTTTTAGGCCTGCCCGCCCACGGGCATATCAATCCCACCTTAGGGTTGGTTCGTGAGCTGACCGAGCTGGGGGAACAGGTCATCTATTACTCCTTCGATGCCTTCCGGAGCGGCATCGAAGCAGCGGGCGCCGAGTTCCGCCGATATCCGCTGAACCCTGCGAATTTTGATGCCAATCAGATTACCCAAGATTTCGCTATATTATATAGAACATTAATAGAGGCAGCCTCGAAGCTTCTTCCCGGTCTGCTGGAGGAGATCCAGCGGGAGAAGCCGGATTATATCATTCACGACTCCCTTGCTGTCTATGGCAAATATGCGGGGCTGCTCAGTGGAATTCCCTGTGTGAATTCTGTGACTACCTTGGCCTTTCCAGACCGCTTTTATCTTCTTCCGCCCAATATTCTATGGTCTTCTATCAAACTGGCTTTGTTTCATCCTCGCAACGCTTATTTGGGTTACAGCAGGCATCGTAAGCTGATTCGTGAGATGGGGATTACCAAAGCAAACATGCTTGATGCCTTTATGAATAAGGAGGAGCTGAATATTGTCTACACCTCGGATGAATTGCAGCCCAATCGCCGGTTTTTCGGCCAGGAGTTTCTCTTTGTCGGGCCTTCGATCTCCGGGAGAACAGCTAGTGAGCTTGATATCAAGCTGAAGGAGCTGTTAGAGATGGAGCGGCCTCTGATCTATATTTCCTTGGGGACGATCAATAATCACGATTTCAGCTTCTACCATGCCTGCCTTGAAGCGTTCGCAGATCCGAATTTCTCTGTCTTGATGTCGGTCGGCAGCGCCGTGGATATTTCCGGACTGGAGGTGCCGGAGCATGTTGTGATCCGCCGCAGCCTCCCGCAACTGGAGATTCTGAAGAGAGCTGACCTGTTTATCACTCATGGAGGAATGAACAGCGTGCATGAAGGCCTTTGGTTCGGGGTTCCGCTGATCCTGATTCCGCAGCAGGAGGAACAGCGGGCGGTGGCTTTGCGGGTTCAGAAGCTTGGAGCCGGGATGGTGCTAAAGAGGAAAGGCGCGGGTGACATTACACAGGCTGTGCACAAAGTGCTGACCCATCCGGCTTATCGCCTGAGGAGTAGGCAGCTGGGAGACGGCCTGAAGGAAGCCGGTGGCGCACCAAGGGCTGCGAGTCAAATCAAGGCATATATGATGAACCGGTGCGTGGAGGAACGGGTGTAATTGATGACCACCCTATCATAACTTGCCAACTATATCACATCGTGATATATTATAAACAAATATATCGCGACGCGATATAGTACATAAGGAGAGAGGGACCCTTGTGGAGAAGAAGAGAACCAAGCAAGCTTATTTACCCATGACGGAAACCATGTTCTATATCCTGCTTTCTTTAACGGAGCAGAAGCATGGATACGGAATCATGCAGCATGTAGAGGAATTGACCTCAGGGAGAATTAAGCTTGGGGCAGGTACGACATACAGCAGCCTGTCCAAGCTGGAGAAGGATGATCTGATCCATGCAGCAGGAGAGCAGGACCGCCGCAAATTATATGTCATTACGGACCATGGGCGGGAGCTGCTTCATCTTGAGCTGGACCGGCTTCGGGAGCTCGTTCACAATGGGTGCAAGTTATTATAGGGAGAGAACGTATGAAGCGAATACCATTCACGAAATTAACCGGCAAGGAGTACGATGCCTGGCTTGAGAATTATGCAAAGCAGGGCTGGCATTTGGAGAAGATTAACGGGCTGGGCCTGTTGCACCATTTCCGTGAGGGAGAGCCGTCCAAGGTGCGCTATTTCTCAGACTACCAAGGGAAGAAACCGAAGGATTATGAGCAAATTTTTGCAGACAGCGGCTGGGAGTTGGTGTCCTCCGATCAGGAAGGATTCTATTTATGGCGGATAAATTATGATCATCGGGAACGGCCCGAGGTGTTCACTGACAGGCAGTCTCTGCTGGGCCATTATCGAAAGATCATTACCCTGCAGCTGGTGATCCTACTTCTAGGTACCGTTGGGGCTGTGTTCTTCGGGCCGGAAAATCCTATTCTATTCTACGTATATAAAATTGCAATGTCTGCGATGGCGGTATTGATTGGACTTAGCTGTATTAAGGACTGTATTAACTATATCCGCATTCGTATGGAGGCTGCCTCCTAAAGCAGAAAACGCGCAAAGGGACTTATGAGAGAGTCCTTTTGCGCGTTTGTTATTAAAGGGGGGATTATTCAGCTTTCACCAGGATTTTAACTTGGTTCTTCTCTTTCAGCAGCGCGTCAAAGCCCTGCTCAACGACTTCATCAAGCTTGATGCGCTTGGTTACCAGCTTGTCTGCAGGGAAGTAACCCTTCTCCATCAGGCTGATTACAGCAGGGAAGATATCGCGGTAACCGATGATGCCGCTTATCGTACGTTCCTTCATGACGATATGGTTCGGATGTATAGGAGCTTCCTTCTCGAAGATGCTGACGATCATCATTTCTCCGCCGAGTTTCGTCGATTCAATCGCTTGAGTCAGAACAGGAGGGACGCCTGTCACTTCATAAACGACATCTGCCCCGCCTTGAGTTCGCGCATGAATTTCCTTCACGGCATCAACCTCTTTCGGGTCAATGACAATCGCGCCAAGTTCTGCAGCCTTGCTCTTGCGTTCTGGTGACAGCTCCACAGCATAAATCTCTGAAGCTCCAGAGGCCTTAAGCGCCTCGATTACGAGCAGTCCGATTGGACCTGCGCCGAAGACAACCGCTTTATCGCCGACTTTCAGCTTGCTGGAGCGTACGGCATAAAGAGCAACTGCAGAGGGCTCAACCAGTGCGCCTTGCTCAAAGGATACGCTGTCCGGAATTTTGTGAACCATATGCTCATCGGCTGCAACATATTCAGAGAAGCCGCCGCCACCGCCGGCCAAGCCGAGGAAGCCCATTTGATCACAGAGATTGTATTTCCCTTGTCTGCAGGCCTCGCATTCCCCGCAGGCAAAGATTGGTTCAACGACGACGCGGTCGCCGGCCTTGAATTTAGTAACGCCTTCGCCTACCTCAACTACTTGACCGGAGAATTCATGGCCCATAACGACCGGAGCCTTCTCTCCTGTCAGCGAATGAGGAGTCCCTTCGGAAATAAAGATGGGTCCGGCTGTATATTCATGAAGGTCACTGCCACAAATTCCACACCATTCAACCTTGATTTTAACTTTTCCGGGAAGTGCGGAAGGCTCTTCAATATTCTCTACACGCAGGTCTTTAACACCATGCCATCTCATTGCTTTCATTGCTGTCATCTCCCAATTCCATCATATGCATAGCGGTAATATCATAACCCAATAGGAAACGTTTCCGTTAAATAATATGTCATAATTTAGGCACCTTGTCAATTCAAAACTGTGGAAAAGTGTGATTTTTTTGGTGGATTTATTTAAATTTAAAACGCTTTTTTGATTTCTGGAGACAGGTTCAACTTCAGGAATGCCGAGAGTAAACTCCAAAAAAAGAAGCATGGTATAATAGGAGGACGAAAGCATAGGGAATTCGTTGATTGGGAAACGATTCCCGAAGAGAGAGGTTATTCTAAGCGTGGATACTAAGAGAAAAGTGACGATAGAAGATGTGGCAAAGCGGGCGGGTGTAGGAATTGCGACCGTATCGAGGGCGATTAATAACTCTGGCGGTATTAGCGCGAAGACGAAAGCGCGTATTATGCAGGTGATTGAGGAGATGGGATTCGTTCCGAACACATCTGCTCAGAGTCTGAAGGTCCGTCATACGAATCAGATTGCTTTGGCCGTGCCTGATATTCGGAATGCCTTCATTCCCGAGGTCGCCTGGTCTGTAGAGCAGACCGCCAAGCAGCATAACTATCGTGTGGTGCAGATCAATACTTTGGGTAACGTGCGAGCCGAGCTGGAGATGATTAGGGACATCAAGAAGCTGCACGTGGACGGGCTTGTCATTCTCCCGCTAGCTTATCCAAAGACCTTGATGGACCTTGTGAACAGGTCAAGTATACCTATTTCTATCATTAATTACGGCAAGAAGCTGGAAGCGAATGTGAAGGCCGATATTGTCAGCTTGGCCCGCCAGGAGGGGCTGCTTGTCATGGAGCACTTGAGGAAGATCGGCCGGACCCGCATCGCTTACGCTGGTGCGCCAAAGGATATTATCGAGGAGAGATACTTTGCTTATCAGCGATCCCTGCCGCAGGTGGATGTTTCACTAGTGTATTTTGGTGAGGACTTCTCGTTTTATACCGGAAGGAACGCCGCTGATTATTTTTGCAGTTTGAAAAATATGCCGGATGCGGTCTATGCAGGGAATGATATGATTGCGATCGGCCTTGTAAACCGGTTCAAGGAACTGGGTATACGGGTTCCAGAGGACATTGCAGTGGTCGGAATTGATAACAACCTGCTGACCACGATTACGACCCCGAAGATCAGCTCGGTATCCATCATGGGCGAGGAGGTAGCCCGGCTGGCAACAGAGCTGCTGCTCAAGCGGATCCAGGAGAACAGCTCCGCTCCCTATGAGCGGGTGCAATTTGAACCGAGGCTGATTGTCAGAGAATCCAGTGTAGCTGTAACGCGAAGCACTTCCCCCTTCTAGAGAGCTTTATTACGAATATGTTAAAATAAATCATCAGCACATCATTTCCATGCTCTTCCTTTACTAAAGAGAGCACTGACAGGAGCGATCTACTTATGGAACAGAAGCTATCCCCGCTAGTTAAGGCACTAGACATGGAGCCGCATATCGAAGGCGGCTGGTTCAAAGAAATGTGGAAGTCTTCCTTCAAAATCCCTGAAGAGGTACTTGCCCCGAAATATTCCGGAGCACGTGCTTCCGCAAGCTCAACCTATTTCCTGCTGCATCCGGGAGAAGTGTCCGAATGGCATGTGGTGCTGTCGGACGAGCTGTGGCTGTATCACTCAGGCGGTCCACTGCAGCTGACCCTGGGCGGCAGCGGCGAGCATCCTGAAGCCGGGGAGAAGCTGATTCTCGGTATGGACGTAGAGAATGGCCAAACTCCGCATGCGCTTGTTCCAGCAGGTGTCTGGCAGACGGCAACCCCGCTCGGAGACGAGCCGGTATTTGTTACCTGTGTTGTCGCTCCGGCCTTCCATTATGACGACTTCAAGCTGGTTGAGAAGAAATAGGGTTAAATACGCATGTAATGTAAAAACAGCCTTAGGATCATCATTCGGTGATCCTAAGGCTGTTTTCTTTTTGAAAGTGCGCTTTATCGCAATAGCGAAAGATCAAATTCAGGGGTGAGCCCTTCCTGGGCAGCACGTCCGAGCAGTGTAGATATCGCCTTATAGCCTTCGTCACCCAGCGAGCGGGTAAACTCGTTAACATACAGGTTGATATGCTGCTGGGCTACGGACGGGTCCATCTCCTGGGCATGGCCGAGAATGTAGTCCCGGGACACCTCAGGATGAGCCCAAGCGTATTCCACGGAGGCCTTGGCCCAGTCGGCAATGGCCTGTGTGTCCAGGCTGCGCTTGGCGATGATCGCCCCGAGCGGGATCGGTGATCCGGTGTCACCTTCCCACCAGTTGCCGAGGTCTGTCATGAGGGACAGGCCATAGGATGGGTAAGTGAAGCGGGCTTCGTGAATGACGAGACCGGCGTCAATCTTGCCATCACGGACGGCAGGCATGATCTCGTTGAACGGCATGACGATAATTTCGCCGACCCCGCCCGGCACGTTCTGGGCAGCCCAGAGCCGGAACAGCAGGTAAGCGGTGGAGCGTTCGCTCGGCACAGCTACCCGGCGGCCGGAGAGCAGTGCCGGATCCGCTTCTTGGCTCAGTCCGCCGCGCGTTAATACGAGCGGTCCACAGCCGCGACCGAGTGCGCCTCCGCTAGGCAGAAGCGCATATTCGGAGAGGACCCACGGCAGAGCCGCATAGGAGATTTTGAGAACCTCCGGTCCGTTGCCGCTGGCGGCCCAGTTGTTAGTAATATCAATGTCGGCATAGGTGACATCGAGTTTTGGTGCTCCCGGAATCAGGCCATGCACCCAGGCATGAAAGACAAACGTGTCGTTCGGACACGGGGAGAATGCAATGTTCATGATAGTACCTCCAGTAGAACTGAGCTGGCAGCCTCAAGCTGCTGCAGAGCATCGCCGATCCGCCAGGCGGCCCGGTCACGAGGGCCGACTGCGTTCGAGATGGCGCGCAGCTCGAGAGCCGGCAGGCCGAACGCATGGGCAGCGGCGGCTACGCCGTAGCCCTCCATGCCTTCGGAGGCAGCGTCCGGAAATCGCCGGCCAAGGGCGGCGGCCGTCTCGGCCGTGCCGGTCACGGTGGCCAGCGTAAGCGCCGCCCCCTTGTGAACCGGCAGGCCCGCGCTGGCTAAGGCGGCGGCTGTGCGTTCAGCCAGGGCGGCGTCCACCTCTACCCGGGCAGAGCCGAAGCCGAGCTCGTCCAGGCTGCTGAAGCCGCCGTCCGCCGTTTCGGCGCCAAGGTCGGCGCCGACGATGCGGGTCGATACGACCAGCGAGCCGAGCTCGGCCCGTCCGGGATAGCCGCCGCCAATGCCTGCGCTGAGGACAAGGCGGTAGCCGCCTTGCTCGGCGATCAGCGCTTGCGCGGTGCGGATGGCGGCCGAGACCGGGCCGACCCCGGCGAGGCGGACGTCAAATGCCGGGGAGTTCTTCAAGCCACGCAGGATGGCGCTGGCTTCAGCCTCCACCGCGGCCATGATTAAAATTCGGCCCTGGGCCGGATCTTGCTGCTGCATCATCGTCTGTAAATGCTCCTTTGCTTATATGAATAGGCTTGCTTAACTGGTTCACTCAGTACTCAAAATTTGATTGAAACTATATTAATTATAGTCCTCAAGCTGCGAATTGGACAACTTGACAGTGAATTCGCTTGCCCTGCCCCTATTTTTCCCCATGAAATCAGGCTTTGCTTAAATGACAGTCATAACTTCCCCTGCTTCACGCATATAGAGTAAAGCTTACAATTTATCTTTACTCCTTGGCATTTTGATTCGGGCAATAGGGCAGAGGTTACAAACCTTTTACCGTAAGTTGTCTAAGTTTTCATTCATTTTCTTTCAATATGCTCTACAGTTAATAGAGCTGATTGGAAGAATCATAGACATAAGTTGAAAGGATGAATTGCTAATGTACAGAAGATGGATGGCAGCGGTGCTTGTCGTGATCTTGGGAATGACCCTTGCTTTGCCGAGAGGAACCTCTGCGGCGGCGAGTAAAGGCGAAGCCTTGCTGGGGATTAATGACAAACTGACAGAGATTGCACCGTTACTAAAGAGTGGTAATTATTATGTGCCTGTGCGGGAGCTTGCCAAGGAAATGGGGCTTCAGATGACGGGCTCGCCCGAACATATTGTGCTTGCCGACCAAAGCGGTAGAACACTGACCCTGCTGCGCAGCGGCGACCAGGCGCTCCGGTCGGATGGAGCCAAGGTCAAAGCGAGCATGTTCGTCTCGCAGGGAAGAACAATGATCCCATTCGGTACGGTAGCAGAATCGTTTAATTATAAAGTTACCTACAACCCCGATCAGCGAGTGCTGCGCGCCGTGAACAATGCGAAGGCGCTGAGCGAGAGTGAGTTCCTTAAGAAGTACAGCCAGCAAATAGCTAAGCTTGCCCGTGTAGAGACACCGTCCAGCCCTGGTCAAAAGGGGAAGCAGCCAGTCTATCTTACTTTTGACGATGGTCCGAGTGCACATACGGGTCAGCTGCTTGATATTCTAAGCAAATATGACGCCAAGGCGACCTTCTTCATGCTGGGCAACCGCATCAGCAGCTACCCGGCTGCGGTGCAGCGGATGGTGAAGGAAGGCCATGCTCTGGGACTGCATGGGATGACGCATGAGAAGAATAAGTTCTATGCTTCTCCGGCAGCTGCGTTGAAAGAGATGAATCAGGATAACGAGAGACTGAATAAGGCGGTCAAGCAGAAGACAACCCTTATTAGGACGCCTTACGGCAGCAAGCCGTATTTTACCCAGTCGTTCCGTGACAAGGTTCTGGGCGAAGGTGGATACCATATGTGGGATTGGAACGTGGATTCACTGGATTGGAAATACAAGAGCAACAGCCGTGCTATTTATAATAATGTAATGAAGCAGGTGCATAACGAACACAAACATGGCACAGCGCCGCTGATCCTGTTCCATGATCAGGCTGCTACGCTGAAGGTACTGCCGCAAATTCTGGCAGAGCTTAAGAAGGAAGGATACAACTTTGAGATCCTGACTTCCGAAATGAAGCCCGTGAACTTCTGGAAGGACGCCCGTTAAGAAGCATGTAATAGATGAAAGAACAGGAAAACAGCCATCATATAAGTGATTATTCATGTCAACAAAGCCTGGTGCGGGAGATGCCGCAGCCAGGCCTTTTCTTTGCAGAGAAAATTAGGCCTGCCTGACATAAACTTGGTTCCCCTCTCTCGACTCTTTTATGGTAGTATGGTATCATAAAGTCTTGGTGACGTATTAACGAATTAAAGTGTTCTTTATATTTTTTGATTTTAGTAGGGGGTCTACAGATGAAGAAACTGTCACTACTCGCATTGGTGCTTGGAGCGCTGCTTATGGCTTTGGCCGGCTGCTCTGGGAAGGAAGGCGCAGACAGCGGCAAGCTTGTGATTGGCATTGATGATAAGTTCGCGCCGATGGGCTTTCGGGATGAACAGAACAATATTGTAGGTTTTGATATTGATTACGCTAAGGCTGCTGCGGAGAAGATGGGGGTTCAGGCGGAGTTCCAGCCGATTGATTGGTCTTCCAAAGAGTCTGAGCTGACAAGCGGCCGGATTGATTTGATCTGGAACGGGTATACAATTACGGATGAGCGCAAAGAGAAGGTGCTGTTCACGAAGCCTTATCTGAAGAACAGCCAGGTCATTATGGTGCTGGCTAAATCTCCGATTGCGAAGCTGACGGACTTGGCTGGCAAGGAAGTGGGGCTGCAGTCCTTATCTTCGGCTGCCGATGCACTGGATGCGAGTCCGATCAAGACAGAGCTTAAGAAGGTAACTGAGTTCTCCGATAATGTTCTGGCTTTGTCGGATTTGAAGAACGGCCGCGTTGATGCCGTGGTGATTGATGAAGTGGTTGCCAGATACTACATGTCCAAGGAGAAGGACACCTTTAAGCTGCTGGATGAGTCTTTGGCACCTGAGGAATATGGAGTCGGTGTGAAGAAGGGGAATGAAGAGCTGCTGAACAAGCTGCAGAAAGCCCTTGATGAGCTGAATACGGACGGCACAGCGGCGCAGATTTCGAACAAGTGGTTTGGGGAAGACAAAGTTCTGAAATAGGTTAGTTTATAGCAAATATACTCTACAGACCGGATGAGCTACAGAAGATCCGGTCTTGTTTTTGGGAGCCTGGATAAATATGAGCTTAGATTATTTAATTCAAATTACCGGTCCAATGCTGGAAGGAGCCCGCACAACCATTGTTTTATTTCTGATCTCTGTTGTGCTGTCCATTCCGCTGGGCTTTTTGGTGACCCTGATGGTCAAAAGCCGGATCAAGCCATTAGCTTGGCTGGCGCACGCCTATATTTATGTAATGCGCGGCACGCCGCTCTTGCTGCAGATGCTGTTCTTCTGCTTCGGCCTGCCGAATCTGCCAGTCATAGGCGAGTATTTGGTGCTTGACCGCTTCGTGGCCGCGGCGCTTGCATTCGTGCTGAACTATGCCGCCTACTTCGCGGAGATCTTCCGCGGCGGGCTCTTGGCTGTCGATCAAGGACAGCATGAGGCCGCACAGGTGCTTGGACTCAGCCGGTGGCAGACGACGGTGCGCATTATCATGCCGCAGATGTTCCGTGTTGCGCTTCCGGCAGTAGCGAATGAATCGATTACGCTCGTTAAGGATACAGCGCTGCTGTACGCCGTAGCTGTACCGGAGCTGCTGCACTTTGCCTTAACCGCAGTCAACCGCGATTTTACCATTATGCCATTCTTCGTTGCCGGCGTGATTTATTTGCTGATGACCATGGTCTTGACCTTGTTGTTCAAGCTGATTGAGAAGAAGTTCAAATTCGAATAGAAGGACTGTCGTAAATGAGTATCATTCAAGTAACAGAACTTAAAAAATCATACGGCGATCTGGATGTGCTGAAGCGGATCACCTTTGAGGTGAACAAAGGTGAGGTGATCGCCGTGATCGGCCCGTCGGGATCTGGCAAAAGCACGATGCTGCGCAGCCTGGTGAATCTGGAGCAGGTGAACGGCGGTACGATCCGCGTTCAGGACCGTGAGCTTGTCAAGGATGGACAGTATGCTGGCAGCCAGGAGATCAAAGCCATTACCTCGCGCATGGGAATGGTGTTCCAACACTTTAATTTGTTTCCCCACTTGACTGTACAGGCCAACTTGGAGCTTGCGCCAAAGCTTGTGAAGAAGCTCCCGGCTGCAGATATCCGGCGCATGAGCGCCGAGATGCTGGGCAAGGTGGGCCTGGCAGACCGGGCGGCTGCCTACCCGAGCCGCCTCTCCGGAGGGCAGAAGCAGCGGGTGGCCATCGCCCGTGCGCTGATGATGAATCCGGATATTATGCTGTTTGACGAGCCAACCTCGGCGCTGGACCCGGAGCTGACGGGTGAGGTGCTGCGCGTGATTAAGCAGCTGGCCGAGGAACATATGACGATGGTGATTGTAACCCATGAGATGGGCTTTGCGCGGGAAGTGGCTGACCGTGTGCTGTTCATGGATAATGGAGAGATTGTAGAGGCAGGCCCGCCGGAGCAGCTCTTCGAGCATCCGCAAGCCGAACGGACCCGCTCCTTCCTGGCCCGTACCCGTTAATCCAGAAATCTTGGACTTTCATACCATTGATTGATCCCGGCTTCATAACGGTATATAGTTATAGGATGAGCTTTGTATCGCTCATTGATTATTTACCAGAAGCGGGTGAGTCATTTGTCCAAATCGAACGATCCGGATAAGCCCCTAATCGACCAGATCGACCGGGAGATTATCAAGGCGCTGAACCGGAACGGGAGGATCTCGTATACCGATTTGGGGAAGGAGATCGGGCTGTCCCGCGTCGCTGTGCAGACGCGGATTAACTCCCTTATGGATGAGGGAGTCATCGAACGATTTACAGCCGTGATCAACCCGGAGAAGATCGGGATCACGGTATCTGCCTTTTTCAACGTTGAAGTAGAACCCAAGCATTTACAGAAGGTAGCAGAGGCTCTTGCAGAGGAACCGGTGGTAACCAGCCTCTATCATATGACAGGCCCCTCCAAGCTTCATATGCACGCCCTGTTTACGGACAACCGGGAGATGGAGGCCTTTATGAAGGAGAAGCTGTACGTTCTTCCGGGGATCACCAGTGTGGATTCTCAGGTGCTGATCACACGTTATAAAAGCCGCATGGGCATGCGGTTGTAAAGATAATTACAGCAAAAGACAGGTCTTTCCTGATGAGAAGACCTGTCTTTTGCCCTGTTATAGATGCGGATTTTGTAAATTTCTAGGATAGTGTGAAAGCGAAGGGGCTGGCTTTTATAGGCTACTGCACCTTGTTCGCCAGCACTTGCTCTACGTACTGCCGGAGGGCAGGTGGGTCCGTCTTAAGAACAGCCGCCCCGCCAACCTTCTCATTCTGCAGAAGTTGGTTAGGCGGGATTTGTACTTTGACGACCTCATTAGGAGATATATCAAAGCCTAACCCTGCCAGCTTGATCAGATCCTGAAGGCTGAGATTGGTTTTGATGTACGGGGACACGGCACTAAGAATTCCAGGCAGCTTGAAGATCGATGAGGTGCTCTGGATCTTTGCCGCTACGGCCACTAGAAATTTGCGCTGTCTTTCGGTACGCGTAAAGTCCGAAGTGGCATCATGCCGGAAGCGAACATATTGAAGAGCTGTGGTTCCGTCCAAGTGCTGCTCGCCTTGCTTCAAATCAATGTCGTACCGGTGCTTGTCTCCGCCATCGCTGTATTTCATATCTTTCTCGACATATAGGTCAATGCCGCCGATGGCATCCACCAGGGAGATAAAGCCATTGAAATCGGTGTAGATGTAATAATTAATGTTGATACCAAGCAAATCCCCGACCGTGCGCATAGCCAGATCGCTTCCGCCATAGGAGAAGGCGGCGTTGACTCGGCTGCTACCATGGCCTGGAATTTTGGCATAGGTGTCGCGCATGATGGACATCAGATAAGCCTTCTTGGTAACCGGGTTAATGCTGGCCACCATGATGGAGTCGGAGCGTCCCATCTCCTTATCCCCACGGGAGTCGGCTCCGAGCAGGAGGATATGGACGGTTTCTTTGCCGTCCCATTTGGGCGGCAAGGACAGCTCTTCAGGTTCCCCTTGATCTGCAGAGGAACTGGAAGCAGCAGCGTCTGAGGGGCCTACAGATGGCACGGACATCGTTTGTTTGGAGAAGTGGTACAAGCTGTACCCATAATAGCCTACAACGGCGATGATGGCGATTGAGCAGGTGAGGAGCACCCATTTTATCCATTTTCGCATGAAACATACCTCGGCAATCTTTGATTTTCAAACCATGTTAAACTATATTTTCAATCTAACGTTTTGTCAATTTTTCTTGTTTATTGAATTCTATTTGACGTAGAAATATTGTGATTTCATTCAATTGGTTTGATGTATTCTCTGTTATTTTATCAAAGTGATATACGGAGCAGTGCGGATAGGAGGGAAGCGGTATGGAAGAGATTGTAGATCACTTGGATTACGGCTTGCAAATCATATTCGTTGGCTTCAATCCCAGTCTGCGCTCAGGTGAAGTAGGGCATCATTATGCCAATCCGCGGAATAATTTCTGGCGCATTCTGTATCGGTCCGGCCTGACTCCCCGGCTATATGAGCCTGAAGAGGACGGTGAACTTCTGAAGCTGGGCTATGGGTTCACCAATATTGTCGCCCGGCCAACGCGTGGTATTGAAGACATCACAAGGGAGGAGTACAAGGAGGGGCGGGAGATCCTTTGTCGCAAGCTGATTAAATACCGCCCGCGGGTTGTATGCTTTGTAGGCAAAGGCGTGTATGCGGAATACAGCAAGCGCAGGCAGGCGGAATGGGGGTTCCAGCCGGATCCGTTTATTCCGGGCCTGCATGAATTTGTAGCTCCCTCCTCCAGCGGTTTGGTCCGCATGCCCATGGACGAAATCATTTCTATATACAGCAGATTAAAAAGGGCGATGGAGGAAGAAATTTACGTGTAATTATGATGAAAAACAGCACCTTAATTTCATTCAATTTTCATATAAAAGAAATTATTTTTTTTCGGGTGCATTCGCGGCGCTTCACCAAATTTTTTTTAAGAAAAAAAAGAACGCTTTAGTATAGATACCTAGCGGGTTTAACCGTGTCAACCCCCTTTTTTGGGACAGATAGACGGATTGACAAACACTATATCTAGCGATTAAATTAAATATCGTTCCCTATATATTGGGTTTAACGGAACGGACAAAGGTTTAAAGAAGAGAAGACAAACTTTCGCATAATAGATAGGTTAAGATACGGAAGGGGTAAGAAATCATGCTCATCGCTTATGACTCCAAGACGGGCAATGTTAAGAGGTTTATAGGTAAGCTGAATTTGCCTGCAGTACAGATTAATGAAGCTATGACTCTGGATGAACCATTTGTATTGGTTACATATACTACAGGGTTCGGGCAGGTGCCGCAGCGCGTAGCTGCTTTTCTGCAGAAAAACCATCAGCGCCTGCTTGGAGTAGCTGCCAGCGGCAACCGAAATTGGGGAGACAAGTTCGCCAAGAGCGCAGATTTGATCTCACAGCAATATGACGTTCCGGTCATTGCCAAATTCGAATTGTCAGGCACGTGGGGCGATGCAGAGAGATTTCAACAGGAGGTGAGCCGGGTTGCGGCATATTGAACTGAACAACATGTTAATGAAGCGTGATGCGGATGGATTCTTCCAATTGGAGAAAGATCGCGAAGCGGTTCAAGAATTTATGGAAGAAGTGGCTCGTAAGAGCATTAAATTTGCGGATACTTCCGCTAAAGTACGTTATATGATCGATAATGATTACTATGAGAATATGTATGACCGGTATTCCGAAGCAGAAGTAGAGGAAATTTATGAGATCACGCACAGCTATGGCTTTGAATTTCCTTCTTATATGGCCGCATCCAAATTCTACACGGACTATGCGGTAAAGACGAACGACCGCTCCCTGTATTTGGAGCACTACCCGGACCGGGTCGCTGTCGTAGCTCTTCATCTGGGACGGGGCAATGCGGAAACGGCGCGTACGCTGGCCCGTTCGATGATGGAGCAGCGTCTGCAGCCGGCAACACCGACATTCCTGAACGCGGGCAAGAGCCGCCGCGGAGAGATGGTGTCCTGCTTCCTGCTGGAAATGGATGATTCCTTGAACTCCATTAACTATGTCCTCAATACTTGCATGCAGCTGTCCAAGATTGGCGGCGGGGTTGCCGTTAACTTGTCCAAGCTGCGCGGACGCGGTGAGGCCATTAAAGGAGTTGAAGGCGCAGCTAAAGGAATCATGCCGGTGCTGAAGCTGATGGAGGATGCGTTCTCCTACGCGGACCAAATGGGGCAGCGTAAAGGCTCTGGTGCGGGATACTACAATATCTTCGGCTGGGACGTAATGGAGTTCCTGGACAGCAAGAAGATCAATGCAGATGAAAGAACCCGACTGAAGACCCTGTCGATCGGCCTGATCGTACCGAACCGGTTCTACAAGCTTGCCCAGGACAACCAGCCGCTGCATGTATTCGGTCCTTACAGCGTCTACAAAGCCTATGGCACGCATTTGGACGACATGGACATGGATGAGATGTACGACAAGCTGCTGGCCGATGAGCGCGTGAAGAAGAAGGCCATTATGAGCGCGCGGGACATGCTGACCAAGATCGCTATGGTTCAGCTGGAGTCCGGCTATCCGTACATTATGAACAAGACGAATGCCAATAAGGGACATGCGCTGGGCCGGGTAGGCCAAATCAAAATGTCCAACCTGTGCACAGAGATCTTCCAGCTGCAAGAGACCTCTGAAATCAACGACTATGGCACAGAAGACGCCATTCGCCGCGATATCAGCTGTAACCTGGCTTCCCTCAACATTGTCAATGTGATGGAGCACAAGAAGATTCGCGAATCGGTGCATGAGGGCATGGTTGCGCTGACAGCTGTCAGCGACATGACGAATGTATCGAACGCACCAGGTGTGGCTAAGGCGAACCGTGAGATGCACTCTGTCGGCCTTGGTGTCATGAACTTGCACGGATTTTTTGCTAAGAACAAAATCGCATACGAGAGCGCAGAAGCTAGAGATTTTGCCCGTACGTTCTTTATGACGATGAATTACCACTCCATTGAGAAGAGCATGGAGATCGCCCGAATGACTGGGGAGAAATTCGCTGGGTTCGAGCTCTCCGATTATGCCAGCGGAGAATACTTTGGCCGCTACTTGGAGACCGACTACCGGCCTGCTACAGCCCGCGTACAAGAGCTCTTCGAAGGCATTGATATTCCTACGATTGAGGATTGGAAGAACCTGAAGGCGCAGGTTATGGAACATGGACTTTATCATGCATACCGGATGGCGATTGCGCCAACGGCCAGCATTTCCTATATTCAGAATGCTACCTCCAGCGTAATGCCGGTGGTAGAACAAATCGAGACGCGGACTTATGCGAACTCGACGACATACTATCCAATGCCTTATCTGGGCCGCGATAATATCTTCTTCTATAAATCGGCTTATCAGATGGATCAGTTCAAGGTGCTGGATCTCATTGCTGAGATTCAAGCTCATGTGGACCAAGGCATTTCAACCGTACTTCACGTGAACAGCAATGTGACGACTCGTCAGCTTGCTCGTTATTATCTATATGCGGCTCATAAAGGCTTGAAGTCGCTCTACTATACTCGCACGAAGAAGCTGTCTGTTGAGGAATGCGTGACCTGCTCCATCTGACGATGGGCAGGTTTTGCCCTCGCTTAGGAAGGGAGAATCAATCATATAATGAGTGCTATTAAAGCGGTGAACTGGAACCGTCCGGATGACGACTTCACTCTGATGTTCTGGAATCAGAATATCATGCAGTTCTGGACCGATGATGAAATTCCGCTCTCTGACGACAAGATGTCGTGGATGAAGCTTAATGATCAAGAGAAAGAAGCCTATATGAAGGTGCTTGGCGGGCTTACGCTCCTGGATACAATTCAGGGCGGCGTAGGTATGCCACAAATATTGGAGCATGTGGACGGCCTGCAGCGCAAGGCAGTGCTTGGCTTCATGGCTATGATGGAACAAATTCATGCTAAATCATACAGCAGCATCTTCACCACGCTGGCCTCTACGGAAGAAATCGATGCGGTATTCCGCTGGGTCGAAGAGAATCCTTATCTCCAGACCAAAGCTGAAACCATCCGTCAATATTACGTGAACATTAACTCTCCGAAGGAATTGTTCTTGGCTATGGCAGCCTCCGTACTGCTTGAGAGCTATTTGTTCTATAGCGGATTCTTCTATCCGCTCTATCTGGCCGGACAAGGCAAGATGACCTGCAGCGGGGAGATTATCGACCTGATCCTGCGTGATGAGAGCATTCACGGCGTATATGTCGGCGTATTGGCCCAGGAAATTTACGCCGAGCTGGAAGAGGACGAGCGCCGCGATTTGTATGAGACGCTTGTAGGCCTGCTGCGTTATCTTCACACCAATGAAGAACGGTATACGGAGCAAATTTACAGCTCGATCGGTCTGGTGGATGAAGTGAAGACCTTCCTGCGTTACAATGCGAACAAAGCGATGATGAATCTTGGCTTTGACCCGCTTTTCCCAGAGGAAGAGGTCAATCCGATTGTCTTCAACGGAATAAGCACGCATACGAAGCAGCATGACTTCTTCTCGAAGAAGGGCAATGGTTATGTGCGGGCTCTGAACGTTGAGCCGCTTACGGATGAGGACTTTACCTTTGATGCCTAAAGAAGCTAAGTTGCATCAGCAGGAGCCCCAGACCCCGCAGCAGGTGATCCAACCGAGGATCGGCGTGGGTGCACTGATCGAGAATGAACAGGGAGAGGTTCTGCTCGTTTACCGGAACAGAGCACCGGAGAAGGATACCTGGAGTGTGCCGGGCGGCAAGGTGGATCTGTATGAGCGGCTGGAGGATGCGGTCATCCGTGAGGTGAAGGAAGAGGTTGATCTGAGCATCCGAGTGGATGCCCTGCTGGGGACGGCAGAGACCATAGATGAGAGCAAGGGAGAACATTGGATCTCCGTTCTGTACAAGACATCGGTGGCTCAGGGCACAGCCCGGAACATGGAGGAAGGCGGAGCGATTGGCGACGTTCGCTGGTTCCCGGCCAGCAGCCTTCCGGACAACCTTGCTTGCTTTGCAGAGCCTGTTCTTTTGGAGTGGAAAAGTAAATATAGCCGAGAATGATAAGGAAGCCCCGTAAGGGGGTTCCTTTTGTTTTTGGGGAATACTAGGCTAGATTGCCATTAAGGAAGCGAGCTAGCAGATAGGTTATGAAATCGCATGTTTGTGTCAGATTGTATGACATTATAAGCGGAATATGAGCTGCTAAGGATAAATCCAGCCCGTATGATGGATTGACAGGCTTGGACGATCTATAATACCTTTGGGAATGGAAAGGCATTAGTTTGAGAAACAGATTAAATGAGGCATATTTATGTGACATTACATAACATGAATGGACTGCAAAGAAATGATGCCGCAGAACATTCATGAATTGGAGGATGCTGGGATGGAACTGTTTAAAGCAATGGAGCAATATGATTACGAGCAGTTGGTGTTTTGCCAGGACAAGGCTTCGGGACTCAAAGCGATTATCGCCATTCATGATACAACGCTGGGGCCGGCTTTAGGCGGAACGCGGATGTGGAATTACGTATCTGAAGAGGCAGCCATTGAGGATGCGCTGCGGCTGGCGAAGGGAATGACGTATAAGAACGCGGTGTCCGGACTGAATCTTGGAGGCGGGAAGACGGTCATTATTGGCGATCCGCGTAAAGACAAGAACGAAGCGATGCTAAGAGCGTTTGGCCGCTATATCCAGGGCTTGAACGGCCGGTATATTACGGCGGAGGATGTAGGGACTACGGTTGAGGATATGGATATCATTCACCAGGAGACGGACTATGTTACAGGGATCTCTCCATCGTACGGTTCCTCAGGCAACCCTTCCCCGGCAACCGCTTATGGTGTCTATCAGGGGATGAAGGCGGCGGCGAAGGAAGCGTTCGGATCCGATTCCCTGGAAGGACGCACTGTAGCAGTTCAGGGTGTAGGGAATGTGGCCGTTCATTTGTGTAAATATCTGCATGAAGAGGGGGCCAAGCTGATCGTCACCGATATTCATAAGCAAGCGGTGGACCGAGTGGTGGAACAATTCGGGGCCCAGGCAGTCTCACCGGATGAGATTATCGGTGTCGAATGTGACATTTACGCGCCTTGCGCCTTAGGGGCTACCATTAATGATGAATCCATTCCTCAGCTGAAAGCCAAGGTGATTGCCGGTTCCGCGAATAACCAGCTGAAGGAAGCGCGTCATGGCGACCGTCTGCACGAGCTTGGGATTGTATACGCCCCCGATTATGTGATCAATGCGGGCGGGGTCATCAACATTGCGGATGAGCTTAATGGCTATCACGCAGATCGCGCTTATAAGAAGATTGGAGAAATCTATCAATCGATCGAGCAGGTATTTGAAATTTCCAAGCGCGAAGGAATTCCAACCTATCTGGCTGCCGATCGTCTTGCCGAGCAGCGGATTGAGCGGATCAAGAATGCGCGCAGCACCTTTTTGCAGAACAGCCACAACGCTTTGAGCATTCGCAGAAGCCATCGCTAATGTGAGCTTAATGATCACGACGCCTGTCTTTGAAGTCTTAGAACTTTGAAGACAGGCTATTTTTATAAGAGCACGAATTGGTTCCTAGCCTGGTATAATAGGGTAAAAAATACTTGAGCCGGAAATAGTTAGCGCAGTAAAACGTGGACAAGCGGATGATTGAACAGACGCCGGGGATCGAGCTTACGCTACCAAAAGTATGGTATAAGCCTTTAAAGCGAAAGTAGCGAAAGCAGTAAGATGGGCAGATGAAACTGCTCATCGCTAAGCAGAACGAATAAAGAAAGCAGGGGGAGAACTAATGCTTAAGTCATTAACGGCTATTGCTTTGTATCGCCAGGGGGATGTGGAGATCGTACAGCATCATATGTGGCTGCGCTGGATGACCTCAGCAGAGGAGCGGATTGTCAATCTTGAGCGGATCGCCTCGCTCCGTGAATTGGCGCAAGCGAATCCTGTGCTGGATTATGTGGAGCGAAGCCTAAAGCTGCTGGACCGGATGCAGCTGTCCTTTTGGATGAAGGACATTTTGGAAGAGGTGCTGATCTGGTCGGAGACCGCCAAAGGCGGGACGCTGCGTGAGCGCCTCATCTGGGCAGAGGAAGGCATTAATCTAACCGTACATAACGAAGGCTCCGCCCAGCTGTATATGAAATATGCGGATGACCCAAAAAGTGACCGGGGCCGTGTAATTCATCTGTTGATTCAAACGCATGGTCTGATCGGACAGCAGATTCGCGGGGAGGTCCCGGCTAAGGAAAATGAGGTGCTGATGAAGCTGTATGAGGAGGGCTTGATGACAACTGATGAGCTTGAGCGGCTGCTGTACGCGCTGAATCACTGCATTATTGGAGCTGTGTCGGCAGAGCTATGGAACAGTGTCAAGCCTGAGGTCTCCCACCTAATAAGGCAGTTAACACATGAAGGGGAGACGAATAAGCTGACGATTAGAGAGCGGATGAAGCGGCTTAGAACCCTGTCCATTCAGCAAGGTGAGGACTTTGTTGCCGGATGGGGCCGAGTGGAAGCAAGCCCGCAGCTTTCCGCCCGGTTAGAAGGTCTTGCGCAGCATACATTCTGGTATGTGGAGTCGGCCCTACAAGCCTTCTCCTTGGAAGAGTTCCTTAAAATATTCTGCCTTGTGACAAGTGATCCTGGTATGGAGGAGCTGCGCCATATCAGCTTCGAGAAGCTGATGAAGACCCTGTATTATGATTACAAGGGCGAGAAGAGAATCAATGTCTACATGAAGCGCATCATTGAGAATTATTTAGCCGGATTCACATGGACCGAAGAGTCCCTTCTGGCCTCAAGCCCGCAGGTTCCGGCAAATGCAGCCAATCCTCATCTGACGCACCGGCTTGAGCGGCTTGCTGAACAGCCGGATACGGTATTCTTCGTCTTCGATTTCTCGCCGGCTGCGCGCAAGTTGATTGAATTCTGTATCGAGGCAGAGAAGACTCCGCTCTATGAGCAGGCGGTCCTCATGCTGTTCGACTTATTCGGGCTGCGGCGGGATGCCTACGACCGATTCCATAATGAAGAGACTTATTTGCAGGACATGAACCAAGCTGGCGATCATAAGCGGGTCATTCTGGATTATATCACTGGAAATACCGTCCTTGATATTGGCCCCGGAGGAGGTGTGATGCTGGATCTCATCGAGCAGGAGCTTCCGGGACGGCGGGCGCTAGGGCTGGATATAGCGGCAAATGTTATCGAGGCGCTGGAGCGCCGGAAAGCTATGGAGGGGCGGCAATGGGAAGTTACGCAGGGAGATGCACTGCGGCTGAAGGAATATGTGAAGCCCGGCAGTATTGGCACGGTCATCTTCTCTTCTATTCTTCATGAGCTGTACTCCTACATAGAGACAGACGGTACCCGCTTCAATAAAGCAACGGTTGCAGAGGCTCTGCGAAGTGCCTATGAGGTGCTTGAGAACCGTGGGAGAATTATTATCCGGGATGGCATTATGACAGAACCAGTGGGTCAGAAGAGAATCATCAAGTTTTTAAAACAAGGCGGCATGCGTCAGCTGCAGAGGTATGCGCATGATTTTCGCGGCAGAACCATTGTGTATGAGGAACTTGCCCCAGATACGGCTTGCCTGAAGGTGAATGATGCGATGGAATTTCTATACACATACACCTGGGGGGAAGAGGCTTATGTGCATGAAGTGCAGGAACAGTTCGGAATATTTACACCTTCGGAATACGAGCGGTTTATTTATGATACTTTGGGCGCCGGAATCGACATCATTACAGCAACTCACTATTTACAGGAAGGATATGCAGAAGCCTTAGCAGATAAGGTGGAAGTCTTCGATGAGCAGGGAGACCCTGTGCGCCTGCCTGACAGCACATGCTTGATCGTTATAGAGAAGAGAGAGTCTTGAGTGGAACAAAATTAGAAGGAGGATAACTCATGAACAGAGATGAAATGTTTTCGAGCCGACCGACAGGTCCTTATACAGCTTATATGGGAATGGGGAAAAGGTGGCTTTTTGCAGGATTAGCATTGCTTTTTGTAGTGTTGGGCTGCTTTGTTGCTTATTACTCTTATCAGGATCAAAAGTACTTTTTTACGGTGATCGGAGTCCTTTGCATTGTCTTTTTCGGCTTTTGCCTGCTCTATATTGTCAGCAAGCTGAACGATAGGACACCGGCAGTCGTTGTCGATGAGGATGGGATCACCGACAGATCTTCCTATATCGCTGGAGGACTGATCCGTTGGGAGGAAATCCGAGATATTGAACTTTACGAATTCATGAACCAATCGTTCATCGGTATTGAACTGTACGATAGTGACAGTTATCTGGAGAAGCAGCGCGGATTGAGAAGGCTCATGATGAACGCCAATCGGGGGATGGTTCAGGCTACGATCAATATCTCCCAATCCTCCTTAAGCACTCCGCTTGAGGAGCTGTATGACCGAATCATAGAACAGTGGGAGAGACGGATGGAAAAAGATTAAAATTTTATTTTAATTCATATCTTCCTGACTAAAAAAAGTGAGAATTTTGTCGAAATATAGTGTATAGACAGAGTGAAGACGGCAGCTTTGCCTGGAAAAAGAGTGTTTTTTTCTGGATAGAGCTACTATTGTCAGGAAGAGGGGGCCTTGCGTGGGAGAGATTTACGGAACCTGGAACGAATTCTTGATTACTATCTCGTTTATCATTTCGGTTGCGGCTGCTTATTCAGCGCTTGATCTGGCAGGAAGAATCGGAATTGCTCGGGGAAGGGATCGGATCCTATGGCTGATTACAGGTGCGGCTTCAATGGGCATTGGCATCTGGGCTATGCATTTTGTAGGCATGCTTGCTTTTACGCTTGATACTAAGGTCTCCTATGATATGGACCTTGTTCTGCTCTCCGTGGTGTTAGCCATTGCAGTCTCTGCCATAGCGATGCTAACCATCATTACTACAGAGCATCTGGGCTGGGTTCAATATGTGGCCGGAGGAACCTTGATTTCAAGCGGAATCGTAGGCATGCATTACACGGGGATGGCAGCGATGACAGTGAAGATTACTTATGAGCTGCCAGGCGTATTGTTGTCCGTCCTGATTGCTACAGTAGCGTCTGTGGTCGCTGTTTGGATGCTCTTTCGCTTCAGGCAGGATCAGGAGCAGCATGGGATGAAGTACAAGTTGGGCGGGGCATTAATCATTGGTGCTGCTGTATTTGGAATGCACTATACAGGGATGGCCGCATCCCATTTTCATCATAGAACAAATCCCGAACTGGCACCGGGCATGGAGATTGACCCGAAGGTTCTGGCTTATTTCATTACGGCGGGAACTTTACTGCTGATCGGCTTGACGCTGTTCGGCATCTTCGTGAACAGACGGCTCACGCTGAAGGATTCTGCCTTAGAAGCGCATGATCGGTGGTACCGGTCCCTTTACGAAAACAATCAGGACGGGATTCTGTCGGTGGATACCGACGGGCGAATTATCGGACTCAATCCTGCGCTTTCCCGGCTCAGCGGCTATCAGGCAGAGAGGTACCTTTACAAGCATATTTCCTCCCTTGGGGTGAAGGTTGATCCGCAGTTCCTCATTAATTTGTCCAAAGTGGAGATCAAGGTGCCTTCAGAAAATGGGGAGCTTGAGCTAAGCATAACCAGCGTGCCAGTCAGCATTGAGGGGAAGAACGTCGGTACCCATCTGCTGATCCGTGATATTTCCGAAGAGAAGAAGATTAAGGATCAGGTTCAGCATCTTGCGTATCATGACGAGCTTACAGGATTGCCAAACCGCAGAAGATTTAATCAGGTCCTGTCGGAGACCATCCTCAACAGCCGGGTGTTTGGCGCAAGGTTTGCCGTGATGATGATCGATATCGACCGGTTCAAAATGATTAATGACTCTTTGGGCCATGCCTATGGGGACATCTTCCTTCGGACGGTCAGCGAACGGATTCGGGAGGCGGTTAAGGGCTATCAGGTCACCCTCGCCCGCATGGGCGGGGATGAATTTACCTTGATCTTTGACGGCTGGAATGTTGAGGAAGAGGTGGAACTGCTTGCTGAGCGGATTATTAGCTCTATTCAGGTACCCTACCATTTGAAGGACAACGACTTCTATATCACGGCAAGTATCGGTATTGCGATCTATCCGGGGCATGGTTCGGATGAAATGCAGCTGCTTCGGAATTGTGATTCGGCCATGTATGAGGTCAAGAAGCAGGGGAAGAATGGATACCGCTTCTATAGCAGCACCATGGACAATAAAATGCTGGAGAAGATCGCCCTTGAAGCAGAGCTGCGCAAAGCGGTTGAGCGCGGTGAGCTGGTCATTCACTATCAGCCCCAGATTCGCATGCCTGACCAGACACTGGCGGGTATCGAAGCGCTTGTGCGTTGGAATCACAGAACGAGAGGGATGATTCCGCCGGGTGTGTTCATTCCGATTGCCGAAGAGACGGGCGTCATTTATGAGCTTGGGAACTGGGTGATGCGGGAGGCATGCAGACAAATGAGCGTCTGGCAGCGCGCCGGCCGCCCGGCTGTTCCGGTTTCAGTGAACCTGTCGTCCCAGCAGTTTCACCAGCCGGGGCTGATGGATAATATCCGTGAGATCCTAAGTGAAACAGGGCTTGCACCTGAGTATCTTGAGCTGGAGATTACCGAGAGCATGATGATGGACGCATCGATGTCCATTGATATTTTGCAGGCTCTGACCGAGCTTGGCGTCCGAATCAGTCTGGATGACTTCGGGACAGGCTACAGTTCGCTCAGCTATCTGAAGCTGTTCCCGATCCAACGGCTCAAGATCGACCGTTCCTTCATTACACATATTACTTCTAATGAAAGTGACAAGGCGATTGTAGCAGCCATCATCTCGATGGCACGGCATCTGAAGATGAACGTAGTGGCCGAGGGGATTGAGACCCGGGAACAGCTGGATATCCTTGTTCAAAGTGAAGGGGTTGAGATTCAGGGCTATTATTTCAGCAAGCCGATAACTGCAGAAGAATTGGAGAAATCCTATCTGTCCGTGGTTACAGCATGATGGGCCCTATAGTGGTGAGCTGCTTAAGCTGACCTAAGCGGTAAGCACTAAGGAGGCACACTAATGAGGCAAGCGGCAGGCAAAGCCAAGGTAGGTCTGGCTAGGCTTTACGGCAGATATAGACCATGTTCGTGCTCTTGGAGGAGATGGGGGTTTCCTTCCAATCCTCATAGACGGCTTCAATCAGGAAACCATGCGCATCTAATAGACGCTTCATTTCCTGCGGGTATACATAGCGCAAGCGGATTCGGGTGATATGCTCGGGTCCTTTTTGTTGTCTGCGGATGGTGGTATAGTGCTGAATCTGGGTTAAGGCATCATTGCGCAGGAGAAAAAGAACCCGGGACGCAAGTGTTCCGGGCTCTTCTATCGTGTCAGTGACTGCTTATCTTCGCTCTGTTATTTTTCGAAGTACGGGCTCTAGGCCATCCGCCATCTGAATCAGTCCCAGATCTGTTGGATGGATGCCATCGACGAAGCAGTCCTGTCCATGACGCTTCAGCAGCTTCTCACCATCGTGGAAATAGATATGGCGGTCTCCTGCCGCGCGTAAGGATTCAACCAGCTTGATCTGCATCTCTTTACGGGTTCGCTGGGCCTCGCGGGAGGCGGCATCGAACTTCTGCTTGGCAAAGATAATTCGCGAGAGGACGAGGATCGGAACCTTAGGCTGGGCCTCGCGTAAAATTCGAATGAACTCCGGCAGCGTCTGGGAATACAGCTCCGGTGTTACGCTGTTCGCTTCGTAATCCAGCACATAACAGGCCGGGTCAGGAATGGTTGCCATGAGGCGGGCCAGCTCCGGTTCGCCCTTGCCGCTTCCTGAGAAGCCAAGGTTAATGAATTCCCTGCTCATCCGGCGGCTCAAAACATTGGTATAGCTCATGCCCGGACGCGAGGCACAGGCGCCCTGCGTAATTGAAGTGCCGTAGACGATGATTCGTCCAGGGCGGAATGCTGGAGGAGGCTGTATAGATGTGTTCGGCTCTAAGCCGATCAGTACCTCTTCTACGCCCTGATACAGTGGAAAATGCAGCAGCAGTGTCCGCATTTCCTTGGATCCTCCTTCGAAGAGAACAGCCTGGTATTCCGCAGCCTGGGGATTCAGCGTTGTAGTTCCGCGGTATTCCAATTCTCCATGAATCTCTTCATAGCAGTCAAAGCCGCATTGTCCCGAAGGAGCCATATGGTACATATTAGCCGGTCCAGCCAGCTTTACTTTGAGAGCCAGCTTGGCTGCATTGGTACGAAAGCGGATGATTCCTCCTGAAGTATGGTTTGCCAGATTATTAACTGCTTCAGGGATCGGGAAGGGCAGGACGGAAGGAAGGCGCCGATAGCGCTCATCCTGCTTAAGCCATGGAAATCCTGAAATCTCAAAGGGTGCCTGGAGTGGAGAGTGCCAGTTCAATTCGGCCACCTCCGCCGTTTGCAGGGTCTCTGCATCGGCTGTACTGCTAAATTTGTGGGTCATTCCCACCACTCCTTTCCTAATTCAATGTTGATATGTGAATAACTGGAACCTATCTGAAATTCTAGATAGATCATCAATGTCCTGCTTAAAAGTGGAAATTGGGAGTGGAGCAGAATATCTTTAGCGATTAAGTGCCGGTTTTTTTGTAACGGTATTGAATGTATCCAATGTTGGTGATATTATATACTCAACATTGGATATGCTAGAGGTGAAAACATGATACGCTCATTGATTTTATACTATTTGAACGTTAAGCCAACTCATGGCTACGAAATCCAGAAATTTCTTCAAGTTTCCGGCATTGATAATTGGGCTAAAATACAATCCGGATCTATTTATTATGCACTTACAAAACTGGATAAGGACGGTTGCGTAGAGGTTTTAAAAGAGGAAAAAAACGGTTCTAGAATCCGCAAAATCTATGTTATTACAGATAAAGGAAAACAGAAGCTTCAGGAAGATTTGCAACAAGAGCTATTAACTCCGATTGCTCCTGTTGGTTCCGATAAGTTCTTTCTGAATAATATCCTTGACGAACTGCCAAAAAGCGCAATTATAGCTACGATAAATAAGCACTTGGCCGATTTAAAAGAACAAAAAGAATATTGGGAAAAATGGCGTCAAGCGAAAACGAATACGGTCGTCCCTGGTGCTGAAAAAATAGCTTTTGATATGACAATTGACAGTTTGAAATACCAAATTCTATGGCATGAAGAAATCCTTAATCATATTGACCAGTATATTACGCTTGGTAAAGAAACAAGAAGGATTATTCAAACGATTGATTTCTCTGCTGTTGATGATGAAGATACGATTACTACTTCGGCCAAACTGCTCGATATTCAAAAGCTGCGTGATGAAATTATCAATGATCCGTCGAAAGCAGTTGAAAATATTGACCGATTGATTGAACAGCTTAAAAAGAAAAAATAGAATTCGAAATAGAGCACGAAGACAAGGTGCTTTATTTCAGCATCATATATCCAACGTTGTATATATAATATTGTATAAATTATGTTATCTATTAGGAGGAGATCAAAAATTATGAATAATCCAGTATTAGAGGTCAGAAACATCTGCAAGAAATATGGTGATAGGGAGGTAGTAACGAACGAGAATTTTACGGTTTACAGCGGTGATATTTTGGGGTTTATCGGACCAAATGGCGCCGGGAAAAGCACCAGTATAAACATGATAACAACTTTAGTTGCACCTGATCGTGGAAATATCTTTTTTCGCGAACAAGACATAATGAAACAACCAGATGACTTTAAACGGGCTTTAGGTGTTGTTCCCCAGGATTTGGCTATTTACGAAGACTTATCTGCCTATGAGAATGTTCGATTTTTTTGTGCTTTGTATGGGATCAAAGGCGCAGAGTTAAAAGATCGAGTAAAACAAGCTCTGGAGTTTGTAGGTTTATGGGAGCGCAGAAAAGATAGCCCCTCCAAATTTTCAGGCGGTATGAAGCGCCGTTTGAATATAGCTTGCGCAATTGCACACGGGCCTGAACTGCTGATTATGGACGAACCGACGGTTGGGATTGACCCGCAATCACGAAATAAAATTATGGAAGCAGTCAATCTGCTTCACCAAACAGGAACAACGGTTATTTATACCTCTCATTACATGGAAGAAATTGAAACCCTATGCAATCGTATCGTCTTGATGGATAAGGGGGTTGTTTTAGAGGATTTGGATAAAAAAACGTATAAAGAAAAATATGCAGCTATGGGATTTACGAACTTGGAAGAAATTTTTCTACACCTGACAGGAACAGATTTAAGAGATATGGAGGGTTAAAAATGAGTCAATTCAATACCTTATTTCTCTTTGGATTAAAACGTCGTGGCAAAGATTTTTTTGTTCTGTTCTATAATATTGTATTCCCGACAATCATCATTTTGTTGTTAGGATACTTGACCTCACCTTCCTACGGAACCACATTCACCTCGTACCATTATTATACCATTGTGATGATACCATTTTGTGCGCTCATGGGAATTACAACGGTCTCCTATGCGGCACAGGATGAAAAATTACTGCATACTGCCTATCGGTATATGGCCGCTCCAATCAGCAAGAGGGAGATTGTGCTCTCCAAGTTTGCTTCTTCCGTGATTGTGCTTTCCATCTGCAATAGTGTCACGTTATTGATCGCAATGCTAATGTTCGGGCTTAATTTCCACAGCAATATTTTTAGGGTCATCTGGCTTCTGATTTGTGAAACCATATCCGTTACCGGAATTGGTTTATATTTGGGACTTGCATGTAAAAATTTAGACGCATTACGAAACTTTCTGAATATCCCGATGGTCATATTCGGATTTCTCGGGGGTGCATTTTTCCCTGTTAGTTCATTTAACCCTATTCTAGCCTTTATTATTAATCTTTCGCCTTTAACTTGGATTAATCGGGGCATTATAGCTTGTGTTTACGATAACCAAACCCAAACCATTGAATTCATCTCCGGAGGACTCTTGATCATGGGTTTGATTATGACAGCATTAACCATTCGTTTTTTTAAGAAGGAGGCGTTCATTTAATGATTGGGCTTACCATTTTTCAAAATAATTTCAGACGCAATATGGCTAAAAAATCAGGATTTGCGTTAACGCTACTCCTACCGATTGTTGTAGTCATTCTAGGCGTAACGGCTAATTATATCAGCAAACCCTCTTTTACATTAGGGATTATCAATACTGCCCCCACTACAGTTACAGAACAAATTATTCGTACTCTGAGAGAAACGGAAAGAGTAGAGGTTGAGAATGCTAATCCGTCCACAAAAAAAACAGATATGATTACCGGACGCTACTCTGCAATTCTTGAATTTGGTAACGATGGCTTTCAACTTGAATCCGTTAAGGATCAAGATACGCTCGCAACTTTATTTCATATTGTTGAGAAATATTCTAAGGAACCTAAACCTGTGGATATAGAAATGCTGTTCGATACGTCACTGGGGATTCCAGAACGCACATGCGCCTTTATCCTTCTTTTTTTGATGGTAACCGCTACGATCAATGCTTCCTTAATTACCAAGGATAGAAATAATGGAACCATTCGACGTATTAAGTATTCACCATGTTCAGCTGCTTCCTATGTATCTGGAAACATATTTTATAACTTTACGATTACTTATTTGCAATATTTTATTGCAATATCTATCATAACAATATTGCGTTTAGATACGGGTATCAGTTATGGGAATTATTTGTTAATGGGCGTTTGGATTGCCCTTTTTACAACCGCCTTTGGGACTTGCATGGCCTCCTTGTTTCGTAAAGAAATGCTGGTTAACCTCTTTGCTACATGCATTGCCTTGATTTTTTCGCTGATTGGAGGGAGCTTCATTTCTTTAGAAAAAATGCCACATGCGCTGAAACAAATCAGTGTCATTAGCCCTGTTCGTTGGTTTATTGAAAGTGCAAATATAATGGAACAAGGGAAGTCATGGTTCTGTGATTATACTTCGATTCTTGTGTTAACAGGCTCTACTGTACTTTTATTTGCTATTGCAATGATTAGAAACAAACACATGAAAACAATTTAAACAGAATTATGGAGAAAACAAAGCACATAATGCAATTGCTTATTTAAATGTTCTCACTTTGCATAATAGCGAGTTTGGAGGAAATTCTCCATGCTCGTGGCGTAACTATCCCTCCAAACACATTGGTTTGAGGGAATTTTTATGCGTAAAACGTGATAATAGAAAGTTCAATATAAAACTTTAGATCAATCTATTTAGATAGAATGATCTAAAGAAATGAATGCTATAGGGCCGTATTAGGCCATAATAGTAGAAGTTCAATATAAAACTTTAGATCAATCTATCTAGATGGTATAATATTCTAACTTATCTCTTATTTTTATAGGTGGGTTAAACTCATACATAGAGCATATAGAGTGGTGGAGTGATGATATGAAGCGGCAAACAGGGTTAGCGGGTGTACTGGTGATGTTAGTGATGCTGGGCATGCTGTTTGGAGGATGCGGGAAGAATGCAGCGTTAAACGGCCATGAAGGAGAGAATCGTGCTGCCGACCAGACTTCAGTTGAGGTGGCTGATACCACTGCACAGGCCAAGGGAGCAGAGAAGCCGGAAGAGCAAGCCAAACCGGCTGAACAGAATGAAAGGGGCGGAAGTTCAGCCAAGGTTAAGAATTCGGCAGATCGGGAGGCGTGCAAAGCATATTACCCGCAGGGTGGCGGAGCTTCCAAGGCGGACCTTGTGATCGATGATGAGGGCCCAACCGTAATCATCAAGCAGAAGGACGGTACCCGCATAGAATACGGGGTACAGGGGGCTGCAATGAATGCCAATGTAGAGGCGCTGAAGATGCTGAAGCGCTGCGGGGCAGATCTCAACCAGAAGAATGACGCGGGACAGACGCCACTGCTGCTGGCTGTGGAGGGCAAGGCGTCGGCCACTGGCCAGGAGGATGCCAAGAAATACGATGAGGCTGTGGATTATTTGCTGGAACAGGGCGTCCGTCCGAATGAGAAATCTAATACTAGGCGGACCGCTTATATGGCTGCCTATATGAACGGCGACAGCCGAAATGAGAAGAAGCTGAAGCCCTTCTCCACATCAGCAGAGCAGGCTACGGTTAGGTTGTATTCCGGTCTGGAGAAGCTGTCGCTATCCCAAGTCAAACAGTTGGTGGAAGTGAAGCATGCCGATGTGAATGCCGGCTTCGGGCAGCTGGACTTTCCTGCGTTTTTTCATGCAGTAGAGCTTGAGCGTACAGATATAGCTGAGTATATGATTGAGCATGGCGCGGATTTATCGCTTTGTCCAGGAGAAGAGGGAGGACTTACGATTCTCGAGTTCGCCGTATCTATGGGCAACCTGCCCTTAACCCAGTTTCTATTAGAGCATCCTTATGGCTTTGATGTGACAACACCATCGGACGATATGCAAATTCCCCTGCTGGCCACAGCCGTCTCTCAATCTAATTACGAGATGTCGAAGTATTTAATCGAGCAGGGAGCCGATGTGAATGCGGTCTATTCGGACCAGGGGGACGAGCTGTCCATTTTGCAAAGCGTGAATGAGACTGAGCCGGCTGGGAAGAAAATCAAGGAGCTGCTGATTGCAAATGGGGCAAAGGAATGACCTGATGCCACCAGAGCGCCGTATCTGTCCTGTATTTGACAGCTAGTAAAGAGAAGAAGAGAACGCCAAAGGCACCTGCACTAGATAGAGATAGAGCGCAGGTGCCTTTAATTTTGTATGATCATTCTACGGCGAGGCATCTTCAGGTGGACGCACTCCCCGCTTCAGCTGGGAAATGCTCAGCCCGAAATCCATCTGAAGATGAGGATAGTCCGGAAAGTCGGTCCAGTCTCCTCCCCATTCAAAGCCCAGCTTCTTGGCGATCGCCACGACCTCGAGCCAGTCCGCTTTGCCGTTCTTATTCCCGTCATAGTCCATATCCCATATAATCTTGCCGGCCTTCGTCTTCAGGGCAAAGTCGATGGCAAGGCCATAATTATGATAAGACTGCCCGCCGCGGGCGTAGGTGACAATCTTGCCGGAAGTGTTGCGTCCTTGCTGATATAACGTCTCCTGCTCCTCCGAGCTGCGGAAGCCGTCGGTGATGACCACACGGATTCCCTGCCGCGCGGCCGTAGTGATCAGCTCCTTCTGTTTGGCGGCAACCACCGGGTGAAGCCCGGTAACCGAAGGAACATCCTTCTCTTCAAACTCGGGAATATCAAGGAAATCCCGGATGCTCTCCGCTTTGCTCCACAGCACGCCCAGCAGGAGCGCGAGGAGGATGAGCCAGAACCATCTCCGGCCCTTTCTCTGCTTCCGGCGGGGCTGCCCCCGGTAGGTTCTTGGGCGATCAGCGCTTCGGTTGGGGGCAGAACGAGCAGGCATATTCCGCAAGGCTGGGTTAGGTTTGACCATAACGGCTGCCCTTACTTGCTGTAGACAGTCACACTGCTTGGGTTAAGCAGGGGAGCCTTGCCCGTAATGGCCTTCAGCACTTCAGAGGATACATAGGCCATCCCGTTGAAGTCCCTCACCCCGTTAGGAGCCTGAAGTATCTTGCCATTCGCAGTGACTGCATGTGTTTTGGTATTCACTGTAAATAAAGTTCCGTTATAAGTGAAAGAGATGACAGGCGTTCCTTGGGTCCATTTCAGCTCACAGGCGAACGTCTCCAGGACGAAGCGAAGCGGCAGATACACCGTGTTGCTGGCTTTCATGGCCGCAGGGACACCTGTAAGATCGTTGGTCCCGTTCAGCTTGGCTTCTGTCTTGCCAAGGAGCATGGTTAAGGTTTGGCTCCGATCCGGGATCAGGAGCTGCATCGCCGCATTTACGGCAGTGTCGGGACGTTCAATCCGCAAGTCAGGCGTGAGCCCTTTGCGGTCAATAGACGTGCCGTCAGGCAGCGCCCACCGGTCGATGGAGACCTTCAGCTCACTTCCGTCCGGAAGCAGGAACGGCGACTGCATCGTCCCCTTGCCGTAGGAAGTGACGCCGACGAGCTTGGCGCGGCCGCTCTTCTGAAGCGCTCCCGCCAGCATCTCCGATGCGCTGGCAGTGTTGCCGTCAATCAGGATGGTCAGCGGCAAATCCGTACCGTCTGGCTCCGCCTCGAGGGAGACAGCCTGCCCATTCTCATGTACGATCAGAATCGGGCCCTGCTTCATGAACATATCAGCAATTTCGAGAGCGCCTTGTACATAGCCGCCGCCGTTGCTGCGCAGGTCCAGCACAAGCCCCTTGGGCTGGTTCTTCTGCACAGACCCAAGCACTTTCGCGAATTCAGACGCGGTATCCTCGGCGAAGGAGGTGATGCGAATATAAGCAACGCCGCTGCCCAGATCAGAGGATCCGACTGTTGGAAGCTGAATCGCTTTCCGGGTAACCGTCACAGACCAGGTCTTGGTTCCGCGCTTTACGCCAAGGGTGACCTGGGAGCCCTCCTTGCCGCGAAGCTTGGAGGTAGCCTGGTTCACGCTATCCTTAGTCAGCTTGACGCCGTCAATGTCCGTGATCAAGTCTCCGGCTGCAAGACCGGCTTCTGCTGCCGGCATATTCGGGAGAAGCTCCGAAATGCGCAGGGCAGCCTGCTCAGGAAGCACTTCAAGGGTGGCGCCGATGCCGGCATATTGCTGATTAATGGACTTTACAAAGTTTTGGTATTCATCTGCAGACATATAATTTGTAAACGGATCGTCAAGCGTATCCAGCATCCCTTGAACAGCCCCCTTGAGCAAAGCGTCTTCGGTTGGCTGGGAATAATGCTTATCCAGTAAGAGATGGTATACCTCCAGCAGGGTCTGATCGTTCGTGGCCTCCGCTGCGAGAGCAGGCTGGATCGGGCCAAGCAGCAGGGTAAATGCTGAAGCAGCTCCAATCAGAGTCTTGCTCCATGAGGGTAAGACGCGAAAGGGGCTTTTGGTTCTTCTGTGCTGTTGTTTCATCAAATTACGACTCCATTTCCCAGGTTTAGTGTTAATAATTATCATTCGACAAGGAGAAGGGGAACTCCTTTATCAACCTAAGGCTGAACAGTTGTCAAATGTACCGGTTACCCCAGCAGGCTAAGGAAATCAGATTCGGGCAGCACGGTGACCGGATACCCCATGGCTGCCAGCTTCTCCGCCTTTTGAAGCTTCCGGCTGCTCTTAAGTCCTTCTAAGTGCTTCATGTAATCCTTCTGCCCGATGACGAGGTAGTGTGTCTGTTCTGCGACTGCATCGCTGCAGCGTCCGCCCAAGTCAACGACCTTCTGCATCGCCTCGCGACGGGTCATGCCGCCCAGCGTGCCTGTAAATACGACGTTCTTCTCATAAAGCTGGTGGCTGGGGTCGAAATGATCCACAGTAGCGCGAAGGTTCAAGGTCTGCGGCTTTCTGCTGCTGGAAGAGCGGGAGGCGGTAAAGGTCTGGTAGGAGCCATCCTTGTGAATCATCCCCAGCCTATATCCGAAGCGGTCTGCGATGTCTTGGCATTCTGTGCTGCCGGAAGCCTCCAGGCATTCGAGAAAGAGCAGGGCTGCCGTTCTTGCATCTTCCAGTGCATCGTGATGCTTGAAGGTATCCAGCTTAAGATGTCTTGCCATATGGTTCAGCCGATAGCTGGGAAGCCCAGGCCAAACCCGCTTGGACAGAAGATAGGAGCAGAGATAGCTGCACCCCTCGAAGGTAAGGCCCATCCGTTCTATACAGCTTCGAAGCACGCTCATATCGAAGGAGGCGTTGTGGGCAACAAGAGGCCGTGATGCAAGCCAATCTCTTAAGGTTGGCCAGAGCTCAGAGAAGGTGGGCGCGTCCGTCACATGATCCGCTGTAATCCCATGAATGGCCGTACAGAAAGGATCGAAGCTGTCCTGGGGGTTGATGAGGGAATAGAATTCCCGCACAATCTGACCGTCCTTCACCTCGACCAGCCCTATAGCGCACACGCTGCTTCGGTTCCTCATATTCGCGGTCTCAAAATCAATGGCTATAAAATTCAGGGTCGTTCACCCGGCTTTCTGTATACAATTTAGTTACAAATGAAATAACAACAACTCTTTTATTCTACTATATTAGCTAACCGTGAGCATACAAGCAGGCAGGCTCACTTTTTAGGGCAATTTGGAGAATAAGGACTTAAAAGTCAAAAAAACAAAATATAACTTGTCGTTTTATCTTTAATTTCTATAGTTCTCTCTGGTACAATCGGGATAAATCACATGAGGAGGATTCAGCCATGATTCAACGATATCCAGCCCATGAGCGTAACCAGTTTGATATCGGGTGGCTCAAAGGAGGGCGGAGCTTCTCATTTGGAGACTATCAAGACCCGGAGAATATGGCCTTCGGTCCTATGCGCGTATGCAATGATGATACAATCGCCCCGGGAAAGGGCTTTGGAGCTCACCCGCACAGCGATATGGAGATTGTGTCGCTGGTTCTCTCCGGAGAGTTGCGGCATGAAGACAGCCTTGGCAATGAAGCTGTCACCACTTTTGGCGGGGTGCAGCGAATGTCGGCCGGAACCGGGGTCATCCATACAGAGCATAACCCTTCGCTCGATACCGAAGTGAATCTATTGCAAATGTGGTTTATGCCGAAGGAGAAAGGTCTGCAGCCTTCTTATGCGACAAGCCAGTTTGATCCAGAAGAGATGAAGGGTCGGCTGCTGCCGATCGTGTCCTCAGCTTCTGCGCCTGGCGTTGCAAGCATTGGTCAGGACCTGACGATCTACTTAAGCCGGCTGGCTGAGGGAGAGAAGCTTGTGTTCCATCAGGAACCCGGACGCCGAATCTTTGTGTTTGTCATTGAAGGCAGACTGGAGCTTAACGGCACGGCTCCACTGGAACAACGCGATCATGCAAGAATTTGGGACCAGTCTACGGTAGAGCTGGCTGGCAGTACGGATGTCTTCTATATGCTGATTGACTTGCCGTGAACCTGTGAGAAGGAGGACTAAGAACCATGATGGATCAGGAAAGAGTGCTGGTTAAGCATGCCGTCACAGGCAGGATGCTGCTGGATAGCAGGAGAGATGGCCTTGCTTTTGAAATCATTCGCTCAGAAAGCGGCACGTTGGTGAGAATCTCCGATGTTACCCCGGATCAGGCGGAAGAGGTGCTTTGCTTGCGGGAAGAGCTCAATGTGTTTCACTTTGAAGAGCCGAATGAGGGACCTGTAACGAAGCACTGGTTCTATGTCAAGAGCGGTAAGGTAATGTATGGAAGAGAGCAGCATCAGCTGCGGATTTACACGGAAGGTGAGCTGGTCTATAACCCACAGGATTACTGGGAGTAGCTTTGTAAGCCCGTGAATGAAAAAGAGAGGATGAAAGACGTGATTGAATGTCCAAATTGTCATCATGTGAATGAAGGAGGGAGGTTTTGCGAGAATTGCGGAGCCCAACTGATCGGACCGGAAGATGAGATCAGGCCTGCTCAGACAGGACGCCCCAGCGGCAGATCGGAAGCTGCGGATAAGCTGAAGCCTTATTTGGAGAAGACACAGCAGGTGTCGAAGCAGTACTTCAACTATTTTGTCACCCTGCTGAAGAAGCCGTATACATATGCCAGCAGAACCGGCAAAGAGCAGTTTGTAAACAGCATCATTACCTTGGTGCTATATGCGCTGATGATTCCTCTTACGGTATATCTGGGATTGAAAGGATATTCCTATGATGCATCCTTCTATGGAGCGGTGATTAAGCCTGCCGTTGCTTTTGTGATTTTTGGTCTTCTAATCGGTGTTTATTGCTTTATTGCTGTGAAGCTGGGGAAGGTTCAAGCGGATTTTGGCCAGGTGTTCGGCAGGTTCGGCGGGTTTATGATTCCATTTGTAGCCTTGCTGTTTGTAGGTTTGGTGCTGTCCCTTCTGCAGCTGCGGATATTCAGCATTTTTATGTTCATCGGCTTTCTGGGTTCGATCTTTAGCGTCCCGGCTTTGCTGATTAGCAGTTTTAAGAAGGATTCCGCTCAGGGTCTGGATACCGTGTACTGCTCCATTTTCACCTATTTGGCAACCTTCCTGACTTTGTGGATTATGGGCAGATTTTTGTTCGGATTCGTTATTGATATCATTCAGCAGAGCTTTTTCTACTCGTTCTTTTAAAAAAATTATTCTTAGACAAAGCCCCAAGCTTCGGCCCGCTCGTAGGCGGGTGAAGCTTGGGGCTTTGTAATTCTTAGCCAGCAGTTCCTGGTCAAAGGGAACTTTATTAACCCCGGAGCAATGATTCAGCACCGTCCACATAGACTTCTGTGCCGGTGACATGAGAGGCTTCATCGCTGGCAAGGAAGAGAACCAGATCAGCGACCTGTTTGGCTTTTCCTGGCGCTTCCTCCAGCGGGTGGCTGCCTTCCGGGAACTCTACAGGGATTTTGACCTCTTCAAGATCGTCTGAAGGATACGTATTGTCGCTGATATTCGTATCAATCGCTCCCGGACAGATCGCATTCACCCGGATTTTGTACTGAGCCAGCTCCAGCGCAGCCATCTTCATGAAGGCGACCTGGGCGGCCTTGGTTGATGCGTAGGCTGAGAAGCCAATGCCGGAGAAGACGCGGTTGCCATTAATGGAGCTTGTAATGACAATGCTGCCCCCGGTATTTTTCATATGAGGAATCGCATATTTAACCGTCGCAAAAGTGCCGCGCAAATTGATATCCATCGTCTGGTCCCAGTCCTTAATCTCCATCGTCTCAATCGGCGCCATCGTTCCGTTGATCCCTGCATTGGCAAAGACCACATCGACAGCTCCAGCCTGCTCTTGGATGCGGCGGAATCCCTCTTCAATCATGTCTGGGCGGGAAATATCACACTCGATCACTTCGGCCTTGCCGCCAGAAGCTTCGATTTGAGCTTTGGTCTCCTCGGCATGCTTGGGCGTACGGTCAAGCATATAGACAAGTGCTCCTTCTTCTGCAAAACGGATTGCCGAGGCCTTCCCGATTCCCGAGCCACCGCCTGTGACAACAGCAATCTTACCTTTAAGTCTTGGTCCTTGCATACTAAGTGCCCTCCTTGTCGGTTCAGAGTTATATAGAATGAACTAAAGAAATGAACGTTATAGGACCGTATTAGGCCGTGATAACACAAAATTCAATGTAAAACTTTAGTTCAATCTATATAGTCCAAGTCGTTATTCAATACCCATGTAAGACCCTATCATAATCACTGGATTGCCAGAGATTATGATGTTATCAAGCGTTTTATTAGGGTTATGGCACAATAAGTGCTATTTTTATAGAAGAAAGGAGAGGAGCAGGACATGAAGGAAGCTTGGAAAGAAGCGGTGGTTTATCAGCTGTACCCTTTAAGCTTTATGGATGGCAACGGGGATGGAATCGGTGATCTGAAAGGGATTCTATCACGAGTGGATTACTTGAAGGAGCTCGGAATCAATATGGTCTGGCTCGGTCCGGTATGTCAATCCCCGATGATAGACCATGGTTATGATGTTAGTCATTACCGGCGGATTGCGGATCAGTTCGGCACCATGGAGGAGATGGAGGCCTTAATCGAGGAGCTGCACAAGCGAGGCATCAAGCTGCTGATGGACCTCGTGATTAACCATACCTCTGACGAACATCCCTGGTTCGAGCAGTCCCGGAGCAGTAAGGACAATCCTTATAGAGATTATTATATATGGCGCGAGCCTAAGGAGGACGGCAGCCCGCCGAACGATTGGCAGTCCTTCTCCGGGGAGTCTGCCTGGCGGTTTGATGAGCAGACGGGAGAATATTATTTTCATATTTTCGATGAGAAGCAGCCTGATTTGAATTGGGAGAATGAGAAGCTGCGCTCAGAAATTTACGACATGGTGCGGTTCTGGTTGGACAAAGGAATCGACGGCTTTCGGCTGGACGCCATCAATCATCTGTCCAAGGATCCCTCGTTCCCGGATGCGGCGGATGACCGTGAATCTCCGCGGGGTCAGAAGTATTTCAAGAATGGGCCGCGAATGCATGAGTATCTTCAGGAGCTAAACCGTGAAGCGTTCGGCCGCTACCCCGGGATTGTAACGATCGGCGAGGCGCCTTCGGTTACCATGGAGGAGGTCAACCGGTACACGGCACAGGACCGGGGAGAGATGACGATGGTGCTGATGATGGAGATGAGCAGACTCGATGCGAAGCCGGGAGATCGTTGGGGCCGTGCGGAATGGAAGCTAACAAGGCTTAAGCAGATCGTGGACAAGTGGTATAAAGGTGTGTTTGGCAAGGGCGGATATGCGACCTATTTGAGCAATCATGACTATCCGCGCAGCCTGCCGCGCTATGGAGATGACGGAGTCTACCGCAAGGAATCTGCCAAGATGCTGGCGACTTTTCTGCTGACCGCGCCAGGAACTCCTATTATTTATCAGGGAGAAGAGCTTGGCATGACCAACGCGAAATTTGAGTCGATTGATGATTACCGGGATAAGAAAACGCGATCCTACTACCATCGCA
The DNA here is from genome assembly GCF_003060825.1 of Paenibacillus sp. CAA11. Classification (NCBI taxonomy): domain Bacteria; kingdom Bacillati; phylum Bacillota; class Bacilli; order Caryophanales; family Paenibacillaceae; genus Paenibacillus; species Paenibacillus sp. CAA11. The sequence continues at coordinate 1,024,125 of NZ_CP028922.1, forward strand.
GGGTCGAAAGAGAGGGGGCCGATCCGATGGATGCCCTTACGGCCATCCATCAATGCAGCAAGGACAGCTCACGCACTCCCATGCAGTGGAATGATAGTCCTAATGCAGGATTCACTACAGGGCAGCCTTGGATTCCTGTGAATCCCAACTATCCGGATATTCATGCCGAGGAGGCTATGGCTGACCCGGACTCTATCTTTCACTATTACCGCAAGCTGATCCGGCTGCGCAAGAAGGAACCTGTACTTGCTTACGGCGATTTCCGGCTGGTGGATGAGGAGCATGAGCAGGTGTTCTGTTATACCCGGCAGCTGGAGAATACGAAGTTTGTGACCATCCTGAATTTCAGCGATGAGAAGGCGGAATTTAACCTTCCAAAGGACATTAGGGAGGGGCTTAAGGACGCCGAATATATCCTCTCCAATTTACCGGAGGGGGGGGCCGTGCTTGGGGAAAAGCCAGGCAAAGAGGATAGAGCCGTACTAAATCTGGCTCCTTATGAAGCTATAGTCTGGAAGCTTAAGGTTAACGCTTAGTATAATCATAATAATGTTATTGAATAATATAACAAACGATATAACAATATATAGGTTTGTTATTGAAGTCTCTCTCTTTTTCACGTAGAATAAATTCTAGCAGTTGAATGAAGGGAGTCATGACAATGATTCAATTTCCAAAGGACTTCATATGGGGTTCAGCAACCTCTTCCTATCAAATTGAAGGCGCCTACAATGAGGGAGGACGCGGGCTTTCAATCTGGGATACCTTCGCCCGCACAGAAGGCAAAGTGCTGAATGGAGATACCGGCGACTTAGCATGTGACAGTTATCACCGGTATGCCGAGGATGCAGCTTTACTTCGCGGACTGGGGGCTAAAGCGTATCGTTTCTCCGTAGCCTGGCCGCGCATCTTCCCTCAGGGAGACGGCGAGTTGAATATAGAAGGTCTTGAGTATTACCATCGTCTTGTGGACGAGCTGATCGCTAACGGAATTGAGCCAATGTGTACGCTTTATCACTGGGATCTGCCGCAGGCTCTGCAGGATCGTGGAGGCTGGGGCAACCGGGAGACGATTGACGCATTTGTCAATTATGCTGAGACGATGTTCAAATCGTTCCAGGGCAAGATTAAGACATGGATTACGTTTAACGAGCCATGGTGTGTCTCGTTCTTGTCCAACGAGTTGGGAGACCATGCGCCGGGCAATCGTGACTTTCAGTTGGCGCTAAATGTGGCACATCATCTGCTTGTAGCCCATGGCGAGACCGTCAAGCGGTTTCGTGAACTTGGCGTAGAAGGACAAATTGGGATCGCCCCGAATACGGAATGGTTTGAGCCGTTCACCCGCAAGCCGGAGGATGTGGAGGCCTGCAACCGCCGGAATGCCTACTTCAACAACTGGTTCTTCGATCCGGTATTCAAAGGAGAATATCCGCAGATTGCTCTGGATTGGTATAAGGCGAAAGGCTTTGCGCCCCCAGTTCTGCCAGGGGACATGGAGACAATTGCCCAGAAGGTGGATTTCCTTGGCATCAATTACTATACGGGTGGCGTAGGACGTTATAACCCTGAAGGCGGACTGCTGGAATTTGAAGCGGTTGATACAGGCATGGAGAAGACCGATTTCAATTGGAACATCTATCCGCACGGCTTCCTGACCATATTGAACTGGGTTAAGGACAATTACGGAACGATTCCCGTATATATTACGGAGAATGGAGCGTATTATGAGTCGGAGGAGAGCGGCGGCGAATACCATGATCCGAGGCGGATCGAATATATTCGCAGACACTTGATCCAGCTGTACCGCGCTATGGAATCGGGAGTCAATGTGAAGGGGTATTTCCAATGGTCGCTGATGGATAATTTCGAATGGGCCTTTGGCTATACGAAGCCGTTTGGTCTGGTTCATGTAGACTTCAAGACATTTAAGCGCACGCCAAAAGACAGTTATTATTGGTATAAAGAAATTATCGCTCAAGGCGGATTTGAAATTTAAGCTATATAGAATGAACTAAAGAAATGAACGTTATAGGGCCGTATTAAGCTGTTATATATAGAAAGGTCAATGTAAAACTTTAGTTCAATCTATATAACCGTATTTATCTATAGAAAATAGGGGAGGCCGTCAGTCTATGCAGACTGGCGGCCTTTTTCCTGAGCATCGCTCGCTCAGCTATATGCCGGCTTAAGTTTGCCAAAGGCTTGACTCAGCCGATTCATGGCTTCCTCGACCAGGCTGCGATGGCAGGCCAGGTTAATCCGCATGAAGCCTTCACCTGCGGCACCGAAGGCGGCTCCGCTGTTGAGTCCAAGCCCCGCCTCTTGGATAAGGAATTGGTTTAAGGAGGCATGATCCATGCCGCAGCTGCGGAAATCCAGCCACATTAGATATGTGGCATCAGGAAGCTTGGTGCGGACCCTCGGCAAATGCTCTGTTAGATAGTCCCTAACATACTCCATGTTCTTTCTGATATAAGCCAGACATTGATCCAGCCACTCATCCCCATGCTCATAGGCGGCTTTAGCTCCCTCCATGCCGAATAGGCTGATCGTGCCCAGCTGCATCCGAGCGATCTCCTTCTTGAATTTGGAGCGAAGCTCAGCATTCGGAATAATGATGTTGGAAGCACTTAGCCCGGCCAGGTTAAAAGTCTTACTGGGTGCAGTGCAGATGATGGAATGGTCTCTCGCTGTTTCCGAAACCGAGGCATAGGGCGTATGAGCCCCTTGCTGGAATACCAGATCGGCGTGAATTTCATCTGCAACCACGATCAGGCTGTGCTCGGCGGCAAAGACAGCTAGTTCTTCCAGTTCACTCCTCGACCAGACACGTCCTATCGGGTTATGGGGGCTGCATAGAATCAGCATTTTCACCCGTTCATCCATCTGTTCGCGAAGGCTGTCTAAGTCCATCCTGTAGTCCCCGTCTGCTTCACAAAGCGGGTTTAGCAGAAGCTCCCGCCCATTGTCTTCTACAACACGATAGAAGGGGGGATAGACTGGCGGCTGGATAATGACTCTGTCTCCCGGGTCTGTACAGGCCTGGACAAGCAGGCTGAGGGCGGGGACAACGCCTGGGCAGAATGTGATCCAGTCTTGCTCTATTTCCCAGTGATGACGCCGTTTCATCCAGCCAATAGCAGCCTGGAAGTACTCCGGAGGCTGCATCGTATAACCGAAGACCCCTTGCTCTACACGCCGGCGCAGCGCATCAATAACTGCGGAGGGGGCTTGAAAGTCCATATCCGCTACCCAGAGCGGCAGCACATCCTCGCTGCCAAATACCGCCTGTAAATCGTCCCACTTCACTGATCCCGAATTTCTGCGGTCTATCCGCTGCTCGAATGGGTTCATCTCCACATCCTCCTCTTGTTCTCCAGCTGAACGGAAGACAGCTAGTTATCGTTTATAAGTCTATGATAACTGAAAGGCCTTTTTTTACAAATTTCCAATAAATACTTCATGATGGGAGGACTGGAATCTGCTAGTATAGCGGTGAATCAATAGAATCGTAGAACAATAGCTTTTGAAGCGGAGGAAGGCAGCAGGATGGGACGTAAATGGATGAGCAGAAGGCTGGCGGCCAAATTAAGCTTAGGGATCGGTTTATCGGCAGCAATGATCCTGCAGGTGATTCCCCCGGCAAAGGCGGCATCCTATTCAGACATTGCCGGGAGTTATGCAGCACGTGAAATCGCAGTAGTGGATGATCTGAACATTATGAACGGTACCGCGCCGGGTGTATTCTCTCCGGCGAAGTCCATGACCCGCGCGGAGGCGATGACTGCCTTTCTCCGGCTGCTTAGGCTGCAGCCCGTCACCGGAGGGGTTCAGACCTTTTGGGATGTGAAGCGATCTGCTTGGTACTTCGGGTATGTGCAGGCCGGGGTTGCCTTGGGCGTAGCCGCTGGCGGTAGCGACGGAGCTTACCATCCGGAGCAGTCCATGACCCGCCAGGAGGCGGCGGTATGGCTGGTCCGGTTCTTGAAGCAATCCGGCGTGGAGACCGGTTCGCTCAGCGTGTATAGCGATGCGGGAAGCATCGCGGATTGGGCGCGTGCATCGGTGGATACGGTGACCCGCTTAGGGCTAATGAAGGGCAGCGGGAACAGCTTTCGCCCCCTCGCATCGGTGACGCGGGCAGAGATGGCGGTGATGCTTGCCCGCATTGCGGAAAAGCCGAAGTGGTATTCCCAAGTAGAAGCACAGATCCCGTCAAACATTCATCTTGGCTGGCAGTATGATCAGACCATGGAGGAGTACAAGCAGACGGTCTTGAACTCACCGATTAACGTGCTGTCGCCCCGATGGTACTTCATGAATAAAAACGGGGGATTAGAAGATCATACAGAGTCTTCGTTGGTAACGTGGGCAGCAGGTAACGGACGTAAGATTTGGGCTATGGTCGGCAATCAGTTTGATGCCGATGCGACCCATCTGATGCTGTCTGACTCTGCAAAAAACAAGCAGTTTGCGGCGGCCCTGGCTGGTGTCGTGAGCAAGTACAAGCTAAATGGTCTTAATCTGGACTTCGAAAATATGATTCCTGCCGACAAGCAGGGATTCACTGCATTTACTAAGGATCTGGGCGCCAGATTGAAAGCGGCAGGGGCTGTGCTGTCCATTACAGTCTCTCCTGATCTGGGGACAGATTGGACAGAGGCTTTCGACTATTCTGCATTGGCCAGCAATGCGGATTACCTTGTGCTTATGGCCTATGACGAGCACTGGGGATCAGATCCGATTCCCGGGTCCGTAGCTTCCTTGCCGTGGGTGAATAACGGTCTTACCCGTCTCTTGAAGGTAACTACCCCTAATAAAATTATTCTGGGAACCCCGCTGTATACTAGAGATTGGCAGGTTACATCGGCTAATAAGACGAAATCCTCCGAGGATTTAACGCTGAAGGAGCAGATGGCGGTCATTGCCCGCTATGGCATTAAGTCCACATGGAATACTGCGCTTGGACAATATACCGCTTCTTATACGGTTGGCGGGCAGCAGCATCGAATTTGGCTGGAAGAGGGGCGTTCCCTTGCTTTGAAATACCAGTTGGCTCGCAGGCAGGGACTAGCAGGGATGGCCTACTGGGCGGCCGGGGGAGAGTCCGGTGATGTCTGGAGATCGCTTGGGAATGAGGCGCGGTTTGGCAGTTATAGCTTTCGTTAAAATAAATAGAACTAAAGAATGAATGTTATAGGGCCGTATAAAGCCATTATATATAGAAGTTCAATGTAAAACTTTAGTTCAATCTATATTGAAGTATTTGTAATAATAGTGAATGCTCAAAAAAAGCCTCCACGGTTCACGCGTGGAGGCTTCTGGCTGTTACTTGAAGGTTAATTGCTTCCTTGATTAGAAATCAGAAGCGGATGATTGCTGCTTCGTATCCAGCGGCTTCAGCATTGCCTCGATTTGGGCCCGTTTGGATTCCAGGAATGGCGGCAGCGCTAAGGACTCTCCAAGGTGCATAATATCTTCATCGGTATCGAATCCAGGGCCATCTGTGGCCAGCTCGAACAGAATACCGTTCGGTTCCCGGAAATACAGCGAGCGGAAATAGAACCGGTCTACGAAGCCGGAATTGGGGAACTTGAACTTCCGTACCCGTTCAATCCATTGCTTCAGCTCTTCCTCGTTATCTACACGGAAAGCTACATGGTGCATGCCTCCGCGCCCGAGCCGCTCCTTGGGGAGATCATGCCGTTCTTCCAGGTGAATCTCCGTACCCGTCCCGCCTTGTCCGGTTTCGAACACCTGAATGTCAGGTTGTCCGGCAGCGGCGGAAGGGTAGGTACCTTTGCGGCGGAAGCCGAGCAATTCGGTCAGCACCAGCGCCGTTGGCTCCGCATTGCTGACCGTGAGCTTGACGGGACCTAAGCCTACAATGCCCTGCTCGGCGGGCACCGGACTGCGATCCCATGGGATGCCGCCCGGTACGCCCTCATCATGCTCGTCGGAGACGAGGATGAGGCGTTGTCCTTCAAAGTCCCGGAACGCCAATGTGGACCGGCCTGCCCGCTCGGCAATTGGCTCATGCTCGACATTGAACTCTTCAAAGCGGTTCTTCCAGTATTCAAGGGCGGCATCATTCGGAACGCGCAGGGAGATGGCAGAGATGCTCTCGTTCCCATCACGGTTCTGGCCCGCATTCGGGATCTCGAAGAAAGTAAGCTCTGTTCCGGGATTTCCCTTCACGTCTCCATAGAATAAATGGTAGACCGAAATATCATCCTGATTGACGGTCTTCTTAATGAGGCGCAGCCCTAACACTTTCGTATAGAATTCGAAATTGCCCGGTGCGTTAGCGGTAATAGCGGATACGTGGTGAATGCCTTTAAGTTCCATAATCTGCTCTCTCCTTTGATCACATTTAGATTCATGACGTCTGCTTACTAATTTCTATTGTATCTTCCTTAACAGAGCTAACAGCTGCTTCTTCTCCTCACGGCTCAGTGCGCTGAATTGCTCCGCCTGGAGCTGCTCCTGCTGCGGGGCACATGATGCCAATAGCTCTTGACCTTGCGGGGTGAGTGAGACATATTTCGTCTTCCACTCCTGATCGCGGCGCACCCAGCCCAGTTCCTCCATGCGGCTTAGCAGCTGGGTGATATTCCCCTTAGTCACGAGCAGCTTGTCAGCCAGCTCTTGCTGTGTAAGGCGCTTATTCGCGCCAATTTGGTTCAAAGCATCAAACTGAGCGGCGGATAGCTCCCACTGCTTCAGATGCTGGCTTGTACGGCGGATGCTTTGGTTATAAAAGCGCGAAAGGCGGAACCAAATCAGAGTCCCCAGCCGAACATCCGAGTGGGAAAGGGCTGCTTCAGAATGATCTTGCTCCTGGTTCACCGATGCTACCTCCTGCCATTTTTCAAATAGTCTGAGATTAACGTTGTTGAAATAACCTTGATGAACTCAGTTTATATCTAAACCGATAAAAAGTCAAGTAACTATACTTTTGTACGTTAACATTCAGTTAGCATTCTTCTGTTAGTATTTTATAGAAGATTCTGTATTGACTTAAAAAGCGGCGGAAAGCTATCACGGTTAACTGTATAGTAGGCAGTAGATCCATCGTATGAATGCTAGGATTTAATCAGACATCCTTCATGAGGGGAGAGCCACTGTAATGCTGTATTCCTTTTTGCTAACGATCTACAAAGTATTTCTGCCCATCTCGCTGCCGGTAGTTGGCGGAGCTCTCCTTAAGAGGTTCAAGAATGTGGATAATCGGCCACTTTCCGCTCTATCGCTCTATGTGCTCAGTCCTGCGCTTATTTTCGAGACATTGCTCAAAGCGCGCATCGAGGCGGAGGATGTCATGCAGACCGTGCTCTTCTGCTTGTGCAATTTGGTGGTGATGTGGGGGATTGCCGTCGCAGCTGGCCGCTGGCCGCTGGCTTAAGCTCAGCCAGGAGGAGAGAGCGGGGCTTACACTGGTCTCCATTTTTACGAACAGCGTGAATTATGGTCTACCGCTCGTCCTGCTGGCCTTCGGGCAGCTTGGGCTGGACAAGGCATCAGTCTATGTTATATTGCAGATGATTCTTGGCAACACATTGGGGATTTACTTTGCAGCCCGGTCGCATTTTACGATGGCGATGGCCGTCAAGCAGGTGCTAGGACAACCCGCCGTATATGCGGCTGTGCTCGCGGTGCTCGCAAGAGTGTTTGAGGTTAAGGTGCCTGAAGGAATTGCAGAAGGCCTCGACATGATGTCTGCCGCCTATGCTCCGGTTGCGCTTGGGATTTTTGGGAATGCAAATGGCAGGGGGAGCGAAGGAAGGAAGGGCCGGCAGTGCCAAGCGGGCGTTCGTGTCAGGGATGTTGATCCGGCTTCTGCTGTCCCCGGTCGCAGCTTGGCTGCTTCTTCTTATGCTGAATGTACACGGAACGCTGTTTGCGGTGATTCTCGTCTTGTCATCCATGCCGGCGGCGGAATGCGCTGATTATGGCTGAAGAATTCGGGGCAGCCCCGCAGCTGGTCTCCCGCGTTATTCTGTGGTCTACCGCAGCTTCTTTCCTTGTGCTGCCTGCGCTTACCTGGGATATTGCAGTTATGACGAACGGACGAACTGTAACGCTTAATTCTTACGCCTGCGGAAGGCTTGGTTCAGCACCTCGGAGAGGACAAGTCCGATCGCAATGGAGCCGGAGATAAGGAAGGCCTGGGCAGCGAGTTGTACGGCAGCATTGTAGTCGTTCTCGACGAACTTCCGCATCGCATCATAGGCCAGACCGCCGGGAACCAGCGGAATGATGCCTGCAACGCTGAAGATAATGACAGGCATTCGGTAGACCTTGGCTGACAGCTGGCTGACCACCCCGATCAGCAGTGTGGCGGCTACTGTAGAGAGCACTGTATCAAGGCGAGGGTCCAGGATATAGTAGACGATCCAGCCCAGCATGCCCGTTAGGCCGCACTGCAGAAGCGCGCGTCTGGGCGCATTGAAGATAATGCCGAAGGCCGCAGATGCGATAAAGCTGGTAACCAATTGTGCAATCATTAGACTTCCCGCCTTGTCTAGAAAAATGTAAATACTACGGCAATGCCCGCCCCAATCGCAAAGGCGGTTAGAAAGGCTTCAGCGCCTCGGGACAGCCCGGATACCAGGTGTCCGGCCATCAGATCCCTCACGGCGTTGGTAATGAGCAGGCCGGGCACCAGCGGCATCACGGAGCCAATAATGATCTTATCAAGCTCCTGACCGATGCCTGCCTGTACGAGCAAATAGGAGAGCAGCCCGACGAGGAAAGAGGCTGAGAATTCGGCGAAGAACTTGATTCTGACGAGATGCTGAAGCAGGATGACCGCTGCAAAGCCGATTCCTCCGCTGATTAGAGCCGGGGCAAAGTCAGCCCAGCTTCCCTTGAACATAATGGCAAAGCACCCGCTGGCTATGGAAGCCGCAGCAATTTGCAGCGGCACTGAATAGGCGTGCCGGGCGGTATCAATCTCCTGAAGCAGCGCGGAGGCTTTGGCCGCCGACAGCTTGCCCTCTCCAAGCTGCCTGGAGATCGCGTTCACTGCGGCCACCTTCTCCAGGTCCGTTGTCCGCTCTGCAATCCGTATCATCCGGGCCGACCCCGCATCCCCAGACTGAAAAATAATCCCCGTCGGAGTTACGTAGCTGTGGGAGACTGGCAGCCCCACGGAGGCGGCAATCCGGGACATTGTATCCTCTACTCGATAAGTCTCCGCTCCGCTTTGCAGCATAATCTTGCCCGCCAGAAGACAGATTCCGATCAATTCATCAAAACTTAGGGTAAGTTCTTTATCCAACTTCAGGTGCACTCCTTCAGGACAGCCAAGCCATCATCAGCATTGTCCGGATAATCGGATAGTTGATTCTGCGCTCAAAGCGCGAGAGATCTTTAAGCAAAATGCTTGGCCAAAGTAATCAGGCCCGTAATCGTTACTATATTCAGCAGGGTGGAGACCAGGACGGTCTGGGCTGCAAAATCAGGTTCATTGTTATATTCCTCGGCAAGGATGGATGTATTCACACCTGTAGGCATTCCCGAAGCGATCAGCAGAGCTTGAGCAGGAATACCCTTCAGCCCCAGCAGCAGAACAAGGCAAAGCCCGATTGCCGGCGCGATGAGCAGCCGAATAAGCACACTGTAGTAGACTTCAAGCCGGGTTAGCTGCAGCGGGTATTTGACGATCTGTGCCCCCAGCGTAAGCAAAGCAACTGCAACTAGCGAGTGATCGATATACAGCAGAGGCTTGGATACGAATTCCGGCAGCGGCACGTTTAGAGCGTGAAGAACGAGTCCCAGCACCAGACAGTAAGGCACAGGCATCTTGAGGAAGCCAATCAGGGCCTGCTTGCCGAATCCTTCCGCCTTGGCGCTTTGCACCGAAATCGTTCCATAGGTGAAGGTTAGCAGGCTTTGAAAGGACATGATCAGTGCCTGTACTGAAGCGGCAAGCGGGTCTCCTTTAAATACAAGATCATTAATAGGAAGTCCATAGTTTCCTGAATTGTCCAGAATCAAGCTGTTCGTGAAGGCGGCCTTCATACCTCGTTTGAATCCCAGAGGCTTGCTGACCGCCGCGCTGATTAAATAAAGAATGAACACATACACGGCATAGAACAGGGCGACCGTTCCAAGCAGTGACGGCGACATTTCCGCTTGATACATACTCATAAATACAGCCGCCGGGGTAATATAGTAGAAGTTTATTTTTGCCAGGGTGTAGAGATCGAGCCGAAAGGCACGCTGCATTAGCGCTCCGAACCCAATCAGCACAAAGATGGGCAAAATGATGTCAAGTAAGATCTGCAATAGCATGGAGGTTCATCTACTTTCTACACGAGTTGGCATGCTTCTGATGCGTAGAAGCACGATTGTTATTATATCATGCCAAAGATGACTGTCTAAGCCTAAAATTCAATACCATGCCCTAAGAAAATTAAGTAGAGGTTCAGTCTATTTCATAGTGTGTAAATAATGAAAGATTGGTATAGAATAGTAAAAAATTTGAATCGATTATTTCAAAACAAAGATAGTTTGGGAAAAAAATCACTAAAAGCAAAATAAATATCGACAATTTTGTTAACAAACATATCAAACGCTTTGTTTTCTGCTATCTTTAGAAGGTAAGGTTAATGGTTAATGCATTGTAGGAACGTCTGTACAATGTAAGGCGTTAACAGGCTGTTATCAAGGCTTAATAAGGGAGAGAGGAAAAGATGGATAAAAAACCAAGATCGCTTCGAACGCTGATCGCTGTGGTTATCACCGTGCTGACCCTCGGCGTGCTGATCTGGGGTACGTTCTTCACTGTGGATTACCTGGTTCTTGATCCGAAGGGGCCGATTGGTGAGAAGCAGAAGGACCTCATCATCATTTCAACACTGCTGTGCAGCATTGTGATCGTGCCGGTGCTTATTCTGACTGCAGTCATCGTATGGCGCTACCGCGATAAGCCTAAGCGTAAGGCTGCTTATGATCCGAACTGGCATCACAGCACGAAGCTGGAGACCATTTGGTGGGGAGTACCGATTGTTATTATTTTGGTGCTCGGTATTGTTACGGCCAAGTACACATATGCGCTTGAGCCTTCCAAACCGCTTGATCCGGAGCAGAAGCCGGTAACGGTTCAGGTTGTATCTCTGAACTGGAAATGGCTGTTCCTGTATCCGGAAGAGGGAATTGCAACGGTGAACACCTTGACGATTCCTAAGGATGTTCCGATCCGTTTTGAGATCACGGCGGATTCGCCGATGAACTCCTTCTGGATTCCGCAGCTCGGCGGACAGATTTATGCAATGAATGGCATGTCGATGACCCTGTATTTGAAGGCCGATGAAGTCGGCACTTACTTCGGGTCCGGTGCTAACTTTACTGGCGAGCAGTTCACCAAGATGCGCTTTGATGTGCATGCCAAGACTCAAAAGGATTATGATGCTTGGGTAGACAGTGTGAAGCAGAAGACTGACAAGACTTTGACAGCAGACGGCTACAATACGCTGGCTAAACCAGGCGTGATGGGTGAGGAAGAATACTCCTCCTTCCCTGAAGGCATCTACAACAAGATTGCGTTCAAATATGTAGTTGAAGGTGAAGGGCATCATCATGGCGGCGGTTCTGCCAAAGGCTCTTCCACAGAAGATCAAGATATGGACATGGACATGTCAGGGATGGATATGAGCCATGAATCCGATGCATCCACATCCCACGCAGGACATTGATAAGAGGAAAGGAGTAACCCCATGCTGGATACGATTAAAGACTTCGCGTCATGGTTCTTTGTTACGGGCGACCCGTTAATTTACGGCGCAGACGTAGCCATTACGCTGTCGGTCATCGCAATTGTCGGGGTGCTGACCTATTTCAAAAAATGGGGATGGCTCTGGAAAAACTGGCTGACTACGGTTGACCACAAAAAAATCGGCATTATGTACATTCTGGCATCGCTGCTTATGCTGTTCCGCGGCGGTGTAGACGCCATTATGATGCGGACGCAAATTGCGCTGCCGGATATTAAATTCCTTGAACCTGAACACTATAATCAAGTATTTACGACCCACGGCACGATTATGATCCTCTTCATGGCGATGCCGCTGATGTTCGGACTTTTCAATATTATTGTTCCGCTGCAAATCGGTGCACGGGATGTAGCCTTCCCGTTCCTGAATGCACTTAGCTTCTGGTTGTTCTTCGCAGGAGCGATGCTCTTCAATATGTCCTTCGTGATCGGCGGTTCGCCGGACGCAGGCTGGACCAGTTATCCGCCACTATCCGGACTGATGCATAATCCGGGTGTCGGGCAGAACTTCTATATTTGGGGCATACAGATTTCCGGTATCGGCTCGCTCGCGACAGGGATTAACTTCATGGTGACCCTGATCAAGATGCGTGCACCAGGAATGACATTGATGAAAATGCCAATGTTCTCTTGGTCAGTATTTGCAACTTGTATCATTATCATCCTGGCGTTCCCGATTCTGACGATGACGCTGGCCTTGCTGTTCCTGGACCGTTTTGGCGGCGCGCATTTCTTCACGCTCGACCTTGGCGGTAACCCGATGATGTATATCAACTTGTTTTGGATGTGGGGTCACCCTGAGGTATATATTGTCGTTCTGCCGGCTTTCGGTATTTTCTCCGAAGTCGTGGCGACTTTCTCACGCAAACGGATCTTTGGTTACAAATCTATGGTATTCGCGATGCTGGTCATCAGCGTGCTCTCATTCTTCACTTGGCTCCATCACTTCTTTACGATGGGATCAGGGGCGGACATCAATGTGTTCTTTGCAATCACGACAATGCTGATTGCCATACCGACAGGTGTTAAGATCTTTAACTGGCTGTTCACGATGTACCGTGGCCGGATCAAATTTGAGCTGCCGATGATGTGGACAATCGCGTTCATTCCTTGCTTCGTTGTCGGGGGGATGACCGGGGTGCTGCTGGCTGTAGCACCTGCTGACTTCCAGTTCCACAACAGTTACTTCTTGATTGCTCACTTCCACCAAGTGCTGATTGGCGGGGTTGTCTTCGGATACTTTGCTGGTATGTACTACTGGTGGCCTAAAATGTTTGGCTTCAAGCTTAACGATTACTGGGGTAAATGGGCATTCTGGTTCTGGAACATCGGTTTCTATGTTTGCTTCATGCCGCAATATGCTCTTGGTCTTGCGGGTATGACTCGCCGTATCAGCGAGTACTCTTGGGATACGGGCTGGGGACCGCTGAACCTGATCTCTACGATCGGTGCGTTCCTGATGGGCTTGGGCTTTATTTTCCAAGTGGTCCAAATTGCAACCAGCATCTTCAAGCATCAAAAAGACGTTACTGGAGACATCTGGGATGCACGCACGCTGGAATGGTCTACACCATCCCCGGCACCTGAGTATAACTTCGCCGTTATTCCTCATGTTCATGATGTGGATGACTGGTGGGAGACCAAACAGCGCCGTGCGAAGGGAATTCCAGAGGCACCGCAGCCGCAGCTGGAGCCAATCCATATGCCGAAGAACTCGGCGATTCCGATCATCATGTCGCTCTTCTGGTTTGTCGCAGGCTTCGGCTTTGTGTTCGGCTGGTGGTGGTTCTACGTTCCAGGTATGATTGGCGTTCTGCTCTGCATGCTGGCGCGTTCGTTCTCTTATAATACGGATTACTACATTCCTGTAGATGAAATTAAACGCACGGAAGCTGCAATAAGGGGGTCCGTATAATGGCACAATCGGCTGTAAATAAAGGGAATCACGGTGCCGGCCATGATCACGGTCATCACGACCCGAATGAACTCAAGGTACTTGGCTTCTGGTTCTTCCTGATTTCAGACGTTATTCTCTTCTCCGTCCTGTTCGCGACCTTTATCGTGCTGCGCAACAGCACGGCAGGTGGGCCTACCGGGGAAGAATTGTTCAATATGCCAGGAGTTATCGCAGAGACGTTTATCCTCCTGACATCCAGCTTTACCAGCGGTTTGGCGGTTCTAGCGATGAACCGCAACCAGAAGAAGCAACTGATTGGCTGGCTGATCGTCACAGCTATTCTGGGCGCCGCGTTTATTGGTCTTGAAATTTCCGAGTTTGTTGAAATGGTGCACGAAGGAGCCGCTTATACAACAAGCGCGTTCACATCGGCATTCTTCACACTGGTGGGGACTCACGGTCTTCACGTTTCTCTGGGTCTTCTGTGGATGATCGGACTGATGATTCAGATTGGTCGTCGGGGAATTACAGACACAACCCGCGGCAAGATCACAGTAATCAGCTTGTACTGGCACTTTCTTGACGTCATCTGGATCTTCCTGCTTACGGTTGTCTACTTGATGGGGGTGATGTAATATGGCACAGCATAATACAGAGTCCGGTTCTCATGATCACGGTCATGAATCACATGGTTCGCTGAAATCCTATGTCATTGGATTTGTGCTATCCATCATTCTAACCATCATTCCACTCGTTATCGTACTGAATGACTTGATGAACCGTACGGCTGCATTTGTGGTCATTATGGCTGCTGCAGTCCTGCAATTGTTCGTTCAGCTGTTCTTCTTCATGCATCTCCGCGAGACGGAGAAGCCTCGCTGGAACGTCATGGGACTGGTACTTGGCGTAGTCATTCTGGTTACGGTAGTAGCGGGATCGATTTGGATCATGGAATACAACAAAGTAGGATACTGAGTTAAAATTAGTTTTTTAGAAGCTGTTAAAAGGCGGTCTGCACTCTAGTGCGGGCCGCCTTTTTTACGTCCGACATTGCTTTGGGGAAATGTTTAAATTTGAGAAGATGAGGTTAGTATACAGTACGAGGCTATTCATGAATTCAGGCAGGTTAGCACCTTTATAATCGTTAAGGGAGTGATAAGGATGGCGGCTAAGGTATATCCTTTCAAGGATAAGAAGGGCGAGAGGGACAGGAACGGCCATTGGTTTGCTACAGTGCTGACAATCGCTTCATGGATTGTGCTTATCGTGGGTATTATCCTCTGTCTTGTCAGACTTTCGGATTTTAATGATGATAACATGTATTTGATGGGCGGAATCGGATGTATTGTGGCCAGTGTATTTATTTACTGTATAGGCGCTTTCATGCACGCTTCCCAGACCAAGCGCTACCAGCAAGCCACGGATGATGTAGCGGAGAAGAGGAAGCATTAACTATAGATGGCATAGCAGCCCTTTCGGGGGCTGTTTTTTTTGTTTTTAAGGGTGAAATAACATTAGAGGTCTTTCTTGCGCCACTCTACTTTCTTGCCAATCGTCTCTTCCACTTGGGCGGTGAGCAGCTGCAGAGTGTGATCCTCGTTATCGAAGTTGCCGGTTATACAACCTGAGCACAGCTGATGGGAATTCATAAGCACGATCCGGTAGCCGAACCTGCCTTCCAGCAAGGATTGTGCTCTCGTTATGGCTTGGGGAAAAGAGACAGCCCTGCGTGTGGAAGATTCAGAACAGATGTATAGTTCGCTGCGGATTTTGGCTGTATGTATTTCAGTGAATTGATTAAGGGGAATTTCCTGAAGTCCTCCGCTTTCCAGGATGGTAACCACCTTGTGGCTTCCTATATATATGCCCGCGATTTCGGCTAACCCTTCATGCCAAGTTGTAACAAGCAGAGAGCCTGGGGTAGGTTCGCTAGTCTTAAACAGTCGTCCAAACATTGCTTTCTCCCTCTGATTAAGTAAATAATTCCAGCATTTTACTAGAATTATAAAGGGGAAGATTAGGGATATCAACCTTGAGAAGACATTTAGAACCAAAGTATGAGAAAAGGCAGACTATAGGATTACCCCGTCTGCCTTGGCTTGTCTTATTTTGATTCTGTTTTAGTAGGTTCCTTGTACTCTGTGCCTTTGGTGTCAACCGTGACCTTTTTCATGACCGGAGGATTTTTGGCTAGCTCTCCATTTGTCGGAACACTGACGATCTCGTCTACGGTCTTCATACCTTCAACGACTTTACCGAAAGCAGCATACTGTCCATTTAGAGAATCCGCATCAGCGACCATAATGAAGAACTGGGAACCTGCAGAGTTCGGATCCTGGGCTCTGGCCATAGAGATCACTCCGCGGGTATGAGACAGATCATTCTTGAAGCCATTCGTTGTGAATTCACCCGGGATCGAGTAGCCTGGTCCGCCCCCGCCATTTCCGTCAGGATCGCCCCCCTGGATCATGAATCCTGGCACTACACGATGGAAGGTCAGGCCGTCATAGAAGCCCTTCTTGACCAGACTGATAAAGTTGTTCACCGTATTCGGGGCAACATCAGGATATAGCTCGACCTTTATCGTCTTGCCGTTCTCCATTTCAATCGTAACGATAGGATCTTTCTCGGAGCGGACAGGCTCGGCATCCGAGGTGTTGTCCGATGCTTTAGAAGGATCAGATACGGCAGAATTATTCTTCGCTTGATTTGAGCCCTCCGAGGCGCTCTTGTTGTTCTGGGCGTTCTTAGAGCTGGTGTTATTGTTCCCGCAGCCGGAGACAAGCACCAGGACTAGCAGGAGCGATAGAATACCCGCCCCGTAGGCTTTCAATTGCTTCATGTTGTTGTGTTCTTCCTTTCTTTCATAATAGGTTTGTTTGTTACTTCTATCATACCTCAGGAGGTGGGTTCATGTGAAATTTCTGCGACTAAGCTGATTATTTATACAAGGCCAGGGTAATTACAGTATGCAAGCCAAGCCTAAATATTCAAGCTAGCAGAGGAGGAATACGATGTTTTTTCACGTGAAGGAATTACAGTTCAAAGCAAGGCCTGAGAAGCCCGACCCGATATATGCCAAGAAGTTGCAGGAGGTATTAGGGGGGCAGTACGGCGAAATGTCAGTCATGATGCAGTATCTCTTCCAGGGCTGGAACTGCCGTGCGGAACGGAAGTATCGCGACATGCTGCTGGATATTGGAACAGAGGAGATCGGCCATGTGGAAATGCTCAGTACGATGATCGCCCAGCTGCTGGACGGTGCTCCGGCGGACCAGCAGGAGGAGGCGGCGAAGGATCCTGTGATTGGAGCTGTGCTTGGCGGTATGAATCCGCAGCATGCGATAGTATCAGGCTTGGGAGCGACGCCTACGGACAGCAATGGCTATCCTTGGAACAGCCGTTATATTGTAGCCAGCGGTAATCTGCTCGCAGATTTCCGTGCCAATCTGAATGCGGAGTCGCAAGGGCTCCTACAGGTTGTCCGGCTGTATGAACAGACCACTGATCCTGGAGTCCGTGAGATGCTGTCCTTTATGATTGCACGTGATATCATGCACCAGAACCAATGGCTTGCAGCGATTGAGGAAATTGAACAGATGGACGGTGTTATAGTGCCAGCTTCATTCCCGCGGGAACGGGCGGTGGAAGAAGCAACGCGCCAATTCCTAAACTTCTCTGAAGGTACACAGAGCCGGGAGGGAAGATGGGCAGCCGGACCAACCATGGACGGATTGGGACAGTTTGAATATGTAGAGAAGCCAGCAGCAGCCGGACAGGATCCGGAGCTGAATCCACCGGCTGAATTTACGCATTCCAAAGCAGGCGCGCCTCCAAAGCTTGCTAACCCCTAATGAATAAACCCCTTAGAATTAGCTCAAAGGCTAAGATCAGCTCACATGATCTTGGCCTTTTTATTATTAACTCAATTTTTAGACATTTCTCGCTTAGCCGGGGAGATTGTGTTATTCTAGTCTTTATAGTTCTTGCATGCTAGAGAGGTTTACATGATAGAGAAATTAATTAACAACTTTACACTGATGACTTCCTTTATATTTTTTGGAAATATGCTTCGCTCAACCTTTATAGTTCGGCTGCCGCTGTATTCTAAGGCAAGACATTCTATAGAGGGGATTTTGCTGGGATTGTTCGGGATATTATTAATGCACTATACCTTTCCGGTAACGCCCAGTGTTTTTGCTGATTTCCGGCTGGTTGCCATTCTCGTATCCGTGTGTCTTGGAGGCTGGTATGGGGGACTTTGGACGACCGCGATCGCCGGAATTTACCGTCTGATCTTCCTCCACGGACTTAGCTATGAGTCAATCCTTGCTGCTGCCGGCATTGTTGCTACATACATCGCTTCCCTGTTTATTATCCCGCAAGGCAAGCTGAAGCTGCGGACATGGAGCATTGCACTCGGAGTATCGCTTGCCTGTATCCAAGTGGTTTTTCTGCTTACGCTGCAGGATTATTATTTGGAAACGATGATGAAGTACGCTGTGATCTACCTGGCGGGCGGAATGCTGACTTATTTTATGATGAATTATATGAGTAGGTCGGATCATCTGCTGAGAATGATGAAGGAAGCGGCAAGCCTGGATTTTCTGACCGGACTTCACAATTCGCGCAGTTTTGATGCCCTGTTTCAGGAAAGAGCCAAGCGGGGCTTTAGAGAACAGCGGCCTTTCTCACTGCTTGTAGCCGATATTGATCACTTTAAAAAGGTGAATGATACATATGGACATCCGGCTGGTGATTGTGTACTTAAGCAATTGGCCGAGATTCTTCACGATTCGTTCAGACCTGGAGATCAAATAGCCCGCAAAGGCGGAGAGGAATTCGTGATCATCGTGGAGTGTGGGCCTGATAAAATAGGACATGTGGCAGAAAAGCTGCGTGTTAATGTGGAGGGACATTCTTTTGTCCTGCCGGATGGAACCTCCATTTCTTGCAGTATTTCGGTCGGCGGGGCGACCTACCCTCTCTTCCCTCCAGAGGAGCTGTTCGACAGAGCGGACCAGGCTCTTTACGAGGCCAAGAATACGGGAAGGAATAAAGTATGTATTGCTTCTTTATAACAAGAGATAGAAATTAGGATACTCTCTTCACCTTGGGTGAAGGGAGTTTTTTTGTTGAGAAATCAATGAGCGATGATAAAGACCCATGCATGAAATTTCCTGAGACATGCCAAAATAGGGGATACCCGGATTTAGGGATTTTACCAAAGCACAAGGGGGAACCGCTAGTGAGAAAGGCAGCAGGACATCAGACCATCCCGGAATGGCTGGCGGATCATTTGAAAGGCTTTATGGACTTGGAACAGCGCAAGCTTGGAGCCCGAGAAGAGGTTGAGTTGGTCTATATCAAAAGCCTGACCGATGCTGAGCTGATCAACCGTTTTGTGCTCACTCCTTTTTTCGAAATGAACGAACTAAAGAGCTTTGAAGATTATCTGGCCTCCTTCCCCGGAACGACCAAGACAGATAAAGCAGAGCAGGCTAAGGAGTCTGTCTTGAAGGGCTTCGTAAGCATTACGGTTAAAGACAGCACCTATTTGTTTGAAGCGATTAAGGTGGAGGCCAGCTCCATAAGTGAAGCGACCTCGGAGGCTATTGTTCAAGGGCCTAAGGATGCATTCAATGAAAATATATATACGAATCTTAATCTGGTTCGGCGCCGTTATAAATCAGATAAGCTGAAGGCGGAAATGTCTGTCATCGGGAACATGTCTCAGACCGTTGTAGCCGTTCTCTATGATGAGGATCGGGTGGATTCTGAGGTACTGGATGAATTGAAGAAAAGGTTGTCTAACGTATCCATTGATATTTTGCAATCTGCCGGCGAGCTGGAGAAGGAACTGGCGGGTCGCCATTTCCGTCTGTTTCCGACCACAATGGTTACCGAACGGCCGGACCGGGTGGTCTTCAATTTATCCGAAGGCAAAGTGGCCATTCTGATTGATGGAACAGGCTTCAGTATCATTCTTCCGAGTATCTTTAATGATTTCTTTACAGCCATGGATGACAAAATCCAGTTACCGATGGTGGGCTGGTTTCTGAAGGGGATTCGCTATATCGGCCTGCTCCTGACAGTAACGCTTCCTGCCTTTTACATCGCAGTAACCTCTTATAATCCTGAGATTCTGAAGATTCAAATTGCTCTATTGATTGCCGGCTCTCGGGCAACGGTGCCTTATCCTTCATTTATGGAGGTTATTCTTATGCTCTTGATGATGGAGTTCCTGACGGAGGCGAGCTTAAGACTGCCTAAGGCAATTGGTCCTACTGCAACCACTGTAGGCGGGCTTATTTTAGGTCAAGCCGCAACGCAAGCGGGGCTGGTCGCTGATGTCATGATTATTCTGGTGTCCGCTGTGGCCATATCCAATTTTGTCATCCCGCTAAATATGATGGGATTTACCGTTAGGGTGAT
Source organism: Paenibacillus sp. CAA11 (assembly GCF_003060825.1). Classification (NCBI taxonomy): domain Bacteria; kingdom Bacillati; phylum Bacillota; class Bacilli; order Caryophanales; family Paenibacillaceae; genus Paenibacillus; species Paenibacillus sp. CAA11. The sequence continues at coordinate 1,044,239 of NZ_CP028922.1, forward strand.
TAAATACGGGTTCATCCTGCTTGCTACTTTGCTTGGACTGCTCGGCGTAGTAGTTGGATTAGTGGGGCTGGTCATGTATGCTTGTGGACTTCGAAGCTTTGGCAAGCCTTATCTGAGAGGGTTCGCATTAGATTATATGAGTAAAAAGAGGAGGGAGGTCTGATGGTAAAATATCGTTATTTCTTCTTCTTGTTCTTAATAAACGCTGTGATCAATGTCGTTAATTACGTACCTAGGATCCTGATTGCCTACCGGTTTAAAGGGGCACTAATGTCCATCGTTATTTCTGTGATTATTGGCACCCTCATTATCTTTACAGCTACAAAGCTATACTCCCGATTTCCGAAAAAGGGGCTGCCGGAGATTTATCATTCCTGTATGTCCAAGCCCTTAGCCGGAATTTTATTGCTGTTGGCGGGGGCGTTATGGTACATGGCCGGATTGATTACCCTTATCTCATTTGTGGACATTTCAATTAGATATATCAGCCCAGACATTTCTAGATTATGGATTATGATCGGCTTTCTGGTCGCTGTAGCGCTGTCCAGCAGGCTAAGCTCAGAATCCGTATTGTATGGTCTGGAAATCACGATGCTTCTTACGCTCCCTTTTATCTTGTATATCCTGCTGAAGATGCTGATCAATCCGGCATTTAACTGGGATGCTGTGATGCAAGTGGGGACCTATTTCATGCATAAGCCTTCCTTTCCCAGCATTACTGCCGCTACTTTTATTTTCTCCGGCTATGCGAATCTGGTTATATTCAACCGGGTGTTTCATCCGATCAAGCGGTATCGCGTCTGGCTGCTGGGAGTCCTCGGTCTTATCATCCTGCTGATCAGCATGCTGGTGCCCATTGGCTACCTTGGAACGATCGATGTAGAGCGGCATGTCTTTACCTGGTTCTCTGCAGCAGATTCGGTTCGAATCGGACTTTTCATCGTTGAACGGATGATCTTTTTGTTTTATTTTATTTATTTGGTGCTTTCCCTGGTAAGTGTTATTATTCACTGGCACGTGTGCTTGGAGCTTCTTAAAGGAATAGGTTCTGTGAAGAAAAAAAAGGAGGGGCCGCAAATGAAGGACTGGGGGTATATCATCCTATTCTCTCTTGTGGCATTGTTCATGCTGAGCCTTGAGCAATTCTCTATAAATCTGTTGGGAATGTGGTTCCTTAATATACGCTTCTATGGTGAAATCATAATTATATCTTCCTTATTCTATTGCTATCAGAGGAACCGGAGGGCAAGGATATGAGAAGAAAGTTGTGGTTGCTGCTGGCATGTCTTATCGTATGCTTGCTTCCGCTGCAGGGCTGTAAGTTTAAGGATATAGATTTGCGTATGTTTGTGGTCGCCATCGGTATTGATACAGCCGAAGACCCTTCCAAGGTAAAGGTAACGCTCAAGCTGGCTATTCCGCAAGGCGATCCTAAGACAGGTGAAGAGAAAGTGGATATGATTTCCCGGGAAACGGCAACCATTGCGGAGGCGATCCGGGAAATGAAATCCATGGTGGACAAAGAGCTGGACTTTGGGCACTGCAAGGCGATGATCCTAGGCGAGTCCTACGCTCGGAGGGATATTACCGAGGCTATGGACTGGGCTATTCGCCGCCGGGATATTCAGCTTATCATGTACTGTGCGATTGGCCGGCCCAATGCCTCAGAGGTGCTGGCTGTGCAGCCAAAGACCGAGCGTATCCCCTCCAATTCCCTATTTCTGGCCTTGGGGAAGGAAGGGACGGAATCGCCGTTTATACTCAGTTCGTACTCCTTCGATGTGAAGCGCAGATTGATGGAACGGGGGCTAGATCCTGTTCTTCCGATCGTGGAGGCATTGTCTAAGGAGAGATTTGTGATCGATAAAGTGGTGCTCTTCTCCAAGAAATCATCGAAGCTTGTGCTTAATCCGGATGAGACCCGGCTGTATAACCTGCTGACCCAGAAGGACCTGCTTACGAATTTCACGGTCGTAAATAAACAGGGCGTATTTGATTATAATGTAGACGGCTCCCGTAGCAAGTATAGCATTCATGCGAAGGGCAAAGCAGAGTCTGCTCCCTACATTAGTTATAAGATTGATATCACTGGAGTGCTGGAAGAGGTTCATCAGAAGAAGATGATCAATCGAGATACGCTGAATTTGCTGTCACGATCCAGTTCTGAGGATCTGAATTCACAGATCAGAGAGCTGCTTTTTAAGATCAGGGATAGTGGGACCGATCCTATCGGGTGGGGGCTACGTTACATGGCAAGAAACTGGGATAACAAGACCGAGTATGAGAAGTGGAAGAAGATGTACCCGGAGATGGATTTCAAAGTGCATGCAAAGGTGAACGTGAAATACACGGGAATGATCCGGTAACTCATTTGGTGTATCCGGTTAATTCGGTTTACAATGGAAGAGTGCTTATTCACTAACCATTTTGAAGGAGGTAACTCATATGCAGTATCGCAGATTGGGTGCTAGCGGGCTGAAGGTTAGCGAGATCAGTCTTGGCAGCTGGCTGACCTATGGAGGCTATGTAGAACGGGAAAATGCTGTAAAGGCGATTGAGGCCGCTTATGATCTGGGTGTGAATTTCTTTGATACCGCCAACGTCTACGAACGTGGAGCCGCTGAGGAGCTGCTCGGGGCAACCTTGAAGGCCTATCCGAGAGAGTCTTACGTACTGGCTACCAAGGTGTTTGGCAAAATGGGCGACGGGCCTAATGATATGGGCTTATCCCGCAAGCACATCACAGAACAGTGCAATGCCAGTCTGAAGCGACTTGGTGCTGAGTATGTCGATATCTATTACTGTCATAGGTTCCATCCGGAGACTCCGCTGGAGGAAACGCTGCGTGCGCTTGACGACCTTGTTCGCCAAGGCAAGGTGTTGTATGTGGGGGTTAGCATGTGGACAGCGGCTCAGATGGAAGCCGCACTTGGGGTTGCCGATCGTTATTTGCTGGATCGTATTGTCGTGAACCAGCCGCTATATAATATGTTTGAGCGCGGCATCGAGCAGGAGATTATTCCGCTTGGGCAGCGCAAAGGCATTGGACAAGTGGTATATTCTCCGCTGGCTCAGGGTGTGTTGACGGGCAAATACAACTCAGCGAATAATGTGCCGGAGAATAGCCGTGCTGCTAAGCTCGGCTGGGCTGAGGACCGAATCAGCGCCGAACGAATTGCTAAAGTTCGGGAGCTAACCAAGGTTGCCGAGGAACGCGGAATTACAATGGGACAGCTTGCACTCGCTTGGATTCTTCGTCAGCCAAATGTATCAAGCGCTCTGGTTGGAGCAAGCCGTCCTGAACAGGTTCATGAGAATGTATCTGCTTCAGGGATTGTCTTGTCGCCGGAAGAGCTTGACCGAATTACAGCGATATTGGAATCATAAAAATACTTAAGGGTAAGACAGGAAGAAGAGGCCCTGCGAGCCGATAGCCGCAGAGCCTCTTCTTCTTATACCGTCTTTTAGATTACACTTGGTTATGGTCCGCCAAGGGGCCTCCCAAGGCTGGAGCATCCTCCTCATCGGCACCCGCGCCATTGATGAGATCGGTTCCGTGCACGATATCCACCGGCTGGGCGGCGGGATCTACCGGGCTGCCCGGCTTGATCGCATCGGCGTCAGGTACATCCTCAAGTGGAATATCCACCTGATCGGTCGCCTCAGGGCCGTTATTCGGGATATTGCCGCGTTCCTCCTGCATATTGATTACCTCCTTCGCTTTTCATAACTTGATGGATTTGATGGATCTATGCTCTTAAATGGAGCTTACCCAAAAGTCATCTGTTCCAACCGCATTTCGCCACGGTTAAAGATTCAGTCTTAAGCTCATGAATTTGAGGCTGACCAAGAATTTACTATTTACCCCTCTGGAAATATTTGATAATGTTAATGTGTATTTTTTGAAGCAGGATAAATGCCGAAGTTCTCTCTTATTTATAGTGCAGGGGTGCAAATATGAAATATGTTCTGAGAAGCATTATTGTTGTACTGATTCTCATGGTGATTGCTGCGGCTGTTATCCCTGCGGTTGTTGTGAACGACGGACATCTGGAACAAAGTGAGCAGATTAAGCAGTGGGACCTGGTGTGGGTGGACCAATTGGACGGCGATATGACAGATACTGAGCTTAGGCAGCTATCCGGCTGGAGGAGTGCCGATGCTAAGCATCCGGCTCCAGGTAAGCCGGAAGAAGCAAGCAGCGTCTGGATTAGGCTGGAGCTGCCGGCATTTAAGATCGGTAACCCCGCCATATTAATTGAGGGGCTATACGGCCGGCGGATTATCGCGATGCTGGACGGCAATCCTATTTATCAGGCGGATCGCCGTTATGACCGCGACCTACAGCAGTTCATTCTGCCCCTACATATGGATGATAGCGACAAGGCTATCTATCTAGGTGTAGAGGGGGTAGGTGATCGAATTGGGCTGCAGGAGGCGGCCAGAATCGGTGACTTCAACCAATTGATGGACAAGCTTGTGAAGAAGGACATCACCGATTTCATTTTAGGCAGCGCCTTTATCTTTATTGCTGTAATTATGTTAATGTGTTCTCTCTTTTTAAATACAGAGAATATGCCCAGCTGGCTTTCTCTTTGCTTGGTCATTCTGTGTATAGGTATTCTAATCATTACCTACTCGCCGTTCCTCTATAGCTTTTACGACAAGTTTGGCGCACTGTATTATCGTCTGTTCGATGTGGCACTTCTTGTTCTGCTGCCGGCGTTCAGCAGTTTCTTCGAACGGATCTTTGATAGCGGGTACCACGCCATCATTAGGAAATACCGCAAGTTTCAGGTGCTGTATTCCGTATTTTGCCTGGTTTTCATGGTAAGCAAACCGCTGTGGCTCCCAGGCTTCAGCGCGGTTTATTCCTTTCTCACGGGCACGCTGCTCGGAATAATTATGATCATTCAGTTCGCCCTGCTGGTTACCCTGTCCGTAATCTATGCAACTAGGGGCAATAAAGAGGCGATCATATTTACTAGTGGGTTCGCGTTATTTGCGCTGACAGCGATTGGGGAACTTGCCTGGTATTATTTGGAGAATCCGGACTACAGGCTATATTTATGGAAATGGGGCGTTGTCTGCTTTGTTATCTCGCTGATCATTATTCTTGGCCGTAGGTTCGCCCGCAACCATGACCAGGTCGTCGAGTACTCTCGGAGGTTGGAGATGTTCAACAACGAGCTTCAGCGCTCTGAGAAAATGGAGATCATCAGCGAGCTTGCTGCTTCGGTAGCGCATGAGGTACGCAACCCGCTGCAGGTTACCCGGGGATTTCTGCAGCTTCTGACAGAGAAATCCCAGAATCAGGACAAGCTATATTTGAATTTGGCACTAGAGGAGCTAGACCGAGCTTCGAATATCATTACCGATTTCTTAACCTTTGCCAAGCCAGAGGTAGGTAAGATTGCTACGCTTCATATTCTTGATGAATTCAGGCATATCGAAGGCATTTTGAATCCGATGGCTAACCTGCAAGGCGGTAAAATTTATGTGGATATTCCGGATAATCTGCAGATCAAGGGGAATTCGCCTAAGTTCAAGCAGGCTTTCGTCAATATTCTGAAGAATAGCATCGAAGCCCTTCGTGGTGAAGGAGAAATCAGAGTATGGGCGTATGAATCGGGCGGGAAAGTGGTTATCCATGTGAAAGATAACGGTGAGGGAATGAGCGGTGCGGAATTGGCTCATCTGGGAGAACCTTACTTCTCCAACAAGACAAAAGGGACTGGGCTTGGTCTCATGGTGACCTTTCGAATTATTGAAGTTATGCAGGGGGATATTCAGTTTAAGAGTGAGAAGGGAAGAGGCACAGAAGCAATTATCCGGTTTCCCTCAGTAGAGAGCTGAGCGGAAACCGGATAATTTGACGTATATTCTATTAAGTATATTCTGCTAGTTCCACATGACGAGAGGCTTCACATCCGGGGCAAGCGCCTTGGATGGATTTGGAGGAAGCACGATAAAGAACTCATCTGATTGTTCCTCAACCGCCTTCACCTTAATGTGGTCGGGAAGCTCTACACCAAGGAACTCCTGGAGGGCTGCTTTTGGATCGGATAATAACTTGGTTTTGAAACTGGGATCTTGCCACGCTTTCTGGACCACTTGCGATTGAAGAAGAGCTCCTTGTGTTGACATAAGAATCACCCTTTCAAATTGGTTATATTTCCCTTTTAAGTATATCATTTAGAATTGTGAAAAATCAATCAATTATAGACTTATATTTTTAGAGAGCCAGTACTGAAGCCCGCCTTGTTCTAATAGACACCGCTCCCTCTCGATACTGGAAGCCCCTTGTGTCAGGTTATCAAGAAGAAATATGTAGAATTCATAGAGGTCAGGGGCTAGTTCAATAATGGAAGAGAGCTCCTGCCCTATCGTTTGTGCATACTCGGCATAACGGGTCAGCACTCCGTGGACATACAATGCATCCATAACATCCTCAGGCGTGAGCCTATGGTGATCTGGCAGTTTCAAGTCTGCCCGAATATAAGCCAGCAAGCTATTGTAGCTCCCCTCTTGAAGATCCTTGTTCCAATCCTCCCAATCATCCAGCATTTGCAGAATTGAGAGTACTTGGTCCACAGCATGTTCTGTTTCCGGAATCCGTGCACTGTGACCGCTGAGCAGCAGCGCGCCCGTTGAGGCTAACTTGACGGGTGCAGCCTTATGCCCCATTAGAATTGGCGAATCCAGAACGATATCTCTCTCATTCTCCGTAGTTACCGCTAAAGCCCATTCATTCAAATATCGCTTATAGTAAGACCAGAATGGAGAGCTTGGCGGGAATAATCGGGAATAGCCGGATATGAATTCTGTATAGATCAGATTCGCCAGCGGGAGCCGTTCTGCGGAGCGATTGTCTACTTCGTCCATCACCTCGTCCTGCAGGTGGAAGTACATCATTCCGTAAAGATTAGCTGCAGCCATACGGCGGGCGTTCTCACGGCTTAAGCCGGTAGATTCCTGCATCCAGAAGGGAAGCAGAAAGCAGATGTAGTTCGTGGATATCTGATGCTTGAGCACATTGAATCGGTCTAAATAGAGCAGAGCCTGTTGATCGAAGGGCGGAACAAATTGACTGAGGGTGTGTTCGGCCTGTTGAAAAGACCAGGTTAAATCCTCTGTAAAGTGATGCAGCCAGTTCAAGAGAATGCTCCTTTCTATTTCCTGATAATTCCATTATAGAATAGAAGCAAGTTGCCCGAACAGGTATTTTACCAAAATTAGGGTGAAGGTTCTGTTAAAGTTAGCCCAGCTGGCTGAAGCCGATCAAGATGAGCAGAAGTCCTGAAACAATAGTAGCCCGGCTTCCGAGCTTCTCTGCAGCATATTTCTCTCCGAACCAGGAGCTTGCTGCCAGCAGCAAATAGCTGAACAGCCCGACCGATAGGGAGGTTAATCCAATGTTCAGCTCGGATACGCCGGCATGAAATCCGCCAGCCAGGGCGTTCATGGCTAGTGCAATGCCAAGGATCATGGATTCTCCCAGACTAATGGACTGCGAGCTATCCCGGTCGGCTTCCTCTGGATTGCGCAGCAGTCGGGTGAAATGGCCGGTAGAGGGGGTGGGATGGTTACTGGAGGAGCTTTTTTCTTTTTCCTTAAAAGCTTGAAGAAGCACCCAAATTCCTACGGTAACTATGACAACGGTCCCGATGAGCTGGGCAACCCAGGGACGAATCCATAACGAGATCAGGTTGCCGAATAAGCCTGCCAGCAGGGTACCCAGGCAAGAAATAATGGCAATGGCCAGGTTGGAGTACCAGGGAATGCGTATTCTCCTTGCGCCGTATGCAATGCCTACACCCGCATTGTCTAAATTGGAAGCTAATCCGATAGCCAGAAGAGTGATCCAACTGTACAAATCCATGATGCTTCGCTCCTTTGCCTGCATTTTAATGTCAGCATATGCCCAGATTTCAGGAATGGTTTCAGCTGGAATTTTTACGCATACAGAACAACATAGTGATGATACTTTGCAGGGATTTACAATTACATCCAAAAGTGATATCATAACAATATCTTAATCATATCTGTTGGAGGATACGAAGTATGAAAGAGAAAATGGCGAAGAAGTTCAATGGATTTGTGTTGATTGTATTGTTAGTCATTTGTGCAGGCTTAGGCGTGTACGGAATGGAGGCGGACATCCCAGCACTTGGCATTCCGTTTATGGTGCTCGCAGCGCTGCTGGTGATTGGGGCTTTAACAGGGATTACAGTGGTGCAGCCTAATCAATCGGTTGTTATTACGTTCTTCGGCCGCTATATGGGAACGATTCGTGAGAGCGGTCTGTGGGCAGTCATCCCGTTTAGTCATCGTCAGAAGGTTTCGCTTCGGGTGCGGAATTTTAATAGCGCAACTCTGAAGGTGAACGATGTCGATGGCAATCCTATTGAAATTTCAGCGGTAGTTGTATTCAAGGTTGTGAATCCGACAAAGGCCGTGTTCGATGTGGATTCATATATGGAGTTCGTAGAGATTCAGAGTGAGACCGCACTTCGGCATGTAGCCAGCCGTTATCCTTACGATAATTTTGAGGAGGTCGGCTTCTCGCTTCGGGCCAATTCCGATGAAATTGCGCAGGAACTGGCAGTAGAGCTGCAGGCGCGTTTGTCTTTGTCTGGAGTGGAAGTGCTTGAGGCAAGACTTACACATCTGGCCTACTCTACTGAGATTGCAAGTGTCATGCTGCAGCGTCAGCAGGCTTCGGCCATCCTGTCCGCCCGTCAGAAGATTGTTGAGGGAGCAGTCGGCATGGTGGAAATGGCCATCCGTCAGTTAAGTGAAGACGGGATTGTGGAGCTGGATGAGGAGCGCAAAGCGGCTATGGTCAATAATTTGATGGTGGCGATTGTATCTGAACGGGGTGCCAGCCCGGTCATCAACGCCGGATCTTTATACTAAGGGGAACGGCTAATTTATGGCTCCCAAGAAGAACTTCCCTCTGCGAATTGATCCCAAGCTGTATGAGGCTCTGGAACGGTGGGCCACTGATGAATTCCGCAGCGTGAATGGACATATAGAATTTCTGTTGCGGGAAGCCTTGCACCGGGCAGGACGCTTGCCTGGCGATCGCAGGAAGCAAGACCCTGGCGACGACGCATAAGAAGGCGGGCAAATAAAATAAGCTCTGAGCCGAAGGCTGCAATCGGTTCAGGGCTTTTTTGTCTATTTGAGAGGGAGAATTCTCATCATTCATCATAAAATTGGTTATCATTTAACCAGGCAGGTAAAATATGATACATTTAGAGAAGAAAATTCAGGATTGCGGCTGATTGCTGCCGTGAAGATGAATAACGGAGGGGACATCATGCAGGAAGATTATGGGCGCAAGCTCGAGGATCAGAAAAGTTTGTTTAAACAATTGGGAATCAAACTGGATGCATTAACGATTCACGAGAAAGACTTCGATGTGAAGATGCGCGGTTACGATAAAGAAGAGGTTGACAAATTTTTGGATGAAATCATTATTGACTACGAACGCTTCTATGATATCATCACAGATTTACTTGATAAATATAAGGAAATACAGCGCCGTCAATCGTACTGGGAAGACGAGAAGCGCTCTCTGATCTCACAGCGAAACAAACTGGAAAGCACACATACGGGCGGGATTGACCGGAAGCTCGTTGAAGAGGGAATCCGTGGAATTGAGCGGAGCATTGAGCAGTTCCGTCTTCATATTCGCAAAGAATTTGATGTATAATGCCGCTCACCCGTTCCTCCAAAACCTGCATATTCTCTAATTCTTTGGAGCAGAATGTAATTCAAGCGGACCGGAAGAATCTTCATGAGATGTTCATTGAAATACAGGACAAAACATGCTATTATAAGAACAGGAATTAGAATAAGTCTAAATTTAAAATAATAATAATCTGGGAGGAATGAAAAATGAGCAATAAAACATTAACTTCTGCTGAAACGGCTGTTCAAGAGCAATTAAACCTTCAGGTGGCGAATTGGACAGTTCTATACACGAAGCTTCATAACTTTCACTGGTATGTAAAGGGAGGCCATTTCTTTACCCTTCATGCGAAGTTCGAAGAGCTGTATAATGAAGCAGCCAACTATGTGGATGAATTGGCAGAACGCCTTCTGTCCATTGGCGGCCGTCCGGTTGCAACGCTGAAGGAATCTTTGGCGATGGCTACGGTTGCGGAGGCTTCCGGCACAGAGAACGCCGAACAAATGGTGGCTTCGATCGTTAGCGATTTCGGCAAAATTTCAGAAGAGCTTAAATCCGGTATGGATGCGGCGGAAGAAGCGGGAGATCAAGCTACTGCGGATATGCTTCTGGGGGTTAAGGAAGCACTCGACAAGCATGTTTGGATGCTGAATGCGTTTCTTGGCAAATAACTAATTCATAATAGTGTGTTAAAGCAGCTGGCCTCTCCTTAAGGTAAGGGGACGTCAGCTGCTTTTTTTGGTGTGCGCCCGGCATGGGCGATAACTCGGCGGTGAAAGTCCGCTACAGGCTTGGCAGTAGGAACTGTTAGCTGAAGGCAAGGGTGTCCGCCGCGAGGCGGAATCTGAAGGAAGCCGGAGGCAAACCCTCGGTCTGACGAACAGAAATCACATAGAAGGCATCATGGGACGGACGAGCTTGCACTACAAAGCAAAGTCCAATACTGCCCGAATCCCATGGTGTAAATGTGGCAGATAGATGAGGGGAAGGTTATCGCTCTTACCCGGGGAGGTCTCACAGACGACAAGTAGGAAAAAAAAAACCGAAAGACGGAGTAAAGCTTGCTGTGAGAAGTCAGCAGAGGCCATAGTACCCGGAAGGTTTTTTTTTCGGGGAAGGGCCGAACAATCGTAAGTCTCGAGTACATACCGAAAGGAGAGCTGACGCGATGAAAGCAGAATACCGAAAGGGCTACCTGCAAAGGGATAGCGTGGAACGCGAAGAGCATGCGGGAGTGCGGAGCGCCGGTACTCGGGAACGTAAAGAAAGAGGCGGTGCAACAGACCTGCTGGAGCAGATTCTGGACAGAGACAATCTGAACAGAGCCTACAAACAGGTCAAACGCAACCATGGAGCGCCAGGAATCGACGGAATGACCGTAGAAGACGCGCTACCCTGGCTGCAGGAACATAGAGACGAGCTGTTGCAAAAGATCCGGGAAGGCAGATACAAGCCCAGCCCAGTACGGCGCAAGGAAATTCCCAAAGCAGATGGAAGCGGAGTACGGAAGCTTGGCATACCCACGGTCGTAGACCGAGTGATTCAGCAGGCAGTCGCCCAGCAGCTCCAGCCCCTGTTCGAGCCGCTCTTCTCGGAGGGAAGCTATGGCTACCGCCCCGGTCGGAGCGCACAACAGGCCATTCGCAAGGTGAAAGACTATGCAGAACAGGGATACGGCTACGCAGTAGAAATCGACCTCTCCAAATACTTCGACACGCTGAATCATGAGCTGCTTATGCATCTTTTGCGCAAACAAATTCAGGACAGACGCGTAACCGAACTGATTAAGAGATACCTGAAAAGTGGGGTTATGGAGAACGGGGTGCACTGCAAAACAGAAGAAGGCTCCCCTCAGGGAGGCCCCCTGTCGCCGCTTCTGGCGAACATCTACCTGAACGAATTTGACCAAGAGATGAAAGGCCGCGGAGTGAACGTCATCCGCTATGCGGACGATATTGTGGTGCTTGCCAAAAGCAAACGGGCAGCGGTGCGGCTACTGGAATCCTGCGGAAAGTACCTGGAGACCAAACTGAGACTCCAGATCAATACGCAGAAAAGTAAGGTCGGTAGCGTAGTGGCTCGAAAGCACTTCAAATTTCTCGGCTTTGCCCTGGGAAAGAACAAGAACGGCATGTATATCCGTGCCCATGGACAATCCCTCGCAAAAGCGAAGAAGAAGTTGAAAGAACTCACAAGTCGCAGCCAGGGCAGAAATGTTCGCCAAGTCATGGAAAAGGTAAAAGTCTACATTCGGGGATGGATTGGTTACTACTATGTGGCCGACATGAAACGGATCCTGCAAAGCTGGAGCGAATGGTTGCGAAGACGACTGCGGATGTACATCTGGAAACAGTGGAAAAAGCCGCGAACAAAAGTACAAAACCTGCGGAAGCTGGGGATACCGGAATGGCAGGCTTACCAGTGGGGCAATTCCCGTCTCGGGTACTGGCGCATCGCCGGAAGTCCAGTGTTGTCTCGTTCCATAACAAACAAAAAGCTCGTACAGGCAGGATATTATGACTTTCCTGCGCAATACGAGCGTTTACGTAAATTGCACTTATGCGGTTGAACCGCCGTATACCGAACGGTACGTACGGTGGTGTGAGAGGTCGGCTACTCATCTAATGAATAGCCTCCTACTCGATTATTGATATAATTATCCAGACGCCTTGCTGCAGATAAGTGTTTCGATTGCTGCTTACTGGGTAAATTTATCGGGAGCCCGCTTCTCTTAAATACGAAGGCGGAAGATATCCCAGATGAATATACTGCTATGAATGATAAAAGGAGAGAATTTATATGAATAAACAAGAGCAACGATTTACTAAAATCACAGTTACTGTGAACGGAGAACGTGTCGGCAATGAGCTGCTGATTGATAAGGAAACCTATTTGCCTGTGGCGCGTCAATATGTGAACAAGATTGAAACTCCTGTCAATGTTGAACCGGAGATTAGCGCTGTATAATAGACCGTGCAGGTCAATAGATTTTAAGCAAGAGCAAGGCGATTGCCGGCTCTTTTTTTATGGGGATTTAACTACTAAGTAGACACCAATTTAGGTTTTAAATATAAATTATGGGCCTGTTTGGATTTCTGGAGAGAGGGTAATACAATAGCGTACCCGTTACAACTTTCCAAAAACAACGATTAGGAGTGATTCAAAATGGCACAAAATAATAATGGTAAAATGAGCCGTGAAGAAGCAGGTCGTATGGGTGGAGAGGCAACGGCAAAAAATCATGACAAGGACTTCTATCAGGAAATCGGCCGCAAAGGCGGGGAAGCTACTTCCAAATCTCATGATAAAGAGTTCTATCAAGAGATCGGACAAAAGGGCGGCGAAGCCACTTCCAAATCTCATGGCAAGGAGTTCTACCAGGAGATTGGTGAGAAAGGCGGCGAAGCTCGCGGCAACTCGGACGGCATGAGCCGAGAAGAGGCTGGCCGCAAAGGCGGCGAGGCTAGAGCCCGTCAACGTGATAAATAATAAAATAAGATAGCGGGCGGAGCGTAAGGCTCCGCCGCAAGGAAACGCTCCTTATCCTTTGAGTCTTCGGGATAGGGAGCGTTTTTTCGGTGTTTAAATTTTGAATCGGTCGACCAGTTCCTGAAGCCTCTTGGCCAGGTCTGCCAAAAGGGCGGCAGACGATTCTACCTCTTGGTTAATCGCCAGCTGTTCTTCTGAAGCAGCCGACATCGTCTGTGCGCTCTCTGCGGAGTCTTCAGCGACTTGAAGAATAATCTCCGCGGTGTGCAGAAGCTGCTCGGAGCTGCCGGACAGCTGCTTTACGGCCCCGCTTACATCCTGCAAAGATTCAGCAGTCAGCTTGGCTGTCTGGTCGATGGTGGTGAATGAACTTCCAGCGTCCCGGACGAGCTGAGTTCCCCGAACTACTTCCCGGGCGGTAAGCTCCATGGATTCGGAGGCCAGCTTCATTTGCGTTCCTACGGCAATGATAAGGTCATTCACCTGCTGCGCGGAGGAAGCTGAACGCTCAGCCAGCTTGCGTACGGAATTGGCAACGACGGCAAAGCCGCGCCCGTGCTCGCCTGCCCTGGCTGCCTCAATCGCTGCATTTAGAGCAAGCAGATGGGTTTCTCCTGCAATTTCAGTAATGATTTCGAGAAAGCTCTGAATTTGCGCTGAATGATCGCTAAGGTCAGCAACAATCGCGTCCAGCTGGTGAATATGTTCGTCCATGATGTTCATTTGCCGGATGCTATCTGAAATAACTTCCGCTCCATGATTAGCGGCATGAGCGGAATTACCGGCTGCAGCTGCGGCCTGCTCTGATTTGCAGGCAATCTCGTTAATGGCAAGTGACATATGCTGAATTGCCTCCGAGCTTTCCTTCAGCGAGTCCAGCTGCTTGTCCGCGCCTTGCTGAAGGGCGAGGGTTACCTGCACGGTCTGCTCGCTGGCGCTGCCGCTCTGCTCACTGCTTGCGGCAAGCTGTTGAGAGGAGGAGAAGACCTGGAGCGAGGTTTGGTTCACCTCGGTCAGCAGCCTGCGCAAACTGCCTGCCATAAGATCAAAGTCTCTTGCTAGACGGCCGACTTCATCCTTGCCCTTCATATTCAGTGCCGGAACGGTAAGATCCCCCTCCGCGATACGGTTCACACGCTCGGACAGCAGAGTAACTGGTCTGATCATACGATGGACAATGAAATACACGGCTACGGCTGCTAGCAGGAAGACGGCCGCAGTGATGACGAGAGGCTTGATCAGAATCTCCCAAGTTCTCTCCTGAATAATTGAAGCGTCGAAATTGATAGCCATGAGACCGACAAGCTTTTGAGTATGATCGAAATTTTGATGAATCGGACCATAGCCTGTTTTTAAGCGAGTTCCATCATAGGTGTATACTTTAGAATAGACAGAATCCTGCATAGAGAGAATCGCTTTGCGATCCTCAGGATCAAGATAGAAGCTGTCACCGGCTTTATAGCCCCTTGCTTTCAGATGCTTGTCTGCAGCTAAGATCTTTCCTTCAGGCGACAGAATGAATGCTTCCTTGAATAAATGCTTGTGATCCACCGTCCAGTTTAGACGTTCTTCAACTTTGCTGAGGACCGAAGTATCCCCTTTGGCAAGGAGTTCAATATCGGCCGGATCAATGAGTCCGGTGGTTATATTCGCACATCCGACCAGCTCAATGCCAACAGACTGGTCTACCTGGCGATAGGCGGCCTCATAGGTGAAGAAGCCGACTAGGGCTCCAACAAGGATAAGTAGGCCGATGATGCCTAAAGTAATTTTTCTGGCTAATCCCATGGATGCTTTCTCTCCGTTTCTCTAACAAAAATGCTGCAGGTCAGGGTGGTTAAATCTAACCATATTATAACGATGAATAGTTTGTTGAATATTAAGATATAATGGGGAAATGTGGCAGTTAAATGACGTCTAGATGAATAAAAGTAACATTTTTACATTTTATAAAACGTAAGGAGTTTATACTATGACCAATGTCCTGGTATCTAAGGATAAAGTCCCTGCTTGGAGGGTATTTACAGCGGTGCAGCTGCCGGAGGCATTAGGAAGGAAGCTGGCGCAGGCTTGTGAGACTGCAAAATCCAAGCTGGAGTTCAAGAAATGGGTGGACGAACGGGACTATCACATTACATTGCAATTTCTGGGGGATGTGAAGCCGGAGCAGATCGGAAAAATGACGGAAGTTCTGTATCAAGCGGCGCTGAGATGCCGTTCATTTACTCTCAAGGTGAGCGGGCAGGGAGTCTTCGGAAGAAGTGAAGCGCCCAGCGTGCTCTGGGCGGGCCTGGATGGAGATACAGAGAGCCTCTCTGCCCTGCAAAGTGAAGTCAGCCATACGCTCCAGCCGCTTGGATTCGAGCCTGAACGCAGACCCTATCATCCGCATATTACCCTGGCTCGGAAATATCAGGGGGAATGCCCCTTTCCATCTGATGCCGGAGAAATGATTCCTTCTCTGGGGGAGTGGAATGTGGACTCATTTGTGTTATACCGCACAAGATTAGGGCGGGCACCTATGTATGAGGTATTGGACAGATGGAAGCTGAGATAGGGTTCAGGATAGAGGTAAATGCTGTTAGATTGTGATTTGCAAACTTGAAGCTGAAACACGATTGCAAAGGCCTTTCTCTATGATGGAGGGAGGCTGTTTTTTGTCGTATTTTGTAAAAATATAAAAGAAAAATGGAGATAGTATAAACTTTTTTGATAGAATGTTATTCAAAACTCCGATTTTAGGTTACATAGAGGAGAGTGTGGCGTATAGCTTACACGAGCGGTGAGCCGGCTCCCGAGGGAGAGCGGGAGGTTTCGGCCGGATTTACCGGGATTTAGATAACGGAACACAGGAGGTCGTCATGTATCTATTTAGACAAAGTCGTTATGTCACGCTGTTGATCAGCGCTATTCTTGTATGCCTGGGCTCGATCTATCTTCTATGGATGCCCATTAACCCTGCCCCGCACGGGAAGCGGAGCGAACTCAAGTTGTCTGCAGGTGAGAAGCCTGATATCAGGCGAATTCCGGCTATGGTGAGCACTCAGCCGATATTAATCTATGAACAGACAAAGGCAGCGACCTTATTTCTGCTGAAGCCTGCTGCTTTGCAGCAGCGAGCAAAGGTGCTGCCAACTTACCGATCCATCTTGCCCGCTGGCCGTGCACAGGCTCTAGTTCAGAAGGCAGCACCGGCTGTCTCCTTGGCTATAGATAAATCCCAACCCCCCGAAGAAATCTTCTTTACCCGCACAAAGCTGCTGAGTCCGGAAGAAAGGGACCAGGCAACTTGGACCTATGCGGTATCCAAAGAAGAACTGCTTCTCCTACAAAAAATTGTGATGGCAGAAGCAGAGGGCGAACCGTACGAAGGCAAAGTGGCAGTTGCCAATGTTGTCTTAAACCGGCTGCGGTCCGCTAATTATCCCGATTCTATCAAAGAGGTTATCTATCAGAAATATCAGTTCAGCCCCGTGAGAAACGGGCGTATGTCACGCGTCAAACCAAACAAAGATACGATACGTGCAGTTACCGAAGCCCTGTACGGACGCAAAGAGGTTAGCGATGATACGTATTACTTTCTCTCGTTAAAGCTGGCTAGCGATTTGACGGTTCATCATCATCAAAAGAAGACAAAGACCATAGGAAACCACACATTTTATAAATGATAGAATAGCTGCTTCATTCGGCTCTTGCTATTTTCCCACGGCCGTATAATGTTCGAGCTTGGGATTCATCACAGACAATGACCCATACAGCATCTCGGCGACGGCTTGTGAACAGCTTTCCGGATGATATGCGGCAGGCTGCTGCTTGTTGACTTTCCCGGCAGATAAAGAGCCCAGAGTAGACAGAAGGGGACTCTGCGAGGTCAGGCGTACGAACCAGCGGTCGATGCAAGTCTCCGTCTCAAGAACGGCACCATACCCCTGCTGGACAAAATACTCGCAGTTCCGTTCCTCCTGACCGGGAATCGACTGACAGAACAGCATAGGGAGCCCCTTGGCAAGTCCTTCGGTACAGGTCATGCCTCCCGGCTTGGTAACGAGCAGATCCGAGGCATCCATCAGCTTATCGACTTCACGCGTGTGGCCTAATACCCGGATATGAGGGTGGTCGAAGGAAGGGTGACTGCGCAGCTTAGCGGCAAGCTTGGTATTGCTTCCGGTGCAGAACAGAATCTGGACCCGTTCTCTCCATGCGGTTAAGCGGGCAAGCATGTGTTCATTAAACATCAAGCCCCAGCCGCCTCCCATAACAAGGACAGTCGGCATGTCTTTGAGGCCCAGCTCTTCTCGGACGGTTCGCTTATCGCAGGCTTCCCAGAACTTGGGATGAACTGGAATTCCGGTTACGCGGATGCGGTCAGAGCGGATTCCTCCTTCTTGAAGGAGCTCTTTCACGGCCGGTGTTGACACCAGAAAGCGGTCAACCTCTTGGCTGATCCAGGCGCCATGAGCGTCATAGTCCGTGATGAGTGTACAGAGCGGCACTTCGAGCCCATCGGCTTTGAGCCGGGAGATCACCGCACTTGGAATCGGGTGCGTGCAGATGATCAGGTCAGGCTTAAGCTGCCGGATCACTTGTAAGGCATGAGAATAGAAGACCTTATGAAGTGCCAGCCTTGTGAATCGGTTGATCCGTTTCTTGTAATTGCTGCGGTAGAACATGCCGACCAGCGAAGGGCTGGTGCATACGGTCTTGCGATAAGCGGATAGGATTAGCGGTCCTATAGAGGGGTTAAGGAAGGTCCCCAGCTCCATGACCTTGGTTTGAATGCCTGGCAGAAGCTTCTTAAGTCCTGCGGCCAAGCCATGAGCAGCCTGGGTATGCCCGCTGCCAAATCCCTCGGATAATATAAGCACACGTTTTTTGTGCATTTACCTTCACCTGCTTTTATATAGTAATTCCTACAATGGATTGTGATTGGAATTATGTAATACTTGCTCTCTTTAATTAGAGTTTATAAGGTATGGCAAAAGATGAAAAGAGACTGGGGGCCAGTCTGCTGCTGGACTTAGGTCGGGGATGGAAATTTCTTAAGCCGAAAGATGCATATCTTCTGCTTTTTTTGTTGTGTTTCTCTTTGTTTGCAGGAAAATTTATGAAAATAATACTTGATTAGGGCAGAAGATAGTGCTAAAGTAAGTTTTGACCAAATGACTGTATTAGATATTCAGTCAGTTTGTATGTTTGCATGACCAGCACCAAGAAGCCAGCTTGTCACATTCTATGATAAAGGAGGTGCATTAGATGCCTGTGGATCGCCGGCAGCAGGTGATTGAGGCAGCCGCTAAATCGTTCGCCTTGTTCGGTTATAAGGCAACTACGATGGAACAGGTAGCAAAGATTGCAAGTGTGGGGAAAGGGACGATTTACACTTTTTTCTCCAATAAGGAAGAGCTGTTCGATGAGATTCTGCGAAGTGTCATCCGGGATATGAAGCGAATAGCTGAACAGGAAGTCAATCCGCATGAGCCGTTCTTTGAGAACCTGCACCGAAGCCTGGATTCTCTTCTGGAATTTCGCAGTGAGCATGAGCTGCTCATCAAGCTGGGCCAGGAGGTGCGGGATTTTGGAACGCCTCAAGCGAAGGACGCGATGAACAAGATCGAGGGAGCCATTCTGAATTATTTGCAGCTTCAGGTTCTCAGGGCATTGGAACGCGGGGAGATTCGCAGTATGGATCCCAAGATTGTATCGTTCGTACTGCTTAAGCTGTACATTGCCTTGACTTCGGACTGGAACAAGCTTTTTGATCCGCTTGGCAAGGAGGAGATCAAGGAGTTCACAAGAGCGTTCTTGGCTCAAGGCCTTGCCGGGTAGTCTGCACGCCCCAAGCTCGTGCAGTTCAATAATAGATAGATTTAATGGTTAAGGAGAGAATCATCTATGAAATCATTGTCGGTATTTCTGAAAGACATCGGCGCTTCTCTGAAGAAGCCGAAGGTATTTATTCCGATTCTTGTTGTTCTGTTCATCCCTGTGCTGTATAGCGGGATGTTTCTAACGGCCTTCTGGGATCCTTACGGCAAGATGAATGAGCTCCCGGTGGCCGTGGTGAATCAGGACCAGGGAGCGGAATTTGAAAGCAAATCCCTCCATGTGGGCGATGATCTGGTCACAGAATTGAAGAAAAGTGATGACTTTGACTGGACGTTCGTAACCCGCCAAGAGGCGGAACAAGGGATGAAGGATAATAAATATTACATGACGATTGTGATCCCTGAAGATTTCTCCAGCAAAGCGACAACGCTGATGGACGACCAGCCGGAGCCGGCACGACTTATCTTCGAGCCGAATGAAGGCTATAACTTCCTCGCGGCTCAAATCGGCGGTACTGCAATCAAGCAGATTAAAACCGAGGTGTCCGCCAAAGTCACTGAGGCGTATACCGAGACGCTGTTTGGACAGGTGGAGAAAATCTCCAGTGGCCTTGGCGAAGCGGGCAGTGGTGCAGGTGACTTGAACGATGGAGCCTCGAAGCTGGACGCTGGCGTAGCCAAGATGAAGGAGAATTTAGCCAAGCTGACCAAAGGTACAGGCAAGCTTGCGAGCGGGCTTGCACCGTTAGAGCAAGGTACAGGAACTTTGAATGCAGGCGTTCAGCAGTTCCATCAAGGTGCGACGAAATTGTCCTCTGGTCTTGATCAATTATCCGTGATAGGCAAGAAGCTCAAGACAGGCGCTTTAGCAGTAGAGCAGGGCGGCGTAAAGCTTGGAGTGGGTCTGAACTCTTCCCTGCAAGGCACCAAGAAGCTGCAAGCCGGCATCCAGGCCTCCGAACAGGGGAGTGCAAAGCTAACAGCAGGTTTGGAGCAGACTTATGCAGGCAGCAGTAAAGTGACTGAAGGAGCCAAAGGCGTAGCCCAAGGGTTAGAACAGCTGGTGAAGGCAAGCCCTGAGCTGGCCCAAAGCCCTGCGGTTCAGAAGCTCCTCGCAGCAAGCCAGGCTGTAGCCGAGGGCAGTGAGCAGGTTACGAAGAGCCAGCAGCAGCTGATCCAAGGCAGCAAGCAGCTGCAGGGTGTTCAAGGGCAGCTGCTGTCCGGCAGCAAACAGGTGGTAGCTGGCAATCAGCAGCTTGTGCAAGGCGTAGATCAGATGCAGACCGGACATAAGCAGCTCAGCCAAGGGCTGCAGCAATTTACAGCTAAGCTGGATGAGGCGGCTGCCGGTGGCAAAAAGCTGGCAGTGGGAAGCCAAGCCTTGGCCAGCGGTACAGAGCGCCTGCAGGGCGGATTGAACCAGTTTTCCGGCGGGGTTAAGACCCTGGACAGCAACGTAGGACGGCTTGGCCAAGGTGCGGGCCAGTTGCAGAATGGCATGAATAAGATCGCAGCGGGCACAGGTGAACTGGCAACCAAGCTGAATGAAGCCGCTGAGAAGGCATCCAGTGTAAAGGCAACAGACAACCTGATCAGCATGTATGCACAGCCGATTAAGATCGAAGAGAACAAGATCAATGAGGTTCCGAACTACGGAACCGGATTCTCTCCATACTTCCTCTCCCTGGGCTTGTTCGTAGGGGCGTTGATCACTACACTGGTCATTCCGATGCGCGGCTCTGCCGTAGAGGATGCCAGCGGCTGGAACCGGTTTGTCAGCCGGACGCTCTCTTTTACGATCATGGGGCTTATTCAATCGGTCTTGGCCGTTCTTCTGGTCTTGTATGGATTAGGTTTGGAAGTTAAGAGTGTACCTATGTTCTATCTATTCACATTCATAACAAGCTTATGCTTTATGTTCATTATTCAAGCGATCGTGACTTGGCTGGATCAGCCGGGACGCTTCGTAGCCATCCTGCTCTTGATCTTCCAGCTGACAACCAGTGCGGGCACCTTCCCGTTAGAGTTGATTCCTGGCTGGATGAAGGCATTCAATCCTTGGCTGCCAATGACATACAGTGTAACCGGATATAAAGCTGTAATCTCCAGTGGTGATTTCCATGTCGCTTGGACTCAGATTGGAGCACTGGCCATCTTCGCTGTGATCTTCCTTGCTTTGACCTGTGTATACTTCCTGAGTCATTCACGAGGAGAAAATCTTGAGCAGAATGAAGCTGTAATGGCTTAACGATTAGCGAATATCGGCAATCCTAAGAAACAAGCAGATCCTAGGTACAGGGTCTGCTTGTTTTTGTTCTTACATTAATTTCATGAAAAAGAATGAAAACATCTTGCATTGTGATATTAATCATGATAAAGTAACAAATGACCGGATGACCATATGACCGTTTGTGGTTTTTGGTCAAT
This sequence comes from Paenibacillus sp. CAA11, assembly GCF_003060825.1. Taxonomy (NCBI): domain Bacteria; kingdom Bacillati; phylum Bacillota; class Bacilli; order Caryophanales; family Paenibacillaceae; genus Paenibacillus; species Paenibacillus sp. CAA11. The sequence goes on from NZ_CP028922.1 coordinate 1,065,680, forward strand.
CCGTAAGGTTTAGCGAATTTAATAATGAATGAAGGGAGGTTATAGAATGGCAGCAGTGGATCGCCGTCAGATGGTGATGGATGCAGCAGCTAAATCATTCTCGTTGTTCGGCTACAAGGCCACCACAATGGATCAAGTAGCCAAAATTGCTAACGTGGGAAAAGGGACCATCTACACTTTCTTTACTACAAAAGAAGAGTTGTTTGATGAGATTTTGAAAGCCGTCATTCAGGACATGAAGCGTGTTGTTGAACTGAATATTCGTGAAGATGTCTCTTTCTTCGATAATCTGTATCGCGGATTGGATGCACTGCTTGAGTTCCGAGGAGAGCACGAACTGCTGGTGAAGCTGTCTCAGGAAGTTCGCGAGTTCGGAACCCCGCAGGCTCAAGAAGCCATGCAGCGGATTGAGAATGTGGTGCTCGATTATGTGGAGAAACAGATTGTTCGGGCGGAGGAGCAAGGAGAGATTGTGGATATCGATCCGAAGATCGTATCCTTCGTGCTGCTTAAGCTGTATATTGCTTTAAGCTTGGAATGGAATAAGCAGCATGAGGCATTAAGCAAGGAAGAGATAAAAAAGTATGTAGGCATATTTATGGCCGAAGGTCTGGCGAAAAAAAGATAAGCCATGAGACCTTATTGATTGGGTAAAGGAGAGAACAATAATGAAATCATTGTCCGTGTTTTTTAAGGACGTGAGATCCGGGTCGAAGAAACCGCTGACCGTGATCTCTGTGATTGCCGTCATTTTTATTCCGATTCTGTACAGCGGCATGCTGATTTCAGCGTTCTGGGATCCATACGGCCATCTGGACGAGCTTCCGGTTGCTGTAGTTAATACAGACAAGGGAGCGGTGTATGAGGGGAAAGAGCTTCATGTGGGAAGTGACCTCGTGAGCGAATTGAAGAAGAATACGGACTTTAAGTGGAAATTCGTGACCGAGGAAGAGGCCAACAAAGGGATTCAGAACAACAGCTATTACATGAAGATTACGATTCCTGAAGATTTCTCTAGCAAAGCTACGACGCTGATGGATGATCATCCGCAGCCGGCAGAACTTGTATATGAACCTAACGGGGATTACAACTTTATTGCAGGACAGATTGGAAACAGTGCGATCAAAGATATCAAGGCTAAAGTAAATGCAAAAGTGATTGAATCTTATACAAACAGCTTGTTTGATTCTGTCACTGATATTTCCAGTGGCTTGGCCGAAGCAGGCAGCGGAGCTACCGACCTGAAGGAAGGTGCGGGCAAGCTCGCAGATGGAACAGCGAAGCTGAAGGCCAACCTGAATAAGCTGGTAACGGGCACAACGGACCTTGCAAACGGCATTAGTCCACTGAAGAGCGGGGTTACCAAGCTTGATAGAGGCGCCTCTGATCTTAGCAAGGGAGCGTCTGATCTCTCTAGTGGGCTGGATCAGTTAAATGCTGCTCACAAGAAGCTGGAGAGCGGAACTTCTCAGGCGGTTGCCGGTGTAGACAAGCTGAGCGGCGGACTGGTGTCCGCTCAGGATGCGAACAAGCAGCTGAACCAAGGTATTCATTCTTCATCTGATGGAGCCGTGAAGCTGCAGCAGGGTCTGAAGACTTCTGCCGACAGTGCAGCGAAGATTGCCGACGGGGCGAAGGGCGTGGCTCAAGGTCTGGAGCAGCTGACCAAGGCGAATCCGGAGCTTGCTAAGGACCCTTCGATTCAGAAGCTTCTGGCTGCAAGCCAAAGCGTTGCTCAGGGTACACAGCAGTTGGAGCAGGGGCAGCAGCAGCTTCTGTCCGGTAGTGAACAGCTCGTACAGGGCAACCAGAAGCTGGCAGCAGGCAGTGATCAAGTTGTTGCCGGAGGCGAGCGGTTGGTTAGCGGAGCTAAAGAACTGCAGGCAGCGGGTCCTCAGCTTACTGCAGGCATGAAGCAGTTTGGCCAGAAGTTGTCTGAGGCGGCAAGCGGTAGCCATAAGTTAGCTAGCGGCGCAAGCCAATTGACAGCCGGAACCCACACGCTCAGTCAAGGAGTGACGAAGCTGACCAGTGGAGTGGACGCAATTACGAGCGGTTCGCGCCAGCTGGATGAAGGGGCAGGTACCCTGAACAACGGCATGAGCGATCTTGTGAGTGGTACAGGCAAGCTGGCCGACAAGCTGACCGAAGCCGCGGACAAGACTTCCGAGGTCAAGGGTACGGATGAACGGGTATCGATGTATGCCGATCCTGTACAATTATCCGAGGATACCAGCCGTAAGATCAGCGGTTATGGAACAGGGATTGCGCCATACTTCCTGTCTCTGGGGTTATTCGTCGGCGCGCTGATCTCCACGATTATTCTGCCTATGCGCGGAACATCGGTAGAAGGCGCTACGGGCTGGCAGCGTTTCGTCAGCCGCACGTTGACCTTTGGATTGATGAGTTTGTTCCAGTCCTTAATGGCGTCGGTAATTACACTAGGAATGATTGGTCTCAAGGTTCAAAGTGTGCCTAAATTTTATTTATTCACCTTTATTACGAGTCTCACATTCATGCTGATTGTTCAGGCAATTGTGACATGGCTGGATCAGCCAGGGCGCTTTATTGCGATCCTGCTCTTGATCTTCCAACTGACAAGCAGTGCGGGAACGTTCCCGCTGGAACTTCTTCCAAGCTGGATGCAGCCGATCAATCCATGGCTTCCGATGACGCATTCGGTGGAGGGCTTCAAGGCAGTGATCGCCAGCGGCGACTTCAGCTTGATGTGGTCTCAAATTGAGTTGCTTCTCGTGTATGCCGTAATTTTTGTAGTAATTACACTGCTTTATTTCTTGATCCGTACGCCAAAAAACTCGGCCGCCCAGCCGGAGGAATTGGTTCACGCATAATAAATAGAGCATGGAAGGAATACCCTGGCTGAATATAGCCAGGGTATTTTTTTAGAGCGAGAAAGTAATAGCAGATTTAGATTAGTTAAAGAATGTAAATTAATTTGCCTAATTAACTAACATATATATAACGTTATAGGTAATATATCACCCTGATCTACAGAAAAATCATGAAAATAGGACAGAACATTGTGTCAGGTTTACGTAAGTTTATTGGATGTGAAGTAACTTTTTTCAAAAATATACTCTTTATACATCTGAATTGAATATTTATTCCTTAAAAATGCATAACTTAATGTCATTAAATATTACATGTTGGTTGGTGATAAGCAATAGCTTCCATATCAGGTTATAAAAAAACTTATTAGTATCATAAAAAGTTTGAATTTCCCTCTTTGACTTTGCAGTGCTAAAATATGAAAACCAAATCCTATCGTGTTGTTGAATAATTATGCATATTATATGCTGCTTCATTTATTTAAATCAGCCGGACGCGGTATAGATGGATTGCGGCATAATTTTACGTACAGAAAGGTTGCTAAATATGAAACATACTGACATTCCCGCCAAACAGGGCCTGTACGATCCAATGTTCGAAAAAGATGCCTGCGGCATGGGCTTTGTAGCTCATATTAAAGGCAAGCCTTCTCATTCTATTGTCAGCCAGGCGCTGACCATGCTCAGCAATATGGAGCACCGTGGAGGACAGGGCAGTGAGCCCAATTCCGGCGACGGTGCCGGTATTCTGCTGCAGATCCCGCATCAATTCTTTGCCGCAGAAAGCGAGAAGCTCGGCTTCACTCTTCCTGAGCCCGGTAAGTACGGGTTAGGCATGCTGTTTCTGCCCCATGATGAAGCTGTAAGAAGCGCACAGGAGGCTCGCCTTGCCGAAATTATCGAAGAAGAGGGACAGAAGCTGCTGGGTTTCCGCACCGTTCCAACACAGGATGATATGCTCGGCAAATCGGCCAAAGCGGCTAAGCCCTATGTGCGGCAAGTGTTTGTAGCTGCCAGTGAAGATATTCAGGATGAGCTTGCCTTTGAGCGCAAGCTGTATGTCATTCGCCGCCGCGCTGAGCTGGCGATCCGCTATGGAGGAGCAGAACAGGGAGATGCCTTCTACATGTCCAGCTTTTCCTGCCGCAAAGTAGTCTATAAAGGGATGCTCACTACGGAACAGGTGGGTCAGTTCTATGTTGACCTGCAGGATGAGCGGCTTGAATCCGCGATTGCCCTGGTGCACTCTCGCTTCAGTACCAATACGTTCCCTAGCTGGGAACGGGCGCATCCATACAGATTTATGATCCACAATGGCGAGATCAATACGCTCCGGGGGAATGTCAATTGGATGCGTGCTCGTCAGTCACTGTTCCAGAGTGAAGTGTTCGGCAGTGATCTCGAGAAGATAAAGCCCGTTATCAATCCGGACGGTTCCGATACGGGCATGTTCGATAATACGTTTGAATTCCTGTACCTTAGCGGCCGTTCCCTGCCTCATGTTGCCATGATGATGGTACCTGAGCCGTGGAATAACCACGAGAGTATGGATGACGACAAGAAGGCCTTTTACGAATACCACAGCACGCTTATGGAGCCTTGGGATGGCCCGGCGGCTATGGGCTTCACGGATGGGGTGCAAATCGGGGCGATCCTAGACCGTAACGGTCTGCGCCCATCCCGGTATTATGTCACCAAAGACGATCTGATTGTCCTCTCTTCAGAGGCCGGGGTACTGGATATTGCACCGGAGAATGTACTGTACAAGGACCGTCTGCGTCCTGGTCGTATGCTGTTAGTGGATACGAAGGAAGGGCGGATTATTTCGGACGAGGAAGTTAAGGCGGCTATCGCGGCAGAGAAGCCTTACCGCGATTGGCTGGATGAGCATATGATCAAGCTGGAGGAGCTGCCGGATGCACCGGAGCTGCCGGAGCCGAAGCATGATAATGTAACGCAGCAGCAGCTGGCGTTCGGCTACACCTATGAGGAGCTGCGCAAGGTGATTGAGCCTATGGCTTCTACGGGTGCAGAAGCTTTGGCTTCCATGGGCTATGATGCGCCAATAGCGGTGCTGTCAGAACGTCCTCAGCGTCTGTACAGCTACTTTAAGCAGATGTTCGCCCAGGTAACCAACCCGCCGATCGATGCTATTCGTGAGGAGCTGGTAACCTCGACGGCTACGACGATCGGACCGGAGCGAGATCTGCTCAATCCGGAGCCGGAGAGCTGCCGGCAAATTCGTCTGGAGTCGCCGATTCTCTCCAACGAGGACTTTGCCAAGCTGCGCCATGTTCATCGTCCAGGGTTCCGCTCGATGACTATCCCGATTCTATTCCCGGCAGGAGAGGGTGCAGAAGGGATGCGCAAGGCCATTGATGTCCTCTGCGAGGCGGCGGATCGGGTCATTGAGAAGGGACACAACATTCTGATTCTGTCCGACCGTGGGGTCGATGCGGAGAATGCAGCGATTCCAGCCCTGCTGGCGGTGTCCAGCCTGCATCACCACTTGATCCGTAAGGAGACACGGACAAAGGTCAGCATTCTGTTGGAATCCGGCGAACCGCGTGAAGTTCATCACTATGCACTGCTGCTCGGTTATGGTGTGAGTGCGGTCAATCCTTACCTGGCATTCGAGACACTGAGCGACATGATGGCTCAGGGAATGCTTCGTGGTCTGACGCTGGAGAAGGCGATCAAGAATTACATCAAGGCGGCTACCAAAGGAGTAATTAAGGTCTTGTCCAAGATGGGCATCTCCACGATTCAGTCCTACCGTGGTGCGCAAATTTTTGAAGCGGTTGGTCTGAAATCTTCCTTCGTGGACCGGTATTTCACCTGGACCCCTTCCCGTATCGGGGGAATCGGTCTGGAAGAGGTGGCCATGGAGACGCTGGCCCAGCATTATCGTGCCTTTACGGATAGAGAAGGCAAAGATGAGGTGCTGGATTCGGGTGGAGATTATCAATGGAGAAGCGGCGGCGAGGAGCATCTGTTCAACCCGCAGACGATTCACTTGCTGCAGCAAGCCGTTCGGACGGGGGATTATGCCACCTATAAGAAATATGCTGCCCTGGTTCAAGGAGAGCACGAGCGCCATTTGACACTGCGTTCCCTGCTGAAGTTGAAGGCTGTAGGTCCGAAGATTCCGCTGGAAGAGGTGGAATCAGCGGCATCTATTATGACCCGCTTCAAGACGGGTGCCATGTCCTTCGGCTCCATCAGTAAAGAAGCGCATGAGACGATCGCTATTGCGATGAACCGGATTGGCGGCAAGAGCAATTCTGGTGAAGGCGGTGAAGACCCGGCTCGCTTCATTCCTGAGGCTAACGGCGATTCCCGCCGCAGTGCGATCAAGCAGGTGGCATCAGGACGCTTCGGGGTTACATCGCATTATCTGGTGAATGCGGATGAGATTCAGATCAAGATGGCGCAAGGGGCGAAGCCGGGTGAAGGCGGTCAGCTGCCAGGACGCAAGGTCTATCCATGGGTAGCTGAAGTTCGCGGCTCTACGCCAGGCGTAGGCTTGATCTCTCCGCCGCCGCATCACGATATCTATTCCATCGAGGACCTGGCGGAGCTGATCTATGATCTGAAGAATGCCAATCCGCGTGCCCGTATCAATGTGAAGCTGGTATCGGAAGCTGGCGTGGGCACCATCGCTGCCGGTGTGGCCAAGGGCCGCGCGGATGTCATCCTGGTCAGCGGCTATGATGGCGGTACAGGCGCTTCCCCGCAAGGCTCGATCCGCCACGCGGGTCTGCCTTGGGAGCTGGGCGTGGCTGAAACGCATCAGACTCTGATGCTGAACAATCTGCGCGACCGCGTGGTGCTTGAGACAGACGGGAAGATGCTGAGCGGCCGCGATCTGGCTGTGGCTGCCCTGCTCGGAGCGGAAGAATACGGCTTCTCCACAGCACCGCTCGTAGCTGTAGGCTGCATAATGATGCGGGTGTGTCAGATGGATACCTGCCCGGTTGGTGTAGCTACCCAGAATCCGGAGCTGCGTAAGAACTTTATGGGCGATCCACAGCATGTGGTGAACTTCATGAAGTTTGTAGCTGAGGACCTGCGGGAATGGATGGCGGAGCTTGGGTTCCGCAATCTGAATGACATGATCGGCCGTCTGGACTGCATCGAGCCGGATCAGGCGATCACGCACTGGAAGAAGAAAGGCGTAGATCTCAGCGGACTGCTGCATATGCCTGAGCTGCCAGAAGGTGCGAGCCGCTACTGCACCCGCCAGCAGAATCACGGTATCGAAGAGACGCTGGATTACAAGAAGCTGCTGAGCATCGCCTCTCCTGCTTTGGAGCGCGGCGAGGCGGTCAGTGCGCATCTGCCGATCACCAACGTGGACCGGGCGACAGGTACGCTGCTGGGCAGTGAAGTTACTCGCCTATACGGAGCAGCCGGCTTGCCGGAGGACACTATCAGCCTTCATTTTGAAGGCTCGGCAGGCCAGAGCTTCGGAGCGTTTGTGCCGAAGGGCATGACGATGACGGTCGAAGGCGATGCGAACGACTATACCGGCAAGGGCTTGTCCGGCGGGAAGCTGATCGTTAAGCCATCCCCGAAGGCCACCTTTGCGGCCGAAGAGAACATCATTGCGGGCAATACCTCTTTCTATGGCGCGACAAGCGGAGAGGCTTATGTCAGCGGTATTGCAGGCGAGCGGTTTGCGGTGCGTAATTCGGGCGCGAACATTGTGGTCGAAGGCGTGGGAGACCATGGCTGTGAGTACATGACCGGCGGGCGAGTAGTTGTTCTCGGCGAGACGGGCCGGAATTTTGCGGCAGGGATGTCCGGCGGCATAGCTTATGTGCTCGACCCCGACAATACCTTCCTCAGCCGCTGCAACCTGGAAATGGTGCTGCTGGAACGGGTGGAGGATCCGGCTGAGCAGGAACAGCTTCGCACCTTGATCAGCCGTCACGTGCTGTACACGGACAGTGCAATCGGGCGGCGGGTTCTTGATCAGTGGTCCGAGGTGCTGCCTTCCTTTGTACGGGTGATTCCTAAGGATTACAAGCGGATGCTGGAACAGATCCGCAAGGTGCACGATGAAGGCCTTCAGGGTGAAGAAGCACTGCTTGCAGCTTTCGAAGCCAACATGCGTGAATTGGCGAGAGCAGGGAATTAAGCAGCACTGAGTTTCGGTGATCAATAAACGTCATCTTCTATATTTTAAATCAAAGGCGTCCTCAGGCTAGTTAAGCGGCCGGGGGCGTCTTTTTTGCGCTTGCCGTCCAATGCATAGGGATCGCTATTTACATGGAATTAATATTGCGAAAGCACTCTCAGCTTTTCTTGAGATATCGCATCTGCCTGCTAGTCCCTTTTCCTTTCCTTTAGGGGAATCAGCCCGGTCCGCATGTCCGGCGGATGAATAAACTAACAACCAAGGATCTATGGGGTTGGAGAAAGAGAAGGAGGGTCGGTTGATGCGTATTACGCCGCTGAAGCTTGAAGGGGCACTGCTGCTGGAGACGAAGCTGTTCCGGGATGAAAGGGGATTTTTCACAGAGAGCTATAATAGAGACGGTTGGGCAGAGCATGGCATAACCCTGAATTTTATTCAGGATAATCATTCTTATTCTAAGGAAGCTGGAACACTCCGGGGACTCCATTATCAGTTGGCACCCGCCGCGATAGACGAAGCTTGTGAGGGTAGTATCGGGGGCCACGCTTGTTCCGGATACGGAAGTCCTGTACAAGGTGGATGAGCCTTATTCCAAAGAACATAACCGCGGGATTCTCTGGTATGATCCTGGCTTAAGCATCCCTTGGCCAGGCAGCCGGGTAATTCTGTCCCAGAAGGATCAGGTTCATCCTTTGCTAAGTGAGGCCGAGCATAACTTTTAAATTTAGATATGAATGGGCTAAGAAGGAGGCGGCTAAAGCTGGAGAAGGAGAAGGTATTGGTCACAGGTGCGAAGGGGCAGCTTGGCTGGGATGTGGTGCGGGAATATGAGCAGCGGGGATATACAGTTTATGGGCTGGGCAGGGATGAGCTGGATATTACGGATGCAGAGGCATGTCAAAAGGCGGCAGTCTTGGTTAAACCGAAGATTGCAATTCACTGTGCAGCTTATACGAAGGTGGACAATGCCGAAATGGATGCGGATGAGGCTTACCGCATTAACGCTTACGGTACTCGGAACGTAGCAGCTGCGGCGGCGGGTGTGGGAGCCAAACTGGTAGGGGTCAGTACGGATTATGTGTTCAATGGCAAATCTACCGTCCCTTATGACGAATTTTGTGCAGTAGACCCGATCAATGTGTACGGGCGTTCCAAATGGGCGGGAGAGCAGCTGATCCGCCAGGTTCATGCCCGGCATTACATTGTGCGCACCTCCTGGGTATATGGTGCAGCAGGGAACAATTTTGTGAAGACCATGCTGAGGCTTGGAGCTGAACGGCCCATGGTTCAAGTTGTCCGCGATCAGATAGGCTCGCCTACGTATACCGCAGATCTTGCCAAGTCCATCGCTGATTTGACGGTAACAGAGCGTTATGGGACCTATCATATTTGCGGCGGGGGCCACTGCTCCTGGCATGAGTTTGCGGAGGCGATATTTGGGCTGGCTGGGCTTAGCGTTCAGACCGTTCCCATCCTCTCCAAGGATTATCCGCAGGCTGCCGCCCGCCCGGGCTATTCGGTTCTCAACTGCAGATCGCTGCGCTTGAACGGGCTGGCCGAGCCCCGTCCTTGGAGAGACGCGCTGGCGGATTTCCTAAGTAGCTATAAGGGGCGTAAGAGCAAAAGTCCATAAAGCGAAGAAATCCATAACTATGATACAATAAAGGAAATTATTCCCGGAAGGGTGATCGTGCTCTAGACCGGGAGTACATAAAGGGGAGTGGAATTATGAGCCAGGAACCGGTTGTCCGGATGTCGGGCGTCAGCAAGAGAGTCGGCAGCAAGACGCTGATTGACCAGCTGACACTGGATATTCAGCCGGGTCAGGTGTTTGGCTTCCTTGGTCCTAACGGGGCAGGGAAGACTACGACCATCCGAATGATGGTCGGTCTGATGTCGATCTCAGAGGGAGATATCTTCATAGGTGGAGCTAGTGTCCGCCATGACTTTGAACGAGCTATGTCTATGGTTGGAGCCATTGTAGAGAACCCGGAAATGTACAAATTCCTCACCGGTTATCAGAACCTGCTTCACTACGCGCGCATGACGCCGGGGGTAACTAAGCAGAGAATCGATGAGGTTATTGCAAGAGTGGGGCTAACCGGCCGCATTCACGAGAAGGTCAAGACCTATTCTCTCGGCATGCGCCAGCGCCTTGGCGTTGCACAGGCGCTGCTGCACAGGCCGAAGCTGCTGGTGTTGGACGAGCCTACCAACGGTCTGGACCCGCAGGGCATTCGCGAGCTCCGTGACTATCTGCGCGAACTTGCTGAGCAGGAAGGAACCACCGTGTTTGTATCCAGTCATTTGTTGTCCGAGATGGAGCTTATGTGTGACAGGGTGGCTGTAATCAAACAGGGGAAGCTTGTTGATGTGAAAGAGCTCCGGGGCGAAGGGGTTTCTGAACAGCTTCTGGAGACGGTGTTCGAGGTTAATGATCCGTCACAGGCTGCCGCGCTCATCGGCTCCGGCAGAGTGGAGTCCGGGCGGTTTATCGTGTCGACTGATCGTGAGGGCACGGCTAGGATCAATGCCAAGCTGGTGGCTGGAGGAATTCTGGTCTATAGCATCCAAGTTCACACCCGTTCACTGGAGGATCAATTCTTGGAAATGACGGGAGGCGGGCAAATTGTCTGATTACTTGAAGCTGATTCAGAACGAGAATATGAAAATATACAGACGTCTGCGGACCTGGATTATGGTCGGCATAACACTGTTGATTCCATTGCTGCTAGCAGTTGTTATAGTAACAAATATGGATAGGGGGGACATTAGCGCATGGGAGGCGATGGACACCCTGAATGGATTTTATTTGATGGTATCCATCTTCTCAGCTATTGTGTTTGCAGATATTGTTGCTGCGGAGTTCACCTGGGGAACGATCAAGCTGCTGCTGATCCGTCCGTGGAAGCGCACTAAGATTCTTGCTTCCAAGCTGCTCGCGGCACTGCTTTTTGCACTATTTCTGTCTGTTCTATTTTTTGGTTTTGTCTGGATTATCTCTTTCCTGCTCTTTCCAACCGAAGGCGTGGCGACAAGTGATATATTTCCGTCCGGGTATACTCCGCTAGCCTACACGCTGGAGTCGATGCTGTACCGGTTTGTTGATATGCTGGTGATCGCCATCTTTGCTTTTATGCTGTCGGCCGTGTTCCGTTCGGGAGGCCTGGCTATCGGTCTATCGATATTTTTGTTCTTTGCCGGCAATATCTTCAGATCCTTGCTTGATCCGGAAGTGTATTCATGGAGCAAATACGTCCTATTCACAAATATGGGGCTTTCGCGGTATATGTTTTCATCCGAAGGCCCGGCAGGCATGACCCTCGGCTTCTCGGCGACGATGCTGGCGATCTATGTGATTCTATTCCTCGCTTTATCTTGGCTTGTATTTAATAAGCGGGATGTGGCGGCATAGGTCCTGATTTTTGACTGTTTAACAAAAAAAGAGGATCCCGGTTTGCCTGTTAGGGGCTGCGGGATCCTTTTGTTCTAGGTAGTCACCCTCGCTTCAGTCCTCTTTTCTAAGCCCGTCTAGCCTCAGCCTTTGTCTTCTTGCGTTTTTGGGGAACCGCTGCAGGGGCTTCGGCGATTTTCTCCATCCGGCTCTCGCCGCTGAGTACGCCTCCCTCGATAATGACAAAGGAGCGCGCTTCAACGTTGCCGACAATATGGCCGGTAGCCGTAAGCACAAGTTTGCCATCGGTAACGATGTCACCGAACACCTTGCCGGCGATCAGAACAGAGGCCCCCTTGATATTGGAGTGCGCTTCTCCGGTTCCGCCGACAATCACCTCACCGGTGCTCTCAATTTCTCCTTGAAATTTGCCCTCAATTCTAACTCCAGCTTTGCATTTCAAGACGCCCTCCATCTCGCTGCCCTGGCCGATTAGCGTCTCTGTTGGCTTGGCCTGCTTGAGATCCTTGAACATAGAAAGCCTCCATTTCTTCATAAAGATCATCTTCCATCTTGAGACGATTGAATATAAGAAAGCGGGTCGACGGGTTCATTGCGCTTCATGACTTGGAAATGCAGATGCGGGCCTGTACTGCGGCCTGTATTGCCCAGCAGGCCGATGGTTTGGCCCTTCGAGACGGTCTCACCGGCAGCTACCTTGGCTCCGTTGAGGTGCATATACCAGGTTTCCAGTCCATTCGGATGGCGGACAATGATATAGGTGCCGCGAGAGCTGTCCTTCTCTACCGCAGTTACTTTTCCGGCGGCTGCCGCAAAGATTGGATCGCCCACCTCGCCGCCGATATCAATCCCTGCATGGAAGGCAGCGTGGCCGGAGAAGGGATCGCTGCGATAGCCAAAGCTGGACGTCATGCGTCTGGAAGGCGTAGGCCATGTCGAGATGGTCCCGGACAGGGTCTCACGCTTTACATGAGCCTGCTTCAGGGAGAGGGGGATGCTCTTCTGCATCTCATCAAGCATGGCCTGCATCTGTTCGAAATCATCTTCCGTCTCATGGGCCAGCCGCTCAAGCTCAAAGTCATGGACGGCAATGAACTCGCCGCCGAGCTGCTGTGAAGATGCCCAGGACAGGGAAGACAGCTTCCTTTCGGTCTGATTGGAGGAAGGTTTGCCCAAGAACTGTTCAAGCTCTGTCTCAAGACTGGACATATTACTAATCTGTTGTTTAATAGCCTTGGACTGTTCGGATAGATTCAGCACCTGTCCCTGGAGCCTTCGCATGGCTTCATTCTTGTCGGAGACTACTGCTTCGAGGGTCAGCTGCTGCTCAGAGAGTCGGTGCTGAAGTCCGGCAATGGTCTGGTTTGATTTGATTTGCAGACTTATGATTAGGCTGGAAATGGACAAGAGAGCAAAGATGGGGACGCACACCATAACCGGTTTGGACAGGCGCAGCTGCCGGGCCGGGCGCCCGCCTTCACGGAGCACTAGCAGGGTCAGGCTGCGAGCTTGTCTTTGAGCAACATACATAGGCATCTCCTTTCCAAGCTTTCTCTAGCTTTTTTAACCATGTGACAGTATAATTTTCTAGTTGTACAACTATTTGAAGACCATCCTTCAATTCGATAGCTTCGCCAAGCGGGGCCTATTCTTTATCTATTCCCGTTTCTCTTAAAACATGCCTTTAAGTCCTTGTCTGATATACATATAAATCTCCCGGGTGTTTAAGAAGCAGGCAGCCTGCCTGCGAATAAGAAGCTGTACATATGGTTAATGCTGATTGAGAGGGGGTTACCTATGGTGGTTTTTGATTTGTGGCTGACAACCGCATTGCTTGCTTTTATATTCCAGATTGCAACCATTCTCATCCTGGAGTTTCGTAATCCCTCTAAGACGGTTGCCTGGCTGTTCATCCTGTTCTGTGTTCCGCTGATCGGCTTTGTCCTCTATTATTTTGTGGCCCAGGATTATAAGAAGCGCAAGAAGCTCCGCACACGGGGGACGCGCCTATTTCAGGAAATGAAGGGCCGCCTGTGGAAGCAATCCGTCATTATCGAATCGGTTGAGGAGATGCAGAATCCCGATTTTCTGCACCAGGAAAGGCTGTTCGGCCTGCTCTCCCACCTGTCGGAAAGCCCGATCACCGGATGCAATTCTACACGGGTGCTTAAGGATGGCGAAGAGACGTTCCGGGCTATGCTTGAGGCCATGGAGAAGGCCAAGGACCATATTCATATTGAATTCTATATCTTCCGCAGTGACATGATCGGAACCAAATTCCAGGAAGTGATGATTCGCAAGGCTCGTGAGGGGGTCAAGGTGCGTCTGATCTGCGATGGCCTGGGCAGCTATAAGCTCAAGCGTCCGTTCATTGACAAGCTGAAGGAAGCGGGAGTTGAGTTTCACTTCTTCCTCCCACCACTGATTGCGCTGATCGACCGCCGGGTGAATTATCGGAATCACCGGAAAATTCTGATCGTCGACGGTACGGTCGGCTTTATGGGCGGGATCAATATCGGGGACGATTATCTGGGTCTGTACGAGAAGATGGGCTTCTGGCGGGATACCCATGTAAAAATCGAGGGGGATGCGGTTTATTTTCTGCAGAATACGTTCCTGGGAGATTGGCGGCTTGCTTCCGGTCAGCGGATCAATGATCCCGATCTGTTTCCGGAGCATCATTGTAAGAAGAATGAACAGGTGCAGATTCTGACAAGCGGTCCTGACCAGCATTGGGATGCCATTCAGGAGATGTGCTTCGGCGCCATTGCGGTTGCAAAGCAGCGTGTATGGCTGTCGACTCCTTATTTCATACCGGACAGCAGCGTGTATGAAGCACTGAAGACGGCAGCCGTGAGCGGGGTTGAGGTCAAGATCATTATTCCATACAAGAGCGACAGCCGGTTTGTGCATCTTGCGTCTCTATCCTATGTCGAAGAACTGCTCCAGGCCGGAGTAAGGTTCTATCAATATACTAAAGGGTTCGTTCATTCCAAAATGATGATTGTAGATGACCTGCTAGCAACAGTCGGCTCTGCAAACATGGATATGCGCAGCTTCTTCTATAACTTTGAAATGACCGCAATTCTGTTCGATCAAGGGCCGATTCGTCGTCTGATGGACGATTTCGAGCAGGATTTGCTGGACTCCCGTCCCATGGAGCTCGGGGAGTTCTCACGGCGTCCCCGTCTGCAAAAGGGTGCGGAAATTATGGCACGCATGCTGTCCCCGCTCTTATAATGCTGTTTGGTGTGAGACAATGGCCTCGTGCTCATGCTAGTGAGAAGGGTAAGTAAACCCATAGGGAGGCCATAGCCTTATTTCCTGGCTGTGACTTGGGGCTGTTAAGGCTGTAAATGCTGGAGAATAAGCTTTACCGATTGTGGCGGCACTTCTTGCAGAAGGTCGCCCTTTTGCGCTAGCCTGGCGCCAATATTGAGCAGGTGAAAGTCAGACGGGCGCGGATTGCGGCGCACCTCTTCCCAGGTAAGCGGCGTGGAGACGCTGGCCGCTTGGCGTGCACGGGGGGTATACGGAGCAGCTAGCGTCTTGCCGCCGTAGTGCTGGAGGTAGTCGAAGTAAATCTTGTCCTCGCGATGACGCTTCAGCCGTTCAATGGTGAACAAGCCAGGATACTTCTCCGTAACATACTTGGCGACAAAATGACCGATTAGCCGAAGCTCATCGAACGTAACTCCATACTCGATCGGTACGATAATTTGAACGCCGGTAGCCCCTGATGTTTTGGGGACGGATTGCAGCCCCAGAGATGTCAGGATATCTCCTACATAGGCGGCTGCCTCCATGATTCTCGGTTCTTCCTCCAGCGTGGGGTCCAGATCAATCATCCACTCGCAAGGCAGCGATTCGCCTACATAATGAAGTGAGGGGTGGAATTCAATGGAGGCCAGATTGCCAAGCCATAGGAGCACCGGCAGACTGTCCATGACAATATAACGTATATTTTCATGAACGGCTGTCTTTACGAATTCGGGCAGCGGTTCCGGGGCATTCTTCTGGTAAAAAAACGGACTGTGAATGCCTCCCGGATAGCGGATCGTGGTCAGCAGCCGATTCGTGCAGTAACGCAGCAGATAAGGGGAAAGCTCGGCCAGTTTCTCCAGGTAAATTCGCTTGGTAATCCCCATTTCAGGCCATAGCAGCTTGTCCGGATTGGAGATGGGAATCTCCTGGCCTTCTACCTTAATGGATCCTTTAACAGCAGGGGGCATTCGGGATCACTCCTTTTTACTAGGCTTATACGAATTAAGTTATCCATCCCTTGAAGGAAGTATGAGGCAAGCGCGAAGGAATGGGTTTCCTCTTATGGGGGTATCCTTTGGGAAGCGGAAGTGATGAAGGAGTATGGATTACTGTTATGGAGGAAGCCTGATGAAGCTACAGCCTGTAGTGCCTTTTGAACCGATTACAACCGACCTAGCGCCTTCCGGTGAGAATTGGGCTGTCCAGGTCAAGTGGGACGGGGTTCGCATGCTGGTATACAATGATGGGGAAGCTGTGCGGCTGATCAACCGAAAGGGAAATGACCGCACCCGGCAGTACCCGGAGTTTGTGGATACCACGGCCTATTGCAAGGCAAGTTCGGTCATATTGGATGGAGAAATAATTGCCCTGGAGGGCGGGAAGCCTTCCTTTCATCAGATTATGAAGCGTGACAGCCTAAAGCGGCAGAATGAAATTCAATTCGCACTGAATAGAGTTACAGCGATTTATATGGTGTTTGATGTGCTGTACCGGGATGGAGAGTGGCTTACGGATCTTCCGCTTAAGGAAAGGCAGAATATTCTGCAGGAGATTATTGTGCCGAGCGAAAAGGTTCAGCTGGTTCAGAACTATCCTGACCCGGCCCAGCTGTTCAAAGTGATGGAGCTTCAAGGATGGGAAGGAATCGTATGCAAGGATTTGAACAGCGTATACGCCCCTGGAGGCAAGGATAAGCGCTGGCAGAAGCAAAAAATCTCGCTCGATCTATATGCTGTAGTTGGCGGAGTCACCTACCGGGATGGTACCGTCAATGCGCTTCTGCTCGGCTTGTACAATGAGCGGGGAAACTTACGGTATATCGGCCATGCCGGAACGGGCAAATTTACGGTAAAAGACTGGAGCTCCATCACTGAGCTGGTTGAGCCGCTGCTCATTACAGAGCGTCCCTTCCTTAACTTGCCCGAACGCAGCAAAGGGGCGGCTTGGGTACAGCCGTCCCTGACCGTGAAGGTTCAGTTCCTGGAATGGACACCGGGCGGAACGATGCGCCATCCGGTGATCCAGTCTATGGCGAATATTCCGCCAGAGCAATGCCTTACCACACAGAGCCTGTAAGGGTGATGAAGCCAAGATATATACTAGGAGGCCGTTAACCAAGCTTTATTGTTCTTAAGAGATGGTCTTTTCCTTCTTGGTCTTAGACGTGCTCTTCCGTTTGGGTCTCGGCAACTCAGAGCCGGCTGCATCCTCCGCCTGCTTGGCGGCCGCTTTCCGCGTGCGGGGCTTCTTCGCCGCAGCAGGTGCTGTGCCGGGATCGGTGCCAATCGGCCTTACCGCCTCAATGCTGGCCTGAAGTGCAGCCATCAGATCGATCACGTTGGTCTCCGGACGGGCCGGTGCCAAGCTGACCTCTTCTCCAGCGACCTTCTGGTTAATCAGCGTCAGCAGGGATTCCCGGTAGTCATCTGTGTATTTCTCCGGTTCAAAGGGCGTTGACAGCTGCTCAATCAGCAGCTTCGCCATCGTCAGTTCTTTCTCGTTGACGCTCTCTGCCTCAGGCAGATTAGGCACCTGGGAGATCGGGCGAATCTCATCAGGATAGAAAATGGTCTCCACCGCCAGACAGCCCTCCATAACCCGAATGGCTGCAAGACTGCTTTTGGAGCGGATCGCAATTTTGGCGATGCCGATCTTTCCGGTATCCCGCATCGCTTCAAGCAGCAGCCGATAAGCATTAGAGCCGGCCTGATCCGGGGACAGATAGTAGGTCTTTTGAAAATAAATCGGATCAATTTCCTTAAGATCCACAAAGTCAAGAATGGTGATGGTCTTGCTCGTATGGTCGGAGAGCTGCTCCAGCTCCTCCTTCTCAAACAGCACGTACCGGCCTTTCTCATATTCATATCCACGGGTAATTTCATCCCACTCCACGTCTTTGTCGCAGGCCGGGCAGCGACGGACATAGGAGATCGGGCTGCCGCACGCTTTATGAATGTATTTCATGGAGATATCCTTATCTTCGGTTGCCGAGAACATTTTGACAGGGACGTGCACCAAGCCGAAGCTGATAGCCCCCTTCCAGACCGTATGCATGTGCTTTCGCTCCTCTCATCTTGAAGGCACTTCATTATTGGGCGTGATGCCTATAGTATGAACCGTTCTGCGGGTTCTGTTGCAACCAGAATTCGGACGGTCAAGACGAAAGCAGTGAGAACTGTCAGTCCTTGCGGGCTTAGGAAGCGGCAGATATAATAGGTACATATGTCTTTTTTTACGAAAGTAGGCTGTGTAAAGCTTGAGAATCCGGCTGGACCTTGGAGAGAAGGGCCGGCTTTTTTGACGGAATAGGAAGGGGATGGCCAAGTAACATGGATAAGGCATCCGCGCAGGTAGTGTACCCTGCAGAAAGTCTCGAAGACACCGAGAAGCTGGCAGCTTGGCTGGCAGCGCGAGCTGGTGAAGGAACCGTCATTGCTCTCGATGGAGATCTCGGGGCAGGCAAGACGGCATTCTCCCAATTGTTCGCACGACATCTGGGAGTCAAGGAATATGTGAACAGCCCAACCTTTACCCTGATTAAGGAATATGAGGGACGCCTGCCCTTTTATCATATGGATGTGTATCGCTTGTCCTTAGAGGAAGCGGATGAGCTAGGACTGGACGAGTACTTTTTCGGGCAAGGGGTCTGCCTAGTCGAATGGGCCAGCTTGATTGAAGAGCTGCTTCCGGCTGCGCACCTGCGGTTGTACATTGAAGTTACGGGAGAGCAACAGCGCAGCATTTATGTTCAGGGGATTGGCACGCCGTATGAGGATTGGGCCATGAACCTCAAGGAAGAACGGGGTACGTTATATGAATAAGAACAATGTACAAGCCGCTCAGCGGTTTTTGGTAATGGATACGGCCACTGCAACGCTTGTTGTTGCTGTGATGGAACGGGGGCGTGTGCTGGCCGAACATAATATGCTGGCCGAACGAGGCCACGCAGAATATTTGCTGCCAGCCTGTGCTGATGTGCTGCAGGCTGCAGGAATAACGCGATCGGAGCTAACGGGGATCGCGGTTGGCGTTGGTCCAGGCTCTTATACCGGCATCCGGATTGCCGTGACCGCCGCGAAGACGCTGGCTTGGTCACTGGGCCTGCCGGTGGCGGGAATCTCGAGCCTGGAGGCCCTTGCGCTCGGCGCCTATGCGAAGGGCGCCGGGCTGACTGCCGCCGATCTGGAACCGGCGGTAGAAGGGGGCCGGGGCGCAGCACCGGGCCCTGTGGAATGGGTCGTGCCGCTGATGGACGCGCGGCGCGGTCAGGTCTTCACGGCGCTGTTCGAAGCCGCGCCAGGCAGCTTGACGCGCCGCCTTGAGCCCGACGGAATCCGCCTAATGGCGGATTGGACGGAGGCTCTCGGCGCGCTGTGGTCAAGCTTGGCGGCGGAAGACCGGCCAAGCAAGGTAACGCTCGCGGGCGACATCGAGAAGCACGCGGCGGCCGCGGAAGCGCTCCGGCCGCTGCTGGGCGAGGCGCTATGCGTAGCGCCTTATGCGCCGGAGGGCGCCTTTGCGGGCCTGCTGGGCGCGGCCCGTCTGCTGCGCGGAGAGCAGGACGACGTGCACAGCCTGCTGCCGAATTATACCCAGCTTGCGGAAGCGGAAGCCAATCGGCTGCGCCAAGCGTAAGGAAGGGTGGAGCGGCCATGGGAGCAGTAACTGAGCACAGAGAAGAGCGAGAATCCGGCGGGGACGTCAGGTTCCGCAAGATGGTTCTGGAGGATATTCCGGACGTCATGATCATTGAACATGAATCATTCACGCTTCCTTGGTCTAAGGAGGCGTTCTACGGTGAGCTGACACAGAATCAGTTCGCGAAATATTTGATAATGGAGAAGAGCGGCAGTCCGATTGGCTATGCCGGCATGTGGACAGTGCTGGATGAGGCGCATGTGACGAATATTGCGGTGCGTACCGCTCATCGGGGCATGCATCTGGGGGAGCGGCTGCTCCGGCGCTTAATGAGCTATGCCTGGGAGCTGGGCATGCAGAAGATGACCCTGGAGGTTCGCGTCTCCAATGATGTGGCGCAATCGCTGTATGGCAAGCTGGGCTTTCGCCCGATCGGGCTGCGCAAGGGATATTATTCCGATAATCAGGAAGATGCGCTGATCATGTGGTGCGACTTGGCCAAGCGACTAGCAGGACAGCAGGGAGCCGACGAGGAAGGAAGCGAAGCTTAAAGATGGGATTAGGTAACGAGAAGGACTGTTATATCTTGGCGGTGGAGACCAGCTGTGACGAGACGTCTGCTGCCGTGGTCAAGAACGGGCATGAGGTGCTGAGCAATCTGATCTCAAGCCAGATTGAGACACATAAGGCCTTTGGCGGGGTTGTGCCTGAGGTAGCTTCACGGAAGCATGTCGAGAGCATAACACTAATGTTGGAACAGGCGCTTGAGCAGTCGGGCATTCGCCCGGAACAGCTGTCAGCAGTTGCGGTAACCGAAGGTCCCGGCCTGGTCGGCGCACTGCTGGTCGGCGTTATGGCGGCGAAGAGCCTGGCCTTTGCACTGGACAAGCCGCTGATCGGCACCCATCACATTGCCGGGCATATTTATGCCAACCGGCTGATGGAGCCGATCAAGTATCCATGCCTCGCCCTCGTCGTGTCCGGAGGACATACGGAGCTTGTGCTGATGGAGCGGGAAGGGCATTTCCGCCTTATCGGCCGCACCCGTGACGATGCTGTAGGCGAGGCATATGACAAGGTGGCCCGGGCGTTAGGCTTCCCTTATCCGGGCGGCCCTTATGTGGACAAGCTGGCCGCTGAGGCACCTGAAGCCGCAGAGCTGCCGCGCGTCTGGCTCGAGCCGGGCTCTTACGACTTCAGCTTCAGCGGACTCAAGTCTGCGGTGCTGAACCTTGTCAACCAGAGCCGTATGCGCGGCGAGGAACCGGACCCCGCCAAGATTGCTCGCGGATTCCAGGAGTCGGTCGTCGAGGTGCTGGTGGAGAAGGCCATCCGGGCCGTCCGCGAGACGGGCGCTGTACAGCTGCTGCTGTGCGGCGGGGTAGCAGCCAACCGCGGCCTGCGCACGGCTCTTGCCGCCCGCTGTGAGAGCGAGCAGGTGCCGCTATCGATTCCGCCGCTCGGGTACTGCACGGATAATGCGGCGATGATCGGAGCCGCTGCTTATTTGAAGTGGAAGCATGGCGAATTCTCGCCGCTCAGCATGAAGGCCGAGCCCGGCCTGTCGCTGGAGGCCTGGTCGGTGGGGCCTTAAGTGAACAATAGTCTTAGCATATAGAAGGATACAGGTATAACAAGGAGCTGCCTTGGAGGTCATGAATTTATGACTTCTAAGCAGCTCTTTTTGCATGATAGGAAGGTTCATTGGAAAGCGGTATCTGTCACTTCACAACGTGACGAAAGCGGTTTAATTTTATTGAAGGAATTGCATTGCAAAAGTCGAACAAGAAATAGATGTTTATTTTTTCATATGGTACCCTCCGATTCTGTTCAATTCTTGAAGGGAGATTGTGTAAATGAAGAAGCAGGTTATTTTATTTCAGGGAGATTCAATTACGGATGGAGGCCGGGGCAGAACGGATGATCCTAATCATATTATGGGCCACAGCTACGCTTACATGATCGCGGGAATACTCGGGCAGGAGCTGGCAAAGCAGCGACCGGTGTTTATCAATCGGGGAGTTAGTGGAGATCGGGCTTCTGATTTATATGCACGTTGGAATGAGGATGCAATTAGCCTTCAGCCGGACCTGATCAGTATTCTGATCGGGGTCAATGATGCTTGGAGAATAGCAAGCGGGGAGCCTAGCGGGGCTACAGATCGCTTCGAGCGGGCCTATCGTTATCTGCTGGAGGAGACACGAGAGGTATTGCCGGAGACTCGACTTGTGCTGTGTGAGCCATTTGTGCTCAAGACAGGAGCAACGGAAGAGCGCTGGGATTTCTGGCAAGAGCGCATGGCAGCGTACCAGAACACGGTGCGCGGGCTTGCGGAACAATTTGGAGCCGCCTTTGTGCCGCTGCAGGATAAATTTAATGCAGCTGAGGAGCAAGTAGATGCCGCTTACTGGTTGTGGGATGGGGTTCATCCGACAGCGGCAGGGCATCAGCTGATCGCGGATCAGTGGCTCAAAATTGTGCGTGAGCACGGCTTGCTGCCCAGTTGAAACTAGATCATAGAATGATCGCTCTTGATTTATAACTTTGAGAATGGAAAGAGCTGTGGTCAGCGACGACTGTAGGCTTTGCGGTGGAAGTCTGTGATCCACCGGAACAGCTCTTCGCCATGTGGGGGCTGGTCTGCAAAGACTTGGTCGTGCCCGTCAAATGGTTTGTACCATGCCGAATAGGGCTCGGGCACCCAAATATAGTGGTGGATATACTCGGTGCGCTGAAAGCCGCAGCGAGTCCAGAATGCCATCCGGCTAATATTCTCCGCGCTTGGCCCTATTTCCGCTTCAATTAACAATCCGTCTAGCCGGGCCTGACGCTGAGCCCATTCCTCTAACAGCCGGATCAACTGTTGGCCGGCACCGCGGCTCCGTTGGTCGGGATGGATGGCGGCATAGTCAATTAACAGGAATCGAGCGGCTGCACCTCCTACCGCCCCGGTGATGGCCATGCCAATGGGGTTATCATGCTTTTTTAATAGGTGCAGGCAGCACATTCGGCGTTCAAACATGCGGAGGAGGATCTCTTTCTTCTTGCGAGTATGCGCCTCGAAGGATGCGTGGTAAATCGGCTCTGCAAGCTGCCACAGCTCTTCGTTCCAAACGTCGGTTGTGATTAATTCCATGGGATCAGCTTCTTTCTAATGGAAGGTTATTCCTTAGCTTGTACTATATCATTAGGATACCCAGTGCGGGGAAGGAAGCGAAATAGAGCAGGCTAGTTTGAATTCGGAGAGTATACCCACCCAATTACAGATTTTTGTTAAGTCAGAGGCAAGCCAGCGTCAAGAAATAAAAGGTTCTGTCATAGAAGAGATACTGTCTTTGCCTACAAGGAGAGCAGTTATCGGCTTCCTTGCGGATGAATTGCGGCAATCCGGCCAGACCTTAGGAGAAAAGGGATACTATACTTCATTAATCGACCCAGAGCTTACGGCAGATTTACTGGAAGTCGCCTATGAAATCTTGTCAGTGGATGCTGAGAGTACGGAGTGGGAGCTCTGTGTCGTTCCGGTGGCCGAGAGGGGAATGGGTATTTCCTCACGGATTCCTTCACTGTATGTGTGTTTAAATAGTGGGGAGACCGTTACCCTGATTGAGAACAGTCTTCAAGCTCTATGGGCTGCCGTCCGTAAGCGATATTTCGATTGACCGATTCCTGACAGTGAGAAGACGTACCCGTGTGTGGCTGTGGAATGTGGTGACGGCCTGATTCTGGAATGCACGATCCCGTGGGGAATTGAAGAAACCAAGCGCCCCCGTGGTGATTTCGGCAAGGATCTGAAGAGCCTTTATGAACGCTGCAGAAATCACCCGGGAACGACCTGTTTACCGGAGGGACATATGGTGACCAAGAAGGGCATCATGACGGTTAGTAAATCAGTATAAAGGAGCTTATGCTATGTCTCAAGCCATTCAAGTCTATCGCGGATCTTATCTGGAAAGCACACATCATATTCATGTAGCTGTCGTTCATGCATCGGGCAAGCTGCTCTATGCCTATGGAGACCCGTATCGGAGGACCTTCCCGCGATCGTCCATGAAGCCGTTCCAGGCGGTTCCCTTGATCGAGACAGGTGCTGCTCAGGCTTACAGCTACTCCGCCTCAGATATTTCCTTGAGCTGTGCTTCTCACAGCGGAGAAGTGATTCACCGGTCAGCCGTGCTGGATATTCTGTCACGCGCTCATTTGGAGGAAGAGGATCTTCAGTGCGGGACTCACGAGCCCAGGGATAAAGAAAGCTATAAACAGCTGATCCGGGAAGGCAAGGAACTAACGCCAGTCTTTAGTAATTGCTCCGGCAAGCATTCGGGGATGCTGGTAACCGCGCTATATATGGGGGAGGACATTAAAACCTACCGGGAGGTTACCCATCCGGTTCAGCAGCGAATTCTTAAGGTCATATCCGATGTTTGTGATATTCCTGCGGAAGAGATTGAGCTGAGTGTAGATGGCTGCGGAGTGCCGGTTCATCGGCTGCCGCTGTACAATACCGCATTGGGCTTTGCGCGTCTAGCTCAGCCTGAAGAACAGGTGTCGGCAGGTCGGGCGGCAGCGCTGAGTACGATCCGTGAAGCGATGACGGCTCATCCTGAGATGGTGGCAGGCACCAAGCGGCTGGATACGGATCTGATGCGTGCTTTTGGCGGCAGAGTAGTAGCTAAGGTTGGAGCAGAAGGAGTTCAGTGTATGGGGATTACAGATTTAGGCATCGGCATTGCCATTAAGACAGAGGACGGTACCGCTCGGGCAGCCGGTGTAGCTGCCATGGAGGTATTGAGACAGCTTGGCGTTGCAGACGAGGCAGCCTATGAGAAGCTGAAGGATTATGCGCATGCTCCTGTATATAATGCCCGGAATGAAGTGATCGGTGTGATTGAACCGAATTTTATTCTGGAGCCTGTCGATGAATAACAGACAGATGGAAGCTTATGGCTAAGCATTAGGGGAAGCTCTGTTCTTATTTCCGTTAGGCATAACTACTAAGTAGTTAGTTCACCTATTTCCATTTTTAAAGAAAATGGTGAGGATATGAAAAAGATAAGTTTTAACGAAATGAAAGAAAAGCACACTTCCTTTTTTTCTCCAAACCAGCTCGTTGTTCGTAAACTGCCGGTTATTTCAACGACTGATGAAGAGCAAATAAGAGAAATCCTGATCAACATGATCAATATTCAAGGGATTCTAGCTAGGCATTATTTTTATCAAAGAGAACTAGGAAGCTCCAGTATAGAAGATTACTCCTTCTTTATCACTAATAAAGTGGATGATGAGGCTTTAATGTTTAGCATGATTTTTGATTCAGTTACTGTAACAAAGACCAGATACGGGGAACCATGCGGCCTTCAAGTTAATAACGCCAAAGATATAGCTTATAAGATTTTTGAAAGAATGATTAAAGAAAAACAGATTAACAATGAAATTGGCCACTTTATTCTAGGTGGAGAATTTCAGAATGATTATCGCCAGTTAGGGTGTTTTGAAATAGAAGGTGATGAAAGGGAGGTTATTGAAAACGAGTTTTTTACTTATTTGATCAAGAGTTCATCTTTGTCCACGTCTGTATATCCTGCTTATCTCGATGTAAGTGGTTTGAAAATGGATGAAATAGAAAAAGATCAGCTAATACTTCAGTTAGCAAATCAAGTTAGTAAACTCTATTTAATGGTTTATGATTATGAAAATACTGAAGGGGTTCCTTTCTTTCGAAAAGAATTAAGATGGTATATTTGAGTTGGATAAGTGAGTCAGTTTCATAATTCGATTCGAGTAAAGGGCTAAAGTTACCAAAAATCAAAAAGGTCAATTGAAGGTCACAAAATGATCAGGAAAAGGGACAAGACAAGGTCACTTAATCCTGTTAATCTGATAGTGTCAAAAAGGTGTGGACAGGCTCCCGGGCATCCCGGACGGCCTGTCTTTTTCATTTTCAGGGCTGATCGGGATCACTGGTCGTTCCTGAAGGGAAAGGAGTGATGGATCCATCCAATATCTCGACAATTGAGGAGCGGAAGATCGAGGGGAGGGGAGCAGCGATGCTCTCTTTTTTATTTCCAAGCTGGTGCGAGCCCGGCCAAGGTCAGCACAAGCGAACGCTATGGTTCGAAATTCAATCCTCCCTTAATGCCACGCCTATGGACTTTGCCAAGGCAACGCGATTTGCCCGGCATGTCAGCGGACTTGGGCTTCCCTGATTCCAGCGTCTTCGGTATGGACAACTCTATTTTCGTTTTCTGATCCAGTGTGCAGGACCTGCTGGACGGGTACGGATCTACGTTTCTGTCCCCGACATTCGCTGGATGGTATTTCGTACCGGGTTCCACACACAGGTGTCCGGAATGTATTTGCTTCCGGTCGAGACACCCGTGTTTACTGCTGGTTCGGGCAAAAACGTGATCGTTGCCGAAGGCCGTCCGGCGTATAAGGGCGCTCTTTCCGTTGCAAGTATCCATCCTTGTTACCGATATTACGTACTTGCCGTTTGGTGGAAAGACGTTATACCTGTCGAGTATTTTGGACTTGTATAACGGAGAGATTGTGGCCTACAGTATAGCTGACAAGCAAGACACGGCGTTCGTGCTGGACACACTGGGCTAGTTACCGGATCTTCCAGGGCACGATACTCCATAGCGATCAGGGCAGCGTCTACACCTCACAGGCCTATCAAGAAGCCGTAAAGGGAAAAGGCATTACCATGAGCATGTCCCGCAAGGGAACGCCCGCTGATAATGCCCCCATCGAATCGTTTCATTCCACACTAAAGTCTGAAACGTTCTACCTCGAAGGTTTAACCTGTACGACGACAGCCATCGTCGAGCAGACCATTCGAGAGTACATCTTTTACTATAACTCAATTCGCATTCAAACAAAACTAAATAACCAGTCGCCGGTTCATTACCGACAACTGGTTGCTTAGAACTTGAAAGGTGTTTTGATCCCTGTCTCGCAAACGGGGGTCAGTCCCGTCCCGGTTGTGGGCAGCTTTTTTCTGTTTACAGGTCGGACTATGAGCCTTCTGCCAAGTCAAGCATGCTCATCTCGGTAAAGAGGGGTCTCGTCAATTCTCCTTACCTGGCCATGAAAAGCCTTTTCGGGCCAATATAGATTGACTTTCACTTCGTTTACGATGAGATATATAGTGAAAGTTTTGGGAGAAAGGGCCCTTGAACGATTAATTTTGCAAAGAGAAGGCAAGTAAAACAGGGAAAGAGGGCCTGTTTTTTGTATTGCCGTGGAACGATTGTTTTACAGAAATAGGGTCGGTATACTTGAATCAGAGGAAAAAAAGACCAGTTCTTGCCCCTTGAAAGATCGGTCGCCTCTGAACCTATGGGACCTATACATAGATTTAGTTGTAGTCATCCCCCAATAAAGGAGAGAAACCTATGAGCAATCAGGACAATTACCGCTTTCAAGTGAATTTAAGCGGCATGATAAATATTTTATCTAATCATCTATACAGCAACCCTAAGGTTTACTTACGGGAAGTTCTTCAGAATGCAATTGATGCAGTAACCGCTAGGAAGAAACTCGATTCGTCCTACGAAGGGCGGATTAATATTGAGCTATCCGGCTCCGGCAGTGGGGCTACCTTAATCATTGAAGATAACGGCGTAGGACTCAATGAAGCGGAGGTCCATGAGTTTCTGGCGATGATCGGACAGTCCTCCAAGCGAGGAGCGACGGATGTTCTGGTCCAGGAGACCTCGTTCATCGGACGCTTTGGCATCGGCCTGTTATCCTGCTTCATGGTCAGTGATGAGATCGTTATGCTGACGCAATCCGCCAAGGGGGGACCATCGTTGGAATGGCGGGGCAATCCTGACGGTACCTACAGCATTCGTCATCTAGAGCAATCGCTTGAGCCAGGCACCAAGGTATTCCTTCGCTGCAAGCCGGACTGCGAGATGTATTATGATCCCGAGAATTTGGAGAAGTGGCTGTATGATTATGGAGCCTTGCTCCCGTATCCGATTCAGCTGCAGACCGCGCAGATGACCAAGGTCGTCAATCACGATCGGCCAATCTGGCTGTCCCAGCCTGAGCTGGCTCGCAGCTGCAGGGACGAAGTGCTGGAGTTCGGAAACAAGCTGCTCGGCGAGCGATTCCATGATTTTATTCCGCTGCAGACAGCGACAGGACGCACGGGAGGCATTGCCTTCATTCTCCCTCAGGCAGTTAATCTGAACGCCAAGAAGTCGCACCGGGTATATTTGAAGCACATGCTGGTATCTGATAAAGCGGAGAATATTTTGCCGGACTGGGCTTTCTTCGTGAAATGTCTCGTATGGACTGACGAACTCCAGCCTACGGCATCCCGCGAGCATTTCTATGAGAACGAGACGCTGGAACAGGTTCGCACAGAGCTCGGTGAGTCTATTCGCAGTGAGCTGATGCGCATGGCGGAGACAGATCCTGACCGGCTGCAGAATATTATCCGGCTGCATGCTCTGTCTATGAAGGCTTTGGCCGCAGAGGATGTGGAGTTCTACCGGATCATTTACCGCTGGCTGCCGTTTGAGAGCACTTATGGACGGCGCAGCTTGGGTGAGCTGCTGAAGGAAGTGAAGGAAGGCAGATCGCTTTATTTCACCTATACCCTGGATGAGTACCGTCAAATTACCCATGTAGCTGCTGCACAGGCCATGCTGGTTATTAACGGCGGATATGTGTACGATACAGAGCTGCTCTCTCGGCTGCCGGAGGTTCATCCAAGCGTAAATGCAGAGCGCCTGCTGCCAGAGGATGTATCCCTTTCCTTCACGGATATTACGCCAGAGGAGCGCTTGCAGCTGTATGAGCTGACACGCATCGCGGACGCGGCGCTGCAGCGGTTCCGCTGCCAGGTGCAAGTTAGACGGTTCAAGCCGGCCGATCTACCGGCCCTGTTCACCTTGTCCCAGGAGTCATCCAGCCTTCGTTCCCTGGAAAAGGCAGAGGAAGTAAGCACGCCGGCTTTCTCTTCTGTGTTAAGCAGCCTGACCGGCAAGTTTGAGGAGTCGGCTTATGCTACTCTTTACCTGAACCTAGATAACCCGGTGGTGTCGCGAATCTTCCAGCCGCAGCATGCTCAGATGCTGGTGGTTGCCGTAGAGATGCTTTACGTCAATTCGCTGATGTTGGGACACTATCCGATGAGCCGTGCAGAGATGGGTGTACTGAACCAAGGGATTTTGCAATTTATGGAGTGGGGATTGTCGGCTAATGCGAATAACAATACAGCTCATGGAGGTCAAGAATAATGCATACAACCTATGAAGATTTGATGGAACAGGCGTACAGTCTGCCGGATGGCCGGGCCAAAGTCGAAGTACTGGAGGAAGCAATCCGTGTAGCGGACAGCATGGGGGATATCGATCTGGGGTATGAAGCCCGCTCCGAACTCGTAGAGACAGCAACTTTCCACGGCTATCCGATGAAGGCGCTGGTCGCTTTCTCCTGGCAGCTGGGCCAGTTCGACAAAGACCCGGAGCGCTTTGATGATTACAGCCTGTTCTGGTCCTATAAGTGGATGCTGGATCAAGTCCCATCCTTCCCTGATATCAGCCGTACCCAAATTGAGAATTTACTGGAGGACATGAGAAACCGGTATCGGGAATATGGATACAGCGACCGGACGTACTATTACTATCGATTTGTACTCGGAATGAAATATGGAGAAGCAAAGGCGGCGGAACCCTATTTGAAGAAGTTCCAGGAGATGGAGCCGGATGATATGAGCAATTGCCAGGCTTGCGAACAGGACCAGCTGGTGGAATTTCAGACCATGCTCGGAAATTATGAAGAAGCGTTAAGACTGGCTAAGCCGATCTTAAAGGGGAGAATGACCTGTGGCGAGGTGCCTCATGTTACGCTAGCTTATCTGTTGAAGCCGCTGTACGATCTCGGACGCTTGGAAGAAGCGAAGGAATATCACTTGAAAGGATATCGCTTAATCAAAGGGCAGCGGGACTTTCCCGAGCAGTTCGGCCAGCATATCGGTTACTTGACCCTGGTAGATCCTATTCGAGCTCTGGAAGTGTTCGAGGAATGCGTAGGGTTGACACTCAACCATGAGAACCCTCATGATAAAATGATTTTTGACGCTTATGCGGCAGGTTTGTTCAAACGTCTGTCACAGGAAAATGTGAAATTCCAGGTGAAGCTGCCTGTAGAATATCCGCACCCGGAGGAAGCTACCGATGTAGTGCGCCTGTCGATGCGTTTTGGCGAGATGGCGATGGATACAGCCCAGAGGCTGGATCAGCGTAACGGCAACAGTTATCATACGAACAGGGTGAAGGATATTATCGGCTGATCGTATTTTTCGAGGCTTAACTATAATTGCACTATAATACTACGTATAACTGCCGGAAGAGCAATAGAGTCTTCCGGCAGTTGTTATTAGGCCCAGTCTGTTCTGGGCAGCGTTCTATAGGGGCGGTGTACATGATGACCATAAGGATCAAATACTTATCGAAGGAGCCCGCAGAGTTCCTGGGATATACCACAGCAGTCCGTGGAGACGGCCCGGTAGCCCATACGGTGCTTCCTATCTACTTTGGTGAGGTCACAGGCCTTGGCGATGAGCTGGATGCTTTGATTGTTACCTCGGATTTGCAGGGGACGGCCGAAACAAAGCAGGGAGACCGCTTGCTCGGAGAGATCCTGCCGGATTTCCTGGCGGTTCTGCTTGGTGTGGAGAAGCCAGATCTAGAACTTGAGCGGATGGCCGTACTGCTATGCGGCGATTTATATGCCGATCCGCAGCATATGGGCTCCAGCGGAGATCCTCTGCCTGTATGGCGGGCGTTCGGACAGAACTTCGGCAGGGTGATCGGCGTTAACGGCAATCACGATCTGGTGGATGATGCAGGGGTTCGTGAGCTCACGGAGGCACAGGATATGGTGTACTTTCATTCGCCAGGCTGCGTGAAGGTGCAGCAGCTGCCCATTGCGGGATTAAGCGGCATTCCAGGCCGGACCGACAAGCCTAACCGGATGGTGGAGGAAGATTATATCCAGGTGCTGAAATCCCTGCTGAAGAAGGGCCCAGAGCTTGTGCTGCTGCACCAGTGTCCAGCGGTTCCAGAGGCAGGCTGTGCCGGGCATTGGGGGACCCGGGAAGTGATCGAGAAGGCAGAGCCCACATTGATTTGCTGTGGACATGTTCATTGGGGTCAGCCGTTAGTGGAGCTGGATAATAGGACTCAAATTCTGAATGCTGACGGGCGGGTCTTTATATTGGTGAACTCTAAGCACACAGGAGGACAATAATTATGCATCGGTTTGTTGATGAACTGGGCAATCGTTTCTCATATGAGTATATTTTGTATCACGGGGGGCGGATTGACACCGTATGTCCTGTCTGTCGATCCCTTGCTCATGTATATAAGGAAGAGACGGGAGAGGCGGCTGCTAGATGTACCAAGTGCACTTATCGTGCTGCAGAGGAGCCGTCTTACCGTTATTCGGCCAATGGGGTATGCAGCAAGTGCGCACTGTGGTTTAACGAAGAACTGCTGGATAAGAGGCAGTTCACACAGAAGTATGTTCATCACCTCTGCCCGCACTGCTCCAGCTTGAACCAGGTGTCTGTTCACAGAGTTCCCACCTATCGTTCTTACCATGGGGAGATCCGGCAGGGAAGAGAGCCGATCTTCAAGCTGGAGCTGTATTTTCTTGCTTACTTCAAGGGAAAGCCCGTCTGGGCGATGAACCGGGAACATTTGAATTATCTGCTCGCTTACATCTCCGCGGACATTCGTCAGAAGCCGACCGGCCCGGTTAAGCGGACACCCTCCTATTCCTTGCCGAAGTATATGAAGGAAGCCAAGAACAGGGAGGCTATGGTGAAGATTCTGAACCAATTGCAGCGTAAAGGGGTATTGCAGGCTTAATAGCGATGCACATAAGGAATGGGTGAGTAGCAATGAACTTACAGCGCAGGTTATTGTATTTAGGGGCCTTTGTACTGTGCATGATGCTGGGACTGGGATCAAGAGCATTCCAGGATGGTATGCCTTTTTTTATCAAGGAGCATGCAGGAGATGCCCTGTGGGCCGGTATGGTTTACTTTGGTTTTAGAGTTCTGCTTGTCAAGCGCAGCTTCCAGGCTGCAGCGGGAGGGAGTCTGATCTTCTGCTTTGCTATAGAGTTCGGCCAGCTGTACCAAGCGGATTGGCTGAACAGCCTGCGCTTAACCGTACTCGGTGCGCTGATTCTTGGAAGAGGCTTTCTGGCCGCCGATTTAGCCCGTTATATGGCAGGAATTGCGCTGGCCTGGGGAGTGGACTACTTTATTTTAAAGCGAATGTTCAGAGCTTAAGTTCAGCAGGAGGTGCTTTCTCTTGGGAGAGCTGGATGATTTGAAGGAACGCTCAAGGATTACCTACCGGACGGCAGTCGCTATTGCACTTATTGGCTCTTTGCCTTTATTGCTCTTTGAAGTCTTGAAGTGGGACATCTTCGGGAATATCACCCCTGTTGTATCCCCTATGCTTGGGATTTTGCTGTATCTTCTATTTGCATTTTGCCTGTTAGGAGTGATCATCTATGCAGTGCGGGGACGAGGCTGGAGGCGGTGGCTTCCGGGTCTTATCTGTCTGTTCACTTTACTGATCGTATGGATGGTACCTTTCACGGCACTTACGATCCGGCTGGATTACTCCCTGCACAAGGCGCAGCGGCAAGAGGCCGTAAGCTGGGTACAGCAGGAAGCCGCCAAGCGACCAGGCATGGCAGCGGAGGGTACACTCCTACAGCTTCCCAAAGACTATGAGGGCCTGTCCAAGGGCGGCAATGAAGTGTATGTTCACAGCATCGGCGGGAGAATGCTAGTTGTATTTTATACCTTCCGGGGCGTGCTGGACAATTATTCAGGCTTTGTCTATGTCAGTGACGGATCAAGCCCTCAGGACGGCGACCTTGGAACTCATATCATGGAAACGGTGGAGCTTGGGGACAGCTGGTATTGGGTGAGCTCTACTTAAGGGGAGATAGGGTGTATGGCAAAATTTTTTCTGCAAATGTCCGGATATCCCGGATCAGGAAAGTCTACCTTGATGTTTAAAGTTATTTAACGTTAGTGAACGTGACGCATTCTAGAATACAATCGGAGTTCATAGAAAACGGACTGTTTGGAAAATAAACAGTCCGTTTTCTCTATGTGTAAATTCCATTTTACATCGACAAGGCCCGCTGTACATTCTGCACGTCAACAGCAAGCAGCTGGTCCAGGTTATAGGAAGGATAATAGCCGCGCTGCAGCATGAAGTAGAAGATATCGGCATGCAGCTTAATGGCTCCGTTGATTTGCTTGGTCAGCACCTCCCGCAGCTGCGGAGTAGCTGTCTCGGTAATGGCGATCGCGTAGTTTCTCACGTTGGTCTTAGCCAAGCCAAGCAAGTCCCCGGCAAAAAAGCTGGTTTCAGGGTCCGGTGCCAGGTGATCGCGAGCCATAGAAGGGTGAGGTGCCTTGGGATAGAAGGCGAGGAGCTCCCGCAGGTTATTCTCAAGTGCTTGAATGGCTTGGATGTACAAGCCTCTCAGTGCCGGGTCGCGTACTTCTTTGACGGAGCGTTTGAGCTTCATCAGGCCGTTGGCCTGAAAAGCAACCAGCTCATGCATATCCAGCGTTTCATGCCAAGCCAGATGCGGATAGTGGGTCATAGTCATTATTTATAGATTCCTCCCGTAAGTGGTAAGCGGCAAATGATAAATGCCTATGCCCATACTGTATTCACTTAGGAAGCGGCGGGTTACAATCCAGAAGGAAATAACGTTACGTTATGAAACGGAATTATGGGGATGGCGTTCTTCCTTAGTGAACAGGATGAATGAGCCTGCCAGCACGATGGCAGCCCCCCAGACTGCTTTGGCACCAACATGGAGGGTGAATAGACCGCCAATGACGGCTCCCCCAATGAAGAAGAGAATGATCGTCCCATAGCGGATCGCGCGCATGGCCGAGAGGGGGTCTTTTTGCATGAACGCTGAAAAGGCCTCCTGAGAAGCTGAACGCAGGTTACCCGTACACATGGTTGAAGCGTATGGAGAATCTATGAGTTTGCGGAAAGCGGAAACCTGAAGGGAAGCGACAAATGAAATCGTGACCGTAACGACGATGTTAGGTACACTGTCCGGTACAAAGCCTATGGCGAACAGAATGAGGCTTTCTGTGATCAGGATGGCGCGGGCAAAATCAAAGGCTGATCGGTGTGTCGAATGCTTCTTGATCATTTCGGCAACGATCACCCCGAGAATGAAGGCGATAATCGGCGGGATTTGAATGAGAGCCTTGCTCCAATTTCCTTCGGCTGCTCCTACGGCAAGGAGCACGATATTGCCGGTCTGAGCATTGGCGAACACGCCGTCCCTGCCTACAAACGTATAAGCGTCCAGGTAACCGCCGACGATGGCCAGCAGAATGCCTAGACGCAGGGATTCTGTAGTAATTTTGTGCAGGTGCATCATTTGTTTGATTGTATTCATAGCTGTAAAATCTCCTTTCACAAAAAGCACCGTACCATTATAGCACTTTCCTAAAAATCATGACTGAGAAATGGATCACTTTAAAGGGCTTAATCACAGGAAAGCTGGAACAGAAGCTTTTTATTTTTTGGGTGATTAAAGGGATTGCAAAAGGCTATTTTTGATGGTAACATTTTGATAATATCAGTTTGATACTATTATAAATCCACAAATCTACGAAAGCGAGGTTATGATGATGTTCGGATTCAAGTATGTAAAGTTTCAGCCTAGTGAGTATGTGATGAAGATGAAGAAGGGCCGAGTGGTACAGGAAGGGGTGGGACTGTCGTTCTACTATTATGAGCCGACTACATCAGTCGTGGTTGTTCCCGTCTCCTCGATCGATGTTCCGTTCATGTTCGAAGAGATAACGAGCGATTATCAGACGGTTACCGTGCAAGGACAGCTGACCTATAGGATTGTGGATTATCGCACAACAGCCCAAATTTTGAACTACACTTACAATTTGAAGAAGAATCAATATTTGTCGGACGATCCTGGCAGGCTGGCCCAGCGGGTCATAAATATCGCCAAAGTACTGATGAAGAAGCAGCTGGAACAGATGCCTCTGCGGGAAGCCATTCAGTCTAGCGAGCGGCTGGCTAGAAGCATCACAACCGAAATTGGCAACAACGAAGAGCTGAGCAAGCTGGGCATTGAATTAATGGGGCTGTCCATTCTAGCTGTCCTTCCGAATAAGGAAACCCAGCGGGCTCTTGAGGCACAGGCCCGGGAGGAGATTTTGCGGCAGGCTGACGAGGCGCTGTACGAGCGGCGCAACGCTTCCATTCAGCAGGAACGCCTTGTGAAGGAGAATGAGCTGAATACGGAAATTGCCGTGGAGACGAAGAAGAAGCAGATTCGCGAGACACAGCTTGATGCAGAAGCAGCCGTGAAGCAGAAGCAGAACCAGATGCGTGAAGAGCAGCTGGCATTTGATACAGCTATGGAAGATAAGAAGCAGCAGCTCATCGAGCTGGCTGTCGCGAACAAGAAGGCGGAGGCCGATGCCAAAGCATACGAACTCGGAGCCGTAATGAGATCGCTCCAAGGGGTTGAACCCGGTGTTCTGCAGGCGATGGCTAACCTTGGCATGAAGCCGGATAAGCTGATTGCAATAGCCTTTCAGGAGCTGGCGGAGAATGCGCAGAAGATCGGCCAGCTTAACATTACCCCTGATCTGCTGCAGGGCCTGATGGCTGACGGAGGTGCCGCAGCTGGAGCAAGAAATGGAGCAGGACGATGAGCGGCAGGGTGAGCGAGAATAAGATTGTGCTTGTCAAGCGGCGGACTCGTCTGGAGGAGCTGATCGTCCGGTACAATACTGTGCAGCAGGCCAAGTTCTACATTGAACGGCTTGGCGCTGACTTCAGTGATTATGCTGCTGAAGACAGCCGGTATCATGAAGCGGTCCGTCAAGCGGTCAGTGAGCTGTCGCTGATCGGAAGGGTGCAGGTCGTCGAGCGGGAGCATGTTCCGAACTTTATCTTCGGGGAGCAGGATACAGTGGTCGTGCTTGGACAGGATGGCCTGGTGGCCAATACGCTCAAATATTTGACCGATCAGCCGCTCATTGGTGTCAATCCCGACCCGCTGCGCTGGGACGGAGTGCTGCTCCCCTTCACAGTTCATGATTTGCGAATGATCGTGCAGGATGTATTTCACAAGGCCCGTCCCATCAAGGAGGTGACGCTCGCCAAGGCTCGCCTGAACGACGGCCAGACCTTGTACGGCGTGAATGATCTGTTCATCGGCCGCAGAACGCATGTGTCCGCCCGTTATCAGCTCAGCGTGTCCGGGCAGACCGAGCAGCAATCCTCCAGCGGTGTAATTATATCGACCGGACTAGGTGCAACAGGATGGCTGAAGAGCGTGCTTGCTGGGGCTGCCGGAATTGTCAGCCATGCCATGCAGCAGCAGGTTATACTGGAGCCGGAATATCTGGTGGAGAACCATCATCAGGCGGTTAGCTGGGACAGTCAGCAGTTGTATTACTCGGTTCGGGAGCCTTTTCCCAGCCGGAATACATCCGCTGGACTTGTCTTTGGGCAGATTGCCGCAGATCGCCCGCTGCAAATCACCTCACAGATGCCGGAGGACGGGGTGATCTTCAGCGATGGGGTGGAGAGCGATTATTTGGAGTTCAATGCAGGGGTTGAGGCGACAATCGGCATCGCCGAGAAGAGAGGGAAGCTGGTGGTATAACCACCGGCTTCTTTTGTGTCCATAGAAGGGTTCTCTTGGCATAGCAGAATGAGATACACTATAAGGATGAAACATTTTCCACATAAATGCCGTAAGAATGCACAGGGGCCGCCTTGGTAAAAGGCTCAATCAGCAGGGGAAGCTGACGGACCTTTGATTACTCGGCGGAAGCTGTCATGAACACAAGAAAGCATGGTAGAAGGGATGTTGAAAGCGGGAAATTAGCAGTATACCAAGGGAGTGTCTTTAGCTCTTCCTTTTCCAGAGAATCAATTTGAGCTTGTGAGAGCGCAA
This sequence comes from Paenibacillus sp. CAA11, assembly GCF_003060825.1. NCBI lineage: Bacteria > Bacillati > Bacillota > Bacilli > Caryophanales > Paenibacillaceae > Paenibacillus > Paenibacillus sp. CAA11. The sequence continues at coordinate 1,102,011 of NZ_CP028922.1, forward strand.
TGGATTTGTGTGGTGGGGAGTAAATAAAAACAGCTAGAAGGAGTTCATTTGAGCGATGAAGCAAAAGATCATCATATTTCTGATTACCTCTATAACCTACGGGATGCTGATGGCTATGTTGAAAGGAGAAACAGGAGATCGTTTTCCTACATACCTACTAATCTATGGAATTCCCTTCGGTCTTATTATGACCTTGGGAACCGGCTGGATTCAGCACAGAAACCTGAAGAAGACTGGAAATAGAGGGCAAGAGGTAAAGGTTAAGAATGTGATTCAAATGAGGGTGGAAGGAAGCCGGGAGGAAATATTTGAGCTATGCCTGCGCTCTCTTGGTGAGATTAAGAGAACGAAGGTCAAGAGCACAAGCCCGGACGAGGGAATCATTCAGGCTAGCGCCGGTATTTCCTGGCTTACTTGGGGCGATGTGATTGAATTTCAGATAAAGTCCGCGGGTGAGGAGCATTACTTCGTTCAGGTGTTAAGTAGACCGGCTGTAAGCACCACATTGATTGATTACGGCAAGAATCTGGACAATGTCCAGCGTATTCTGAGATATTTCAAGCATTATGCTAAGAGCGTTCAAGTAGAGTGATACATAAGGAGGTGTGAAGATGGACCATGTTCAGATTGTACCCATTCCAGAGATTGACCCGAAAGTTAAAGGATTATCAGACTGATCCTCGATACCAAAGAGGGGGATCCCTCCAATTTGCTGTACCGGAAGCTAGGATACCAGGAGGCGGGACGAATCCCGGGGTTCGCCAGGTCGGCTGACGGGGACTTAAGCGCAACAGTGATTTATTATAAAGAGCTGAAATCTGTAGAGTGAGAAGAGGATAAAATAATGAAAGTACGACAAAAGGGCCGGGGACTTGCTGTGAGTACAGCCATGCTGGCAGCCGCAGTATTATTTAATGCTTGTAGTATTAAGGACGAGAAGGAGGTACTGCCAGAAACGTCTTCTCCAGTCCAACAGCAGACCCAAGCAGTTAACAAGGTTAGTAGCTCCGATCAGAAGGGTCGGCTTCAGCAGGAGCAGTCCAATCGGGGAGAACAATCCAAGGAGTCTCAGCAGCCTCATTCATCCGAGCAGGTCGATAAAGTTTATAATCTGAAGGATTATGTAGGAACCTGGGTGGATCAAGATTATAATGAAGCCTTCTATGATGATTGTGAGAATGCGGTCGATATTCGAGTTACGGGCGACAAGACGGGAAGCATCTATTTCTTCCTGGACGGGCCGTCAGGACGGGTTACAGATTCAGAAGTAGCGATCAAGTTGTCCGGGAACAAGGCCAATTTCTGGTTTGATGACAGCGATTCGGAGGGCAAGGGCCGAGGAATCCTGACGTTGGAGAAAGATAAGATTAAGATTGAGCTGAAGCTGGAATCCGGGAACGAGGAGTTAAGAAGCGTTTATGATCAGGTGCGGACCTTTGTGCGTGATCCCTATCAGGGAATAGAAGAGAAGGACCCGATTGCTCTTATGAAGTCTTACGCCAAGAACCATCCGGAATTGCAGGGCTTAACCTTTCAATATGATGAGAATGTGGAATGGACCGAGGGAAGAAATAAGGTCAAAGTGATGATTGGTGTTGATTCGCAAGGTGAGCAAAAGAAGCGCTACACGGTAAATGTACTGACGGGGAATATCGTGGAACAACCTGCCGATTAGGGAGAGTGGGCTATGACGATCATATGCGAGACGAAGCGTCTTTATTTAAGAGAATATAAGGACGATGACTTTGCTGCACTACATGCAATTTTCTCTGATCCGGAGCATATCCGGTTTTACCCGGCGGCCTTCTCTGAGGAGCAGACCCGGAAGTGGATGGTCAGAAATCAGAACAGGTACGTCACCGACGGATTCGGATTATGGGCGGTATGTTTAAAAGAAACGGGTAAGCTCATTGGAGACTGCGGCTTGATCAAGCAGAGGGTTGACGGCCAGGAGGAAGTGGAGATCGGCTATCATATCCATCCTGCCTTTGGCTCTATGGGTTATGCCACTGAGGCAGCGGCATGCTGCATGGCCTATGCCTTTGAGCATCTGAATTTGCAGCGAGTGATTTCCATCATTGCCCCAGGCAATGAAGCATCGATTCGGGTAGCAGAGAAAGCGGGGCTACGCTTCGAGAAAACAGAGATAATTTTTA